>NZ_CALKTT010000012.1 GCF_937997535.1 uncultured Campylobacter sp.
CCGTTAAATTTAAAAAAGGCGAGCCGAATTTGACTCGCCGTAGTAAATTTAATGCCGAACTAAAAGATGTTAAATTTAGCGCTTTCTACCCATTCTTTTTAGATTGTCGCATGCGGACGTATCGCCGCTAAAGCACGCCGAGCGGTAGATGCTTCTAGCTTTTGTTTCATCCTGCGCTACGCCTAGTCCGTGTTCGTAGAGGACTGCAGTGTTTGTGCAACACGGTACGTCGCCTAGTTTGCAGCCTCTATCGTAGGCCGACATGGCGTTTGCGTAGTCCGGTTCTTTGCCGTCGATTGCCGAGCGATAAAACTCGCCTAAGTAGTAGCAAGAGTACGCCCCGCCGTTCGTGCATGAGGCGCTATAGATTTCAAGAGCTTTGTTTGCGTCTTTGCTCACGCCAAGGCCGGTTTGGTACATGTTGGCGAGGTTTGTGCAGGCGGCTTGATAGTTGTTTTTGCATGCTCTTTCATAGTATTTTAGAGCGGTTTTGTGATCTTGCAGATTTTGATAGCTGATGGCAAGATCGTTGCACGCGGAGTAGTTGCCGCTTTCGCATTTGGGCTTTAGTACTTCTATGGCGCGTTTGTTAAAATCATAGTCCGGGTTGTCGCTAGGGCCGCCGCTTGAAGCTGCGCATCCCACGAATAAAAGCCCGATAAAGGTAAGAAGTAAATTCCTCATTTTTTATCCTTTCCGTCGTTTTTAAAATTGTCCAAAGAGGTCATTTAGCGCTTCGCTGATACTAGGGTGGGTGAAAATCTGATTTTTAAAGAAATTAGCACCTGCGCCTAGAGCCATTGCGATGGCGATTTCGTTGATAAGCTCGTTTGCATAAACGCAGTGAAACGCCGCGCCTAAAATTTTGCCGCTTTTTGCGTCCACGATCGCTTTTAAAAATCCCGTTTCGTTGCCGACTACCTTTGCGCCCGGGACTGCAGCTAGTGCGAGTTTTAGGACTTTAAAGTCTAAATTTTGCGCCGCGGCTCGTTTTTCGTTTAGTCCAATGCTAGCTAGCGGAGTCTCGGTAAAAAGCGTGCTGGCGTGAGGCGAGCGGTTTAGAGTGCTGCGTTTGCCGACGCCAAAAAGCTTGTCAAAGACGATGCGAAAATCATCTAGGCTCGTATAGGTAAAAAGCTCGCCGCCGCGAACGTCGCCTACTGCATAGATATGCGGCTGGGCGGTTTGCAAAAACTCGTTTACCGACACGTTTCCTTTGGCATCCGTTTGTACGCCGGCTGCGCTTAAATTTAGCTCCGCAGTCGCCGCTACTCGTCCCGTCGCTAGTAAAAACGCGTCCGCTTCAAGGCTTTTTGGCTCGCCGTTTTGGGTGAAATTTAGCGTGCTATCTTTTAAATTTTTAACTTCGCAGCCCTCTAAAATCTCGACGCCTTGCGTTTGTAGTAGCGCCTTTACGCTCTGTTTTACGTCCTCGTCCTCGTTTTTTAGCACGCCCGAGCGAGCTACGATAGTAACTTTTGAGCCAAACTCGGCAAACATCGAGGCAAACTCAAGCCCGATATATCCGCCGCCTACGACTACTAGGTGCTTTGGAAGCGTTTTTAGGTTTAAAATCCCCGTGCTGTCGTAAGCCAAATTTGAACTAAGCTTAAAGCTAGGTTTTTCGTTAATCGAGCCCGTATTTATGACGATCGTTGGCGCGGTCAGCACGCTTTTTGAGCCGTCTGCGGCCGAGACTTCTACACTATTTTTATCTATAAATTTAGCCGTGCCGTTTATCACGTCGATGTTTGCGTTGCCGTCAAGCATAGCGAAATTTTTAGCTCTAAGCGCGGAAACGAGAGCGTCTTTTTTCTCGATACTTAGCGTAAAGTATTCGCCCGCGACGTTATTATTTACGTATTGCGCTTCTTTGCTTAAATTTACTAGCTTTTTTGTCGGGATGCAGCCGACGTTTATGCATGTTCCGCCGTACATCTGCGCCGATTTTTCGATCACGGCAACCTTTTTGCCTAAATTTGCGGCTTTTACGGCGAGAGTTTTGCCTGCTTTGCCAAAGCCGATGACGATGATATCGTAGTTTTTCATATGTTTTTTCCTAGTATGTAGTGAGTATTTTCATTTACTCTTTTTATGCTTATTTTGTTCTTTTCAGCCCAGTTTTCGATCACGTTTAGCGCGCCCGGCGTTTTGCCCGCGTTTTTTATCTTAAACACGTCCTCGCTGCCGCTCATCGCTACAAAGCCGCCAAGCGGTTTTAGGTGGTCGTTTAGCGTGATAATGCTGCTTAAATTTAACCCGTCGCAGTTGTTTAGGATGCGCTTAACCTGCGCGGCGGTCGCGTCGTTTTCGTTGTAGCCTAGTTGGTTTAAAAGAGCTGAAATTTCCATATTTTTCCTTTCTAGTTTATGCTTTTCTGACTTACTAAAACGCCCTCAATGAGCTTTTTTATGTCGCCGTCTAGTATCGCGTCGGTTTGGCTATACGCCTCGCCGCTGCGGTTATCTTTGACCTGTTGATACGGGAAAAGCACGTAGGAGCGGATCTGATGACCCCAGCCGATCTCGCTTTTTTCGATACTGCCGGCGGCTTCTTGCTGTTTCATTAGCTCTAGCTCATAGAGGCGCGATTTTAGCATTTTCATCGCGGTGGCTTTGTTTTTGTGCTGGCTGCGGTCGTTTTGACACTGCACGACGATGCTGGTGGGCACGTGAGTGATGCGCACCGCGGACTCGGTTTTGTTTACGTGCTGACCGCCTGCTCCGCCCGCGCGGTAGGTGTCGATTTTTAGATCTTTTTCGTCGATTTCTATCTCGATGTCGTCGTCGATCTCGGGGCTTACCATCACGCTGGTAAAGCTCGTGTGGCGGCGTCCCGCGCTATCAAACGGACTGGTTCGCACGAGGCGGTGGATGCCGTTTTCAGCCTTTAGGTAGCCGTAAGCGTTTACGCCTTTAACGATAAAACTCACGTCTTTTAGTCCTGCCTCTTCGCCCTCTTGGAAGTCCAGGGTTTCGACCTTAAAGCCCTCGCGCTCGCAAAAGCGCAGATACATGCGGTATAGCATACTCGCCCAGTCGTTACTCTCCGTACCGCCCGCGCCCGGATGAATGCTGACGATAGCGTTTTTATCGTCGTTTTCGCCGCTAAGCATCATAGAAATTTCTAAATTTATGATCTTGTCCTCTAGCTCGTCCGCTTCGGCAAAAAGCGAGTTTATCGTCTCCTCGTCGTTTTCCGAGTTTGCCAGCTCATATAGAGCTTTTGCGTCGTCTACGGCATTTTTAGCATTTAGAAATTTATTTAAGATATTTGAAATTTTAGTTTTTTCCTTGCCGATGGCGCCTGCTTTTGCGACGTCCTGCCATAGATTTTGATCGTTTTCAAGCTCCTTGATCTCTTTTAGGCGCGCTTTGATGTTCTCCGGTTTTACGACGCCCGCAATATTTTCGACTTTAGTATTTAGGGTTTTTAAAAGTTCCGTGTATTCGTAATTATCCAAAATTTAAAACCTTTTTTTATGCTTTTGGCGTGATTATAACATATTTTGGATTAAGGTTGTTTATAAAATTTTATTTAAGGCGGGCATTATGAAGCATTTATCTATTAGGGATATCAAAACCTGCTTGATATTGCCGTGATTAATCAGTTTAAGCTCCGTCGAGAGATCGGGCAAGGGGTCGTTTAGTAGCAGTTTTAGCTTTGCTTCTTCTAGCTTCAGCTTTTTGCAATCGGCTTTTCTGTCTTCAAGCATAGACACCACTAGTCTTAGCTTTTCTTTTGTCATTTCGCTTTGCACGAAAGTACCTTATACACGATAATGGAACATAAAAAAGCCGCAATGGAGCAGGCAAAATACGCCCAAATTTCTCCGATAGTTTTTTCAAGAAGCGCGTACAGCCCTAGCAAAAAGAAAACTAAGCCTATAATGCAAATCACGCCCGTAATTATGTTTAGTAAAACCGAGTTGGCGCTCTTTAAAAAAGAGCGCCTGATATCGCTAGCTTGAGCGTCTACGAGCTCTACTACCGAAACTATAAATTCAGATATGCCGGCCATTATTTTTTCAGCAACCAAGCGAGCAAAAATCCGACGCCAGCAGCGATAGCGACGCTTTTTATCGGATCTTGTTTTATCGTGTCATTCACGCTTTCTATGCCGTCTTTGCCTTTGAGCCTTAGATCATCTATATATTTTTTGATCTCATTGCTGTTTAGCTGATCTAGAATTTTATCTTTGGCAGACTCCGCACGCTCTGCGCCTATGTTTTTGATGGACTTCATAATCTCTTTAAAATCCGCTTTTAAAGAGTCGATATCCTTTTTCAAAGATTCCAAATTTGTCTCTTGAGTAGCCATTTTCGCTCCTTTTGAAGTTTATTTTAGAGCTAAAGCTCGCGGTAGATTTTAGTACTTATTGATTAATGCTCGCTAAATAGATCGCCCTTTCGCACTTAATTTATACCTTTAATATTTTTTGATATAATTGCCAGCCTTAATATTTTATATTGAAAAGAGAGAACAATGCAAATTATTAGAAGCGTAGAAGAGCTAAAAAGCTTCAGAGCGGCGGCAAGCGGCAGCGTGGGCTTCGTGCCTACGATGGGAGCTTTGCACGCGGGGCATGCGAGCCTCATAAAAAGGGCGCGAAACGAAAACGACATCGTAATCGTCTCAACTTTCCTCAATCCGGCGCAGTTTTTGCCGGGCGAGGATCTAAATAGCTACCCAAAAAACGAAGCGGGCGATATTAAAATTTGCGAGAGCCTCGATGTGAACGCGCTTTTTATCCCGAGCGTAGATGAAATTTACGGCTCCTGTGAGCCGGGCATTATCGCGCCTAAGCCGTTAAGCGAAATTTTGGAGGGCAAGACGCGGCCGGGGCATTTCAACGGGGTACTTAAGGTGCTAAATAAATTTTTTAATCTCGTGCGTCCGCTCAACGTATATATGGGCAAAAAGGACGCCCAGCAGCTTTTTATCGTGCAAAATATGGTAAAGAGCTTTTTTATGGATATAAATATCGTGCCATGTGAGATCGTGCGCGAGAGCGACGGCTTGGCGCTTAGCTCGCGCAACGCCTATCTGGACGAGGAGGGTAAGCTTATGGCGCTTAAGCTTTCGCGCTCCTTGCTAAATGCCAGCTCGCTTATTAAAAAAGGCGAGATCAGCCTAAACATCGTCCGCGAAAAGATGCTTAGCGTGCTTGAGCCGCTGGCGGTCGATTATATAGCGTTCGTGGATTATAAATTTAATGAAATTTCGCAGATCAAGTCGGGAGATACTATCATTTTAGTAGCCGCCAAGGTAGGCACGACCCGTCTGATCGATAATATCTGGCTGTAAAATGGCAAAACTCCATCTCGTTTCTCTAGGCTGCAATAAAAATTTAGTCGATAGCGAGATCATGCTTGGGCGCTTGCAAAACTATGAGCTCACGCCCGATGTGGCCTCTGCCGACGTCATCATCGTAAATACCTGCGGTTTCATCGCAAGCGCCAAACAGGAGAGTATCCGCACGATTTTGAAGCTTAGCGAGCAGAAAAAAAGCGGCGCGCTGCTGGTCGTCACGGGCTGTCTGATGCAGCGCTACAAGGATGAGCTCATGCGCGAGCTGCCCGAGGTCGATATTTTTAGCGGCGTTGGCGACTACGATAAAATCGATGAGATGATTTTAAAAAAGCAGAATTTATTCAGCCCGCAAACCTATCTGCAAAGCCCCGCGCTTACCTCTTCGCGCGTGATAACAGGCTCAAACTACCATGCTTACGTTAAAATTTCGGAAGGCTGTAATCAAAAGTGCTCTTTCTGCGCCATTCCGAGCTTCAAAGGCCGCCTAAAAAGCCGCAGCATCGAGGATATCGAAGCGGAGGTGCGCGGCTTGGTGGCGCGCGGATTTTACGATTTTAGCTTTATAGCGCAGGATTCTAGCAGCTACGGTCGCGATCTAAGACGCGGCAAAAAAGGCGGATCAAATTTTAAAGACTACCGCGATGAGTTAAATTTTGCAGGCTTTCGCGACGGGCAGAATTCTGATGACTCAAGCGGCGGCGCGGCAGATAAAATTTCCGCTCAAGGCAGGCTCACCCGCGGCAAGAGCTCTAGCGAGGAGAACGCAAGCGATGAAATAGCTGATGAGTGGGGCGCCGACCTAGTCGCGCTGATAAAACGCATCGAAAAAATCGAGGGCGTCAAGGTAGCGCGCGTGCTGTATCTCTACCCCACCAGCACCGACGAGCGGCTCATCCGCGCGATCGTGGACTCACCCGTTTTCGCAAACTACTTCGACATGCCGATCCAACACATAAACGACAAAATGCTAAGCCTGATGAAGCGCGGCGCAAGTGCGGCGCGGATCAAAGAGCTTTTAAATTTAATGCGAAGTGCGTCGGGTGCATTTTTACGAACGGGCGTCATCGTCGGGCACCCGGGCGAAACAGACGTAGAATTTGACGAGCTTTGCGACTTTTTGCAGGAGTTTAAATTTGATAGAATTTCAGCTTTTGCTTACAGCAAAGAGGAGGATACGGCGAGCTTTGCGATGTCGCAAATCCCCGCACGGACAATTAGTCGCCGTCTGAATAAAATCGAGAAAATCACGCGCGAGGCGATAGATAGCAGCATGCGCACGCTCGTAGGCAAAAAGATACCCCTAATAATCGAAGGTGCCAGCAGCGAGGGCGAGTTTTTTTACGGCGCCAAGCCTCTTGCATGGGGCAAGGACATCGATGGCGAAATTTTAATCAACGAAAGCTGCGTGCAAAACCTAAAAGCAGGCGGTCTATACGAGTGCGAGATCACGGAATTTGCGGGCGATAGACTGCTCGCGCGAGTACTAAGAAGCTCGTAAGAGAGATGAAAAATCCGCCTGAAATTCCGAGCAAAATTCTAGCCTTGCTGCGGGCTGGCAAAAATCTGCTTGCTTTTTCGCATGGCGTCGATAGCACAGCGCTTTTTTACCTTTTGGATGAGGCGGGCGTGAAATTTGATCTTGCGATCGTGGATTATAACGTCCGCGCACAAAGCAAGGACGAAGTCGCCTCGGCGCGAGACTTGGCGCTTAAATTTAACAAACAAATCTACGCAAAAAGCGTGCGTCTGGGCGCGTTAAATTTCGAGCACGAGGCGCGCGCGGCCAGATACGAGTTTTTCGGCCAAATTTGCCGCGAACGGGGCTATGAAAATTTGATCTTGGCGCATCAGTTTGACGATAAATTCGAGTGGTTTTTGATGCAGCTTGGGCGCGGTGCGGGGCTTAGCGAGCTGCTGGGTATGCAGGAGCTCGAAGCTCGCGAGGACTACGTGATCGCTCGTCCGCTTCTAGGCGTGCGAAAGTGCGAGCTGGAGCAGTTTTTGCGTGAGCGAAACCTAAAATATTTCACCGACGAAACGAATTTGACGAACCGGTTTAAACGCGGCTTTATTCGCGCGAAATTTAGCGAGCCGTTTTTAAACAAATACTTTGGCGGCGTAAAAAAGAGCTTTGAGTTTTTGGCGATCGACGCGTTAAGCTTAACTCCCGAAATTTCTAATCCTGCGGCAAAAATTTATCTCATAAAACGCGGCCGGGGCGAGCTTCGCGGCGTAGATCAGGCGTGCAAGCGGCTAGGACTAGTGCTAAGCTCGGCACAGCGAAACGAATGCGCGCGTTGCCTAGAAAACAGCGCAGGCTGTGTGCTAGGCAGCAAGGTAGCCGTAGGAGCGGGCAAAAATTTTATTTTTGTGACGCCATATATCAAAGCGGCGATGGAAAAGAAATTTAAAGAAGCGTGCCGCACCTTAAAAATCCCGCCGATAAACCGCGGATTTTTATTTGCTGAGAGCACGGATTTTGCGCTATTTGAGGAGCTTTTATGAGCGTTTATTTTACCTCCGATCTGCACTTCGGCCACGAGCTGGTGCTTAAAAAATATCCAAATTTTAGAAAAGGCGCAAACGTAGCCGAAATGGATGAAAATCTCATCGCCGCTTGGAATGCGCTCGTTACGCCCAAAGATCTCGTCTATAATCTCGGCGATGTGTCCTTTCACAAGGATTTTGCGCACACTTGTGAGTTACTTCGCAGACTAAACGGGCGACATTTTTTGGTGCTCGGCAACCACGATGGGCGCATCGCTGCGATGAAAAACGAACTACTAAGCGGACGCAAGGCGGACGGCAATTTTATGTTTGAGCAAATCGTGGGATATGCCTTTGTGCGTCTATCGCATAAAAGAGCGGCTCTGTCTCACTACCCTATGATCGAGTGGGCAAACTGCCATTATGGTGCACTGATGCTCTATGGTCACCTGCACGCAGATATCGCCGAGGTTTCAGGCAGAGCGCTAAACGTAGGTTTTGATCTGCACGGCAAAATTTTAAGCGAAGACGAGGTGTGGTCGTATCTGAAAGATATCCCGCCCAAGGCCCATCACGCAAGCGAGCTAGAGGGCATTAGCGAGAACGACGATGTGGAGCAAAGGCAGGCTTTGATAGAAAATTTTTTACGTAAAATTAATCGGGATTCGTGAAAAAGATAAAATTTACGGCGCAAGACGGACCCTTTGCGGCAAATAAGCTTAAATTTAAAAGCAAGTCGTTTAAAATACGGATGATTTTATCTAGTCAAAATTCCATTATGTAACGCGAGATAAATTTAACAAAACGCAATCGCGAACAAGCAACTAAATCGTATCAAGCAAGCGAAATACTGCAAAGATAAAATTTTAAAATTCTGCCTCGGTGCGGAGCGAAAAATTTGATCTAGCGAGCTTCCAGCATTGCGATTTTGTTAATGTAATCGGCGAAATTTAGATTTATCAAATTTGTTTTGATGAAGATGCGCGTAAAAATCACATAACCGATCTCATTACTAAGCGTGCCGTCTGAGTAGATGAAAACATTGGTGAGAAACTCGCTATTTTCGGATTTATAGAAGGTCTCGATCTGAAAATTTAAAAGCTCGTAAAATAGCTCGTCAGTATCGCTCATCGCTGCCTGCATCTCCTCATCGATACGCATTATGTCGGCATAGAGTACGCGCTCTTGGTTGGCGACGACGAAACATGCGCGGTTATTAAATTTCAGCGCGAACATCGCCATGTTTTCAAAATCGCTTTGATTTTTTAGCAAGAAGTATAAAATTTTAAATAAACTAGCGTGCGAGCTAAATTCTATTCCAAAAGTCTCATCCGCCGCCTGTGCACTTGCACGAGGAAATTCCACTATGAAGCTATCATCGACTTTTTGATAAATACTATTTTCTTTAATCATATAATCTTCGTTAAAATGCACCCTTTGATTTTCGTCGTCTATCAGCACGCAAGAGATTAAATTTTTATCACTCAGATCCGCAAAGCCCGCCAGCGAGGTAGCCAGATCGTTTTCTTGCGCGATGGGAAAGCGATCGGATTTCTCATCCAAAATTCTTTTGCCAAAGCCCAATTTTCTATAAAAAAACTCGCATGCGCCGGCACTTTTAGCGACGCTGAGGAATGATTTTGCCTTAAATAGTGCCATTTTCTCTCCTAAAATCGCAATTATACCAAAAGACTATTATTTCAAACTAAAATTTAATGTCCTGCTCAGCGCTTGCAAAAAGTAGTTGCCTAATCGCCTCTTTACCCGCATCAAGGTCAAGCCCTGTCAAATTCAGCGGCGCACTGAGGCTGTAATTTATACGCGAAAACGGCTTTGGCAACACCATCTCGTCCCAACTACGAAATTTCCAAAAACTGCTCGCTTCGTAATTTAGCGCGTAAATGTCTAAGTTTAGCCGCTGCGCAAGGATCACGGCTCCGTCGGCGACGCTATGAAACGGGCCGCGCGGACCGTCGGGAGTGATGATGACGTCGGTGCCGTTTTTTATCTCTTTGATCGCGCCCATAAGGGCTCGCGCGCCGCCCTTGAAACTGCTGCCGCGAATTGCGCCGATACCGAAATGCGAGATCACGCGCGTGATTATCTCGCCGTCTTTGTGATCCGAGATGATGACCTTGGCGCGCCTCTTGCCGAAATCCCGTAGCCACCACCGCCTATAAGCAAAGCTCATCATCGCTAATCTTCCGTGCCAAAACACGACGACGCAGGGCTTTTCGGGCAGCTTCGTGGGGGTAAATTTAACCCTGCACGTTAAAAAAATACACCAAATCAGAATAAAAATGAGATATTCGGCGACGCGGAAAAATAGCCGCTTTTTAAGCGATAACTTTTCCATAAAGCGCCATTCTGGCGGTCTTTTCGATACGTACTCTGCGCGTTTTGCCTAGCAGCTCCTCGCCGCCTTGCGCGCAGATTAAAAAATTTGAAAAGCTTCTACCGCACGCGGTGCCGTCCTCGCGCAGCTCCTCGAAATATACGTCGAAAATTTTATCTTTTTGCGCCCCTACGATCTCGTCTAAAATTTTAGTATGAGCGCTTTGCAACCTGCTTAATCTTTCGCTTGAAATTTCATCATCCAGCAGCTTTAAATTTGCCGCTGGCGTGAGCGGTCTAGGGCTAAATTTAAAGGAAAAAACCTGCTCAAATCTCACCGCCTCTAGCACCTCCATCGTCTCGGCAAAATCCTCCTCGCTCTCGCTCGGATAGCCCACGATGATATCGGTGCTAATCGCCACGCCCGGGCAGCTTTGGCGCAGTTTAAGCGCGCGGTCTAGATACCACTGCTTGGTATATCCGCGCTTCATATCGCGCAAAACCTTACTCGAGCCGCTTTGTAGCGGCATATGCATCGATTTGCAAATTTTAGGGTTATTGCAAAAAACGTCTAGAAATTTATCGTCCATATGCAGGGGATGCGGGCTGGTAAAACGGATGCGCTCGATGCCCTCTATCTTGCTAAGCCGCATGAGCAGGTCGCTGAAGTCGATTTTTTCGTGGGCATTAGAAAAGCGCTTGCCGTAATTATTGACGTTTTGGCCGAGCAAAAATATCTCTTTGGCGCCGCGAGCAGCGGATCTTTCAGCTTCGCGCAAGATGATTTGAGCGGGGATTGAAATTTCATCGCCTCTAGTCTGCGGCACGATGCAGTAGGAGCACTTTTTATCGCAGCCGATCATTATGTTTATGAAGGATTTATATGGCGAGCTCGCAAAATCGCCGAAAGCAAACTCGCTCTCATCGTAGTTTATGTCAGTGCTGATAAATTTAGGCGTACATACAGCTTGCGAAATTTTAGATACGTTTCTGGCGCCGAGTACGAAATCCACGAATGGTGCGCGTTTAAAAATTTCTCCGCCCAGATGACTTGCGGTACAGCCGCAAACGCCGATTTTGGAGCCCTTTTTTCTAGCTTTATCAAATGCACCGATCTCGCTGAAGAGCTTATGCACGGGCTTTTCGCGCACGGAGCATGTGTTTATTAAGATTAGATCCGCGATATTTACGTCGTCGGTAATCTCGTAATCTTGCTCTTTTAGCTGCGCGATAATATGCTCGCTATCGCGCACGTTCATCGCGCAACCTAGGGTCTGGATGAAGAGGAGTTTGCTCAAAGGATATGCACCTCGTACATATACTCGTTTTCGTTCAGCCCGTATCGCACTATGCGCTGATACACGCTAAAACCCTTAGTATCGAAAAAATCCACCAAAGCGGCTAAATCTTTTTGAGAATTTTCTCTATCCAGATAAAATATTTTCTGTCCGCTCTTTTCTACTTGGGCTTGCAAATCCTCGATCTTAACGCTTTTTGGCTTAGAGGCGAGCTCCGTTCTGGCAAGTTTTAGCTGCATGATCTATCCTTTCATTTATCTTTTTAAACCCGCGAGTTTAGCGAAATTTAGATAATAATTCGTTTAAATAAAAATAAAGTCAAAATTCCATATAATACCGCACTTCAAAATTTAAAATCCAAATTTAGTAGCACGAAATTAAATCTTAAGGAAAATTTATGGAAAAAATCACCGACATCATCGAGTCGATTGCAAATGAAAAGGGGCTTGAGCCCGCAGATGTCAAAGAGCGCGTCAAAACGGCGTTCATCCAGACCGCAAAAAGACTTTTCGGCGAGGAGTATCTCTACGACAGCGAAGTCGATCCGCAAACCAAGCGCGTCAAGCTTTATCAAAAGGTTCACGTCGTCGCAGATGATGATGAGCGGCTCGGCGATCACAACTTCATCGCGCTGAGCGAAGCCAAAAAAATAGGCGAAAACGCAGAGATCGGCGATGAGCTAAGCTACGAAATAAATATCGAAAACCTCGGCCGCACGGCTTCCGGCGTGCTAGCTAGAGAGCTAAATTTTCATATACAGCGACTGCTTGAAGAGAAAATTTTTGAAAATTATAAAAGCAAAGTAGGCACTCTCACTCACGGCACGGTCACCAAGATCGATCACGACGGCACGACCTACGTAGAGATCAAGGATACGAAGGCCTTTATGCCGCTTAAAAACCGCATCAAGGGCGAAAATTTCAAGATCGGCGACGTGCTGCAAGCCGTCATCAAAAACGTAGCGATCGACAAATCTCACGGCATCAGACTGGAGCTTTCGCGCACCAGCCCGAAATTCCTAGAAGCCCTACTCGCCACCGAAGTCCCAGAGATCAAAGACGGCAGCGTCATCATCCAAGCCTGCGCCAGAATCCCTGGCAGGCGGGCCAAGATCGCGCTTAGCGCCGTTTCGCCAAACGTCGATCCGGTAGGCGCCACCGTCGGCAAAGGAGGCGCTCGAATCGACGCGGTGAGTAGATTTTTAAGCAAAAATTTGCAAGACGGAAGCGGCGGCGAGAGCATCGACGCGTTTGAATACTCCGCAAGCCCCGAAATTTTGATCACTCGTGCGATGGCGCCTGCGATCGTAAACTCGGTCAAAATAGCGCAGGACGGCAAGGCGATCGTCTATGTAAACCCCGATCAAAAAAGTAAAGCGATCGGCAAAAACGGCCTAAATATCCGCCTAGCTTCGATGCTGTGCGGCTGCGAGATCGAGCTTATCGAAACCGGCTCGGCAAGCGAGAAAAAGGTCTCCACGGAGGAAGGTCTTAAAAATCTCGAAGCGCTTTTCGGCGAGCTGTAGAGCTCGCGCGCTTTGCTTTTTGAAATTTTGTAAGTTACGCGCTCTATAAAATTCCACGCCAACCAAATTTTGCAAATTTAGTAATTAGTGGAATTTCGTAATTTAATACTCCACGAAATTCTATATTACGTAAAATTTTACGCCGTTTCGGAATTTTAAAATTTAGCGCCAAAACAAATTTTGACCGAAATTTTACGGCACGAAATTTTAAGATCAAATTTTATTCATGCGCGGATTTGAATTGACGCGATATTTTAAATTTACACAGCGCGCAAAATTCCAGCCCAAGCTAGGTCGTGCCTACCACTCGTATAAAATTTCAACGCCGCCGTAATGCCAAAACGCCTTCGGCGCGAGGTATTCGCCGCCTAGGACGGCTAGGTTGAGTTTGAAATACTGCGGCGAAAATTCCGTTATTTTTGAAATTTCCTGCTCAAGCAGCGTCGTGCAGTAGAGGTTCGCTTCGCCGCGAGGTCTTAGCGTAAAGTCTTCGCCGACGCGCCTAAGTAAAGAGGCAGCGAGGCGCGCCTTTTGCTCCTCGCTTAAAAATTTTATCCGCGCCGCGCCGAAGTCTCGTGCATGCGCCAAAAACTCCCGCATCGAAACGGTCGCGACGCCGTCTCGCTCGCCCTCGCCCGTTACGGTGTGTACCACCAAAAGCGGGCGCTCGCGCACGATCATGCCTACGTGCGAGTATTTAAAATCCGTCGCAGTCGCGATTATGCGGCTGTCGGTGACGTCGCCTAGGCGAAAGACGAGATCGCCCGTGCGTAGGTTTGATAAAATTTCATCCGGCACCCGCAGCGGCTCTTTTGTCGTAGGCGCGCGCGTGAGCATCCAAAGCTCGCCGAGCCCGCCTAGAGCGAAGATCAGGCAGACGAGAAGCTTTTTGGCTAAAGCGCAACCTTCCATTTGCCGTCTTTTTTGACGAGTTTAACGCTCTCGGTGCGGTTCGTGCCGTTTTTAAAAGACACGGTGACCTTCACGAGCGCCAATTTCTCGTCGCTATTTTGCAGCTCGCCCGAGACACCCTTTAGCCCGTCGCGCTTGGAAGCCTCCTCCTTGCCGGCACCTGCCATTTGTATCAGTTTGCCGTTTATCATCTGCATAGAGCCGTCGTCCGATCTGTCCTTATCGGGTATGTCTATAACATCCACCAAAGTCTTAGAATCGCCCTCGTATAGGGCTCTGATGAAGTCCTCGGCTACGCCTTTTGGATCGCTGCTGCAGCCCGCTAAAACGAATATCGCAATGAGCGCGAGTAGGAATTTTTTCATAAGCTCTCCTCGTAGAAATTTTGAGACTCTATATACAAACGATAAATATTTTTTAAATTCAGATCTTTCTGCTCGGAGAAATTTATATAGCGTTTGGATTTGTGAAAGGGGTATTCGGTCGTGCTTTTGCTGAATCAAAATAGAATTTTGCATTCGAAGGAAAGCTCGTCTTGCCTCGATAAAATTTTATCTTGCCGAAGCAAAATTTTATAACAGTTTCTGCGAACAGTGTCTTGCGGCACACCACTCAAACGGCGCCCGAACTCATTCGGTAGCGCGCGAAGCGAGCTTTGCTTGTCGGAACTGAAATTTAGCCGTATTTTGCGGCTAAAATTTTAAAATTTCAATGCCGCCTTCGTAGGATTGCTCGCTTGCGATTTAGCTTTTTGCTGCGACGCTCGCGAAATTATAAGGAAATTTTACCTAAATAGGGCTATAATCCAATAATTCATTTCATAAAGGAATATCATGGAGACATGGGCGGTTTGGGCACTTGCATCAGCAACCTTTGCGGCGCTGACTGCGATATTTGCAAAAATCGGACTCGAAGGGATCAACTCCCACT
>NZ_CALKTT010000013.1 GCF_937997535.1 uncultured Campylobacter sp.
ATATCGAAGTTAGCGATGTTAGCAAAATCGACGAAAATACCGTCTATATCAAGCTGCAAGGCGAGGATAGTGCGCTTTTGATAGGCAAAGAAGGACACCGCTACAAGGCACTTTCGTATATGATTTACAACTGGATCAGCATCAGATATGATCTTGCCGTAGTTTTTGAAATCGCGGAATTTTTACAAAATCAAGAACGATTTATCGATTCTTATGTAAATGCACTCGTGGAACGCTCCGGAAATGAGCGTATCGTCACGAAAGCTTTTGACGGCGCATTTATCAAAATCGTAGCCGATAAACTAAAGCGGGCGTATCCAGATCGTTTCGTGGGCATCAAATCCACGCGTAGCGGCAAAATCGTCATCGTAGACGAAAAAAGCTAATCGTGATCGAGACTATTGCCGCTATCGCTACGGCGCACGGCATCGGCGGAATTTGCATAGTTAGAATTTCAGGCGAGGAAGCGCTATCTATCGCTCTAGGCCTTTCACATCGCAGTTCTTTGCGCCCTCGCTATGCCACGCTTGTGAATCTTTTTGACGCGAGCGGCGAAGCGTTCGGTGAGGCGATTTTGATATATTTTAAGGCTCCGCATAGCTTTACCGGCGAGGATGTCGTAGAAGTGCAGACCCACGGCGGCTTTACGGCTTCGTCCTTGGCGTTAGATGCCGTGCTGGCTCTGGGCGCGCGCATAGCAAATCCGGGCGAGTTTAGTAAGCGAGCGTTTTTAAACGGCAAAATGGATCTTAGTAAAGCCGAAGCCATAAGCGATCTTATAAATTCGCGCTCGCAAAGTGCGGCTAAAATTTTAGCTAGAAACCTGCGCGGCGAGCTAGCAGACTTCGTCGCAAATCTGCGCGCGGCTCTGGTTAAGACGCTAGCTTTTGTCGAGGTTTGCATCGACTACGCAGAGGACGATCTGCCTTCTGATGTGCTGCAAAGCTCGCAAAAGATGCTGGATGAAAATATAAAAAGCCTGGGAAAAATCACCCGCATAAGCCGCAGTCGCAAAGGGCTAATCGAGGGTTTTAAGGTGGCGATCGTAGGCAGACCCAACGTCGGCAAATCAAGTATACTAAACGCGCTTTTAAATTTCGAGCGCGCTATCGTGAGCGACGAAGCGGGCACTACGCGCGATCTCATCGAAGAAAGCCTGCAGATAGGCACTCATCTAATCCGTATAGTCGATACTGCAGGTATCAGACACAGCGGCTCAAAGCTCGAAAGTATCGGCATTTCATATTCGCTTCGCGCTGCAAGCGAGGCGGACGTGATTTTGGCAGTGTTTGACGCAAGTCGCGAATGGGACGCCGAGGATGCGCAGATCCTAAAAATACTGCGTGAACAAAAAGACAAAAAAATCATCTACGTTTTAAATAAATGCGACTTGCCGCGTAAATTTCATCCTAGCGTGGAGGATCTTGGCGATGATTTAGAGGCTTTTTCTGCAAAAAATTTCGCAGCTGAAAGTCCCATATCAGAGAATTTCACAGCCGAAAATTTAAAGCAAAGTCATACCTGCGACGCTTCTTTAAATTCCTGCGCGCAGAATTTAAAAGCTAAAAATTTAAAGCGTGACCTAAGCGCACAAAATTCTACTTCCACAAATTCCGCGCCTACAAGCCAAATAGCCCTTGCGAATTCCATAAATCCAAAGGAACAGAATTCCGCCGCAAAAGTGGGACTAGCGTCGCCCAATACCGAGCGCGTTACTGCAAGCTGTGCTGCGGAGAATTTTACGAAAGATGATTCCAAACAAAATTCTGTAAATTCCATCGCGCCTAGTAGCTCTGCAATAAATTCCGCTAGGCAAACTACCCAAGCAAATTCCATTTTTACGCCACTTGAAATTTCTGCAAATGAGGGCGTGGATAAAATTTTAACCGCGCTTGAGAGCTACTTAAATTCTCAAAATTTCGATGGCCTTATGCTAAGCAACGAGCGGCAAATTCTATCTTGCGAGAGCGCGCTCGCAGCTCTTAAAAACGCGAGCGAGCGCCTGGCTTGCGGCGAGCTTGAGCTTTTTGCATTTGAGATAAATCGCGCGATTGAGGCGATTGCACGTATTTCGCGTCCATTTGAGCGAGACGAAATTCTAGATGAAATGTTTAGCAATTTTTGCCTCGGTAAATAGCGTTTTAGCTACTAATTAGCCAAAATTCAATATAATCTCGCATTTAAAACGAGGTCTTTATGAAGGAAAAAATCCAATATTTTTTGGCGCTGGGTCTGATAAAATTTGCAAAATTCGCGCCGAAAAGCTTCATATTTGCATTTTTCGATAAGCTCGCACTTTTTGCATCGTGGAAGCTTAGCAGGCGCGTTAAAGTCGCACAAGACAACCTTCGCGCCGCCTATCCGCAAAAAAGCGAAAGTGAGCTTCACTCTCTTGCGATCGAGAATTTTCGCAGTATCGCTAGGACGCTTACCGACACGCTTTTATTTTACAACGGCAGACTAAAATTTGATGATTTGATTTCAAACGGCGAGCAGGCGCTAGAGCGCGTCCGAAAGCTAAAAGGTGATAATCCGCACGGGATTTTATTTTTTACCGCACATTTTGGAAATTGGGAAATTCTAGCTAATTTTTTCGGCGCCAATGGCTTTCCCGTCTCGGTAGTCGGGCGTCGCAGCGATAATGAGTTGATCGAAGAGCGGCTCGTGGCGCCGTTTCGCGAGCGCTACGGCAACGACCTCATTTACAAGGACGATGCGATGCGCAGACTCGTGCAGGCGCTAAAGCAGGGGCGCAACGTAGGCATTCTGCCCGATCAAAAGCCAGGTCCTAAAAACAGCCTGATTACGACCTTTTTTGGACGACAGTGCTACACCACGAAGACTATCGCGTCGCTTTATTTGAAATTTCGCCCCGTGCTGATACCAATTTTTGCGCGCCGCGGAGAGGATGATCGCTACGAGATCGTGATCAAGGATTTCCCGCCGCTACCTGAGGGGCTAAATAAGGACAAAGCCGAGCTGTTTATCACGCAAAAGTGCAACGACATTTTCGAAGAGGTCGTGCGAACCGCGCCGCAGCAGTGGTTTTGGATACACAAACGATGGAAGATGGACTGATGGCGCGGCAAATTCTAAGAGGCGAGAGCAGAAACAGCGTCACGAGGAATTTATCCGCGCCGCAGGGCTCGCGTCTTTTTGCAAAAGAGCAAAGCGCCGTAAATTTAAGTAACGCCGCGCGCGCCGTTAAAATTTTAAATCGCGAAAATTTCGTAGCGATCGCCGCCGCGCGAAAGGACAAAAATTCGGACTTCAAAAATTTCATATCGTTTTGCGGCAGCCCCTCTTGCACTTTGCGGCGCGAAAGCTTTAAAGGTAAAAATTTAAGATCGGGCGCTTCAGGCTGGGCGTGGCGCGCAGGCGGCGGCTCTCTAAATTTAAACAGCGAAAGCTCCTGCGCAAATCCGCCCACCACTAACAATCCGCATCGAAAAGCACTCATCTTAAGCGACGGCCGCAAGGGGCACGAGAATCAAAGCATCGCATTTTGCGAGCTAAGAGGGCTTGAGTTTTGCCTTTGCAAGATCGCTTACGCAAACAAGCTTCTTAAACTTTGCTCCTACGCGCTTGATTTTTTAGGATTTTATTTTAAAATTTTTAAGTGCGATCTCGGTGGGAGCGACACGGCGGCGGACCTCAAAAACGGATCAAATTTAAATAGTCCCGCTTTAAACAGCCCCGCCGCGCCGAATGGCACCAATTCAGACGCCGTATCGGATCGCAATTTAAATTTCGCAGATTTTGATCTGTTCGTAGGAGCGGGCTCTACGAGCTATTACGCGCTGAAATTTTACGCGCGCAGATACGCAAAGCCGAGTATAGCGCTAATGTATCCGAAGGGCTACCGCAAGGATTTTAGCATCATCATCGCAGGCGAGCATGACCGCCCAAAGCCGCGCGCAAATCTTAAAATTTCGCCCGTCTCGCTTAGTTTTTCGCGCCCGCAGGGGCTGTATAAGCCGCAGCGCAAAGCGGTAGGATTTATCATCGGCGGACCGAATTCCTGCTTTGAGATGGGTGATGAAATTTTAAAGCAGATTGAGGACGTAAGGGCGCAGTTTGCGGACTGCGAGTTTGCGCTAACGACCTCTCCGCGCACGCCGCGGGCTACCGAGAGCGCGCTAGAAAAGCTTAGCTGGGATTACAGCGTGATTTACAGCTGCGAGCCCGTAAATCCGATCGGCGATTTTTTGGCGCAGTGCGAGTGGGTCTTTATCAGCGAGGACAGCGTCTCGATGATAAGCGAGGCTGCATCTAACGGGAGCGCGAGCGTAGCCATTTTGAGTTTAAAACGCAAAGACGCTCATAATAAATTTGACGATTTCATAAGTGCTCTCGTTTCTACGGGCTATGCTAGGCGATACAGCGAGGGCGCGAAGCTGAAAAAGACTGCAAAGTACGATCTTGAGGCGTTTGTGAGGGAGATAAAAATATGAGGGTCGTGCAAATCCTGCCCGAGCTGAACGAAGGCGGTGTCGAGCGCGGCGTAGTCGAGCTAAATAGAGAGTTTGCGCGGCGCGGCATCGAAAATTTCGTCATCAGTAACGGCGGCAAATTGGCGCCAGAGATAGAAAAAGATGGCGGCGTGCACGTGCAGCTCGACGTTTGCTCCAAAAGTATCCTAAGCGCTCCGGCGCGCGTTTTAAAGCTGCGTAAAATTTTAAGCGGGATCGCTCCCGACATCGTGCATGTCCGCTCCCGCGTGCCGGCGTGGCTGGTTAAATTTGCTCGCCCCAAAGCAAAGATCGTAAGCACCGTGCATGGGATAAATTCCGTAAATTTCTACAGCAAGATTATGACGGATGCGGACGCGATCATCTGCCCTAGCGGCTACGCGCGCGATCACGTAGTGCGAAGCTACGGCACGGATGCGGCCAAGATCACGATCATTCCGCGCGGCATCGATCTAGAAAAATTTAATCCCAAAAATTTAGACGAGCGCTTCATCGCGGAATTTCGGCAGAATTTTAACCTCGCGCAGGATGATTTCATCGTCTCAAGCATTGGGCGCATCACGCAGATTAAGGATTACAAAACCCTGATCCGCGCCGCGGCTTTGGCAAGCGAACAAAAGCTTAAAATTTTGATCGTAGGCGGCGTGAGAGCGGATCGCGACGAGTATTTTTCCGAGCTAAAATCGCTCGTAGAGGGACTTAGCCTCTGCGAGCGCGTAATTTTTACGGGCTCTCAGAGCAAGATAGCCGAGATTTACTCGCTCTCATCGGTCATGGTAAGCGCTTCGAGCAAGCCCGAGAGCTTCGGGCGTTCGATGGCTGAGGCGATCGCACTGAACTGTCCTGTGATCGCGACTCGCCACGGCGGCGCGCTCAATATTATCAAAGAGGGCGAAAACGGTTATTTTTTTGACGTGGGCGATGCGCAGGCGCTGGCGGAGCTGTTTGCCCCCGCGCGCGAGCTGAAATTTGACGGCTACGGCTACGTTTCGCAAAACTTCAGCCTAGAGCAGATGGTAGAAAAAACGATAAAGGTTTATGAGAGTTTAATATGAAAAAATTTTTTTACGAAAACGCGCCTAGCGGCTGGAGGATCACATTTTTAACGCTGCTGCTTCTTTGGTGCGCGTCGCTATTTTTCAAAAACGCGGTCTATCAGATCTCCTTCGCGGCGCTAAATTTACTCTTTTTGGCGCATCTGTTGTATTTTAAAAACTACGAAATTTTAAGCGAAATTTTGAAAAAAACGCGATTTATCGCGATCTGCTTCATCTGTTTAGTGGCGACGCTAGCGATCTCAAACCTCCTAAACGAGGCGGTTATCTCAAAAAAAGCATGGCAGAGCACCATATTTTTCGTCCTTCGATACGGCGCTATATTTTTGGTACTTTGTTATTTTTATAAGCTTAAATTTTTTGATGAAAACGCCGTTTTTGCCTTTCTGTTCGTGGGGCTTGGAATTTTATCGGTGAGCGTGATTTATCAGCTTATAAACAGCCCCGATGCGATCGTCTTTGCAAGCGACTCTGTTCGCGGAGGTCTTAGCGGATCGCTTTCGAACCGCAATATTTTAGGGCTTTTTATGGGCTTTGGGCTCTGCCTTAGCGCGGTGGCGATACGGCGGCCTTTGGCGCTTAAATTTGCGACTCTATTTTTGTTTGCGTTTTTTATGATCTTTTCATTTTCTAGGGCGGCGTGGGTCGGCGCGTTCTGCGCGCTCGCGTTTTACGGCGCGCTAAATTTAAAGAGCTTAAACAAAAAATACCTGCTTTTCTCGGTGGGTTTCATCGCGCTTTTTGCCGTTTTACTTGCGCTTTCGCCGTCGTTTGAGCAAAGGCTAGCAGCGCTATTTAGCGGCAACTCCTCGGGCAGAACCGTGATTTGGAGCTATATTTTAGAGATGGCGCAAGAAAAGCCTATCTTGGGCTACGGGCTGGGCTCATATATAAATTTGCCGGGCTCCCCGGTCCTTGAGCATCCTGAATATAACGCGCCGCACAATTTATTTTTAGAAATTTTACTTTATAGCGGCGCGCTCGGGCTTATCTTTTACGGCGCGATCCTATTCAGCGTTTTTAAAGAGTGCATTCAACGCAGGCAGTTTGGGGTTCTTACGCTTCTAATTTATCTTTTGATAGATTGTCAGTTCGATCACGGCGCGTATCTGTCGAAAGAAGCGCTGAGTCTGGCTACGATTTTGAGCTTTTTGGCTTATCGCATGAGGATTGAGAGATGATCTACGCGGCGGCGGTTTTGGCTTTTGCGGCGCTTTTTGCGTGGTTTTGCCTGCGCTTTGCGTGGTGGGCGAAGGACCAATCTTACGAGTATCCGCGCGTGCTGATGTATCATATGATCCGCGTGCATCTGCCAAAGCATACCTCTAAATTTAACCGCCTGCGCGTGACCCCCGCCGCGTTTGAAAAACAGCTTGCGTGGCTGAAGCGAAACGGCTTTACGAGCTACACTCTAAGCGAGCTTGCAAGCTTGGATAAAAAGCCTACAAAGGCGGTTTGCATTACCTTCGACGACGGATACCGCGATAATCTTACGGGCGCTCTGCCGATACTTCAAAAATACGGCTTTAAGGCGACGATTTTCATCGTGAACCGGCGCTTTGACGGGAATTGGGCGACCGATAAGGATCTAAAAAAATCAAGCGACGAGCTAAATAGCGAGCAGATGCTAAGCGATGATGAGGTCCGAGAGCTTTTACAAAGCGGCCTCATCGAGATCGGCTCGCATACGCTTGATCACGCGAACTTGCCTAGCCTGGATCCGCAAGAGCAGCTGCGCCAGATGAGCGAATCAAAGCGCGAAATAGAGGCGAAATTTGGCATCTCTTGCGGCGCCTTTGCCTATCCGTTCGGCTTTTACGACGAGATTAGCGTGCGCTGCGCGCGCGAAGCGGGCTTTAGCTGCGCCGTTACGACGAAAAACGACGTGTTGCGCCCACACTACTCAAATTTTGAAATTCCGCGCATCATGGTTAGCGGTAGGCAGGGGCTTTTTAGCTTCATTTTGAAGATGAAAAAGGGCAGAAATAGATGAAAATCGCCTATCTTTGCTGCTCCAGATTTTACGGCGGCGTCGAAAAGATCGTGATCGACTCGCTAAATGAGCTTTGCAAAAGCGAGCATACGGCACTCATCGTGCCCGATAGATGCGAGTTTTTGCAGCGTCTGGATGCTCGCGTGCAAATTTATCAGTACAAAAGCCGAGACAAGCGCTACAATCCCTTTTTGTTCGCTGAAATTTATCGGTTTTTACGCTCGGGCGGATTTGAAATTTTACATTCGCACGGCGCCAAAGCCGCACAGATCGGCTTCGTGGTCGAAAAATTTTTAAGCCTTAAGCTTGTCGCGACCAAGCATAACGACCGCAAAGCGCCCGTTTTCGATAGCGTGCAAAACGTCATCGCAGCCTCGCGCAAGGTCGCAACCACGATAAATCACGCTGCGAAGGTGATATATTTCGGCATAGAGCCGCGGCGGGAGTTTGCAAATCATGAAATTTACGCGCTCTGCAAGGACGCGGAGGGCACCGCAAACGTGGCGCCGAAGGAAACAAAGGACGCGCGCGGCGACTTGGCCAGCACTGCGGGCGTGTCGCAAAATATGACCGGCGTTGCATTTGCGTCGCAAGATACGCCTGATGGGGCGAGCGTGTCGCAAGATAGGGCTTTTGATGCGGACGCATCGCAAAATAAGACTAGCAGCGTATTCGTATCGCAACAGGGCGCAAACGCAGCGGCGGAAAATTTTAAATTTAACATCGTCGCGGTCGGCAGGCTCGATAAGATCAAGGGTTTTGATCTTTTGATCCGCGCCGCAAGCGAGCTGAAATTCGATTTCGAGCTTAAAATTTACGGTCAGGGCGGCGAGAGGCAAAATTTACAAAATTTAATCGATTTGCTAAAATTACAGGACCACGTGCGGCTGTGCGGCTTTTGCGACGACGTTGCGGCGGCTCTGAGCGCATCGCACCTGCACGTCATCAGCTCGCGCAAGGAGGGCTTTCCGGTGATTTTGATCGAAGGTATTTTTTATTCGCCCGTGCTGATATCTACCCGTGTGGGCGGAATTTCGGAAATTTTAAGCGAGGAGTTTTTATGCGAGGCGGCGGATTTGAGCGCCAAAATCGATGAAATTTACCGCACTTACGGCAAATACGCCCGGACTTTCGCGCAAAAACACGCCAAGCTCAAGCAAACTTTGACGCTGCAAAATTATATTAGCTCGCTTAAAAATTACTACGAGGAGCTATTATGCGAAGCCTAAAGATCGTGCATTGCGGCATTTTTAACGAATACGACGACGGTAGTTTTTTCTACGGCATGGAGCGCAAGATCAGCCACGGGCTCGTTCGCGGCGGGCACTTCGTCTATGATTTTAGCTACCGCGATTGGGAGCGGAGCCTGCGTTTTTGCGGGCTGAAAAACAGCGGCTTAAAAAAGATGAACGCCAAGCTCGTGCGTATCTGCGAAAACATCGGCGCCGATCTGCTTCTGATCGGTAAGGCCGAAAAGATAAAATTTGATACTCTAAGCCGCATCAAAAAGCTACTGCCGAAGATCAAAATAATCCAGTGGTATGCGGATTTAAGAAGCGCCGATAGCGGCGATTTTAATAAAATTTCCCTGGCCGATGCATTTTTTTGCACCAACGCCACGGATCTGGCGGAAATTTCGCGCCGCAATCCAAATACCCTAGTTTCGTTTATGCCCAATATCTCGGATGCCGCATTCGATAGGAATTTTGAGTCGGAAAAGAGCCACGACGTCCTTTATATCGGCAACGACTACCTGCCCAACAGAAAGGAATTTATCGAGACTTTAAAGCAACTATGCGCCAAAGAGGGCATAAAGATTAAAATTTACGGAAGTTTAGGCGAGCCCTTTGTGTTTGGGGAGCGGTTTCAGCAAGAAATTTCGCGCTCTAAAATAGCGATAAATTTTAACGCGGATGACGGCGTTTGGAAGCCTAATCAAAATAAAATTTTATACTCCTCCGATCGAATGGCTCAATTTATGGGGTGCGGAGTTTGCACATTCAGTCCCGCTATAAAGGGCTTGGATAGACTTTTTATCGATGGGCGCGATGTCGTATATTTTAGCGATGTAAAGGATTGTTTTGCCAAGATCAAAGAATGCTTGCAAAACGGAAGTTTCGAGGCTATCGGCAAAAATGGTCGGGCTAGGGCGCTAGAAATCGTAAATGCCACGCGCGTGTCTAAATTTATGCTGGAGCTCACGTTTGGCTTAACGCTTAGCGAGCCTTACGAGTGGCGCGAGTTCGTCTATAAAAACGGAGAGAAATTCAGATGATTTATTTTGTAGCCTTTCTGATCTTTGCTGCTGCGGTGGGCATTTCGCTGCGTTATAACTGGTGGCGGATCCCGCAGGGCTGGCATAAGGCGCGGGTGCTGATGTATCATAGCGTAGAGGAGCACAAGGGCGATAAATTCGACAAATGGCGGCTAAGACCCGCGGATTTTGAGAGGCAGATCGCGTGGCTTGCAAAAAACGGCTTTAAAAGCTTTAAGCTTAGCGAGCTTATCGCGCTAGAGCGGCTGCCTAAAAAGGCGGTTTGCATCACCTTCGACGACGGGTTTGAAAATAATTTTACCAACGCCTTTGAAATTTTGAAAAAATACGATTTTAGAGCGAGCATATTTTTGGTGCCGGGCGCCGTGCAAAACGACTGGGAGCGCGCTAATACGACCCATCTCGCGCGAATGCTGAGCGAGGAGCAAATTTTAAAAATGCAAGCAAGCGGGCTGGTGGAGTTTGGCGCGCATACGATGCACCACGTAAATTTAGACCTTACCTACGCGAGCGATCCACAGCTTGCCGCAGATGAGATCATCGCATCCAAAGCTCGCGTAGCAAGTATTTGCGGACAGCCTTGCGAGGTGTTTGCCTACCCGTACGGTAAATTTAACGACGAAATTTTAAATATCGCCAGATCAAATTTTAAAGGCGCGGTGGTCGTCAAGCGCGGACTTTACGAGGCGGGCGACGACAAATATGCCGTAAAGCGTATCGGCATTTTGGGCACGGAGGGGTTTTTTGATTTTTGGCTGAAATTTACGAGGATAAGGAACAAACTATGATTAAAGCGTCCGTTTATGCGATAGTGATGAATGAGGAGCGCCACATCGAGCGTATGCTGCGTAGCGTGGCGGATTTTGCCGAGATCATAATCGTCGATAGCGGCAGCACCGATGCCACGCTGCAAATCGCGCGTAAATTTACCGATAAAATTTACCATCACGGCTGGCAGGGCGAGGGGGTGCAGAAAAACTACGCGTTTTCGCTATGTAGCAACGAATGGGTGCTCAATCTTGACGGCGACGAGGAGGTAAGTCCTGAGCTAAAAGGCGAGATAGAGGAGTTTATGAGCCAGAGCGATTACTCTGCGCTGGATATTAAATTTCATGAATACTCGCTTGGGCGCAAATGCTCCAATCTCGTGCGCAAAAACACTCACATCCGCTTCTTTCGCAAGGAGTGCGGCGAGTATAAAAATATGGGCGTGCACGCGCAAATTTCGATCGTAAAGGGCGCGGTGAAAAAGAGCAAATTTTGCATCAACCATTTTAGCGAAAAGCCGATCGCCGAGCTCGTTATGAAAAACAACAACTACTCTACGCTACGCGCGCAGGGGGATTTTGAGAAGGGCAAAAAGCCGAGCCTCGCGAAGCTTTTGCTGATCTATCCGTTCGCGTTTTTTAAATCGTACATTTTGCGCAGATCGCTTTTTGACGGGCGCAAGGGATTTATCACGGCAAATATTAACGCATTTTACGCGTTTTTAAAAGAGGCAAAACTTTACGAGAAGTATCTTAAAAAGGGCGAAGATTAATCGAAATGATAGAAAATTTTAGTTATTATTGCGACTTAAATTTAACGGCGAAAAGGGCGAAAAATGGATAAAAAAACGATAGCGGCACATAAAATTTCAGACGAAGAATATGAAAAAATTTTAAAAATTTTAGGTCGCGAGCCAAATCTGCTCGAGCTTGGGATTTTTAGCGCGATGTGGAGCGAGCACTGTAGCTACAAATCGAGCAAAAAATACTTAAGCGGCTTCCCGACCAAGGCGTCTTGGGTCATCCAGGGTCCCGGCGAAAACGCAGGCGTCATCGACATCGGCGGCGGCATGGCGGCGGTTTTTAAGATGGAAAGCCACAACCACCCTAGCTTCATAGAGCCGTTTCAGGGCGCTGCGACAGGCGTAGGCGGGATACTGCGCGATATCTTTACGATGGGCGCGCGCGTTGAGGCCAATATGAACTCGCTTCGTTTCGGCGAGGTGCGAGGAAGAAGCGAGAATGCCAGGAAGCAGCGCTATCTGCTAAAAGGAGCGGTTGCAGGCATCGCGCACTACGGCAACTGCATGGGCATCCCTACGATAGGCGGCGAGACGAGCTTCGATAAGAGCTTTGACGGCAACATTTTGGTTAATGCCTTTGCGCTGGGTATCGTTAAAAAGGATGAAATTTTCTACGGCAGGGCCGAAGGTGTAGGCAACAGCGTGATCTATGTGGGCTCTAAGACAGGTCGCGACGGGCTCGGAGGAGCCGTGATGGCGAGCGATAGCTTTAACGACGCGAACAAATCTCTGCGCCCGACGGTGCAGGTGGGCGATCCGTTTGCCGAAAAGCTGCTGATGGAGGCGTGCTTGGAGC
>NZ_CALKTT010000014.1 GCF_937997535.1 uncultured Campylobacter sp.
TATAAATTCTAGTATTGACGGAATTTCGTTAGATGAACTTTATGACGTCTTAAATGAGGCTTTAAAAGAATATGGTAGTCGCGGTATTGACGGTAGAGAAAATTTACCAAAAGAGCATGAAGTCGTAACTTTTCTGCACGATTAAATATAAAGGATGAAAAATGACGCTATAACAATAAGCAAGGTTAGAATTATAAAGTCACGTTGATAGATGCAAGAAAAGGATAAATAGTTTTTTATCCGATCAGAATTCAGCTCGGTAAATTTTAAAATTTAGCGCAGCCAAGGCTTAAATTTGATGAGAGATCACGACAAAGAGTTTTGAAAACGTCGAAATAAAACGCAACATAAAGGCCGAATTGGTCTTAAAAGCTATAAATTAGGGGCTAGGGTGATAAAAGAGTTCATTAAAAAATGTTTTGAGCTAAAAGGGGTGAGGATTTTATTCTGGATCGCCTTGCTCTTTTTTACAATAGATTGTTTGGGCGTTATATTTGCCGGCATAGACGCGGTTTTTTTGGCGGAGTATAGCGGTTACGATATCGCGAATCCGTTTTCTATCGTTTTAAAAGCTTTTGAACTAACGTGGCACGAAGAAGCGAGCGATAGCGAAAGCGATATTTTCGGCGCTATGGTATTGTATCTATTTTGTGCGACGGTAATTTTGCCTCTGATCATCTGCTGCTTCGTATTTTCCAAAATAAAGGCTTTTATCCTGCTGGATAAAATATCCGGCGCATCTGCATTTTTTATAAGTCTATTTTATACTTATTCGCTAGCTGTGATAATCCTAACAGGAGCCGATTTGACTTGGTTGGGTCATCTGTTTGATCGCTCAAATTTTAATTTTAACATAATGATTATAAGCGCTTTATCATCGCTAATAATCGCGTCTGCAACGGTTTTCATTCTAAAAAGAAGAGATAAAATTTAATGCGGATAGGTTGATTTAGTCATTTTTTTGGCTAAATTTTGCGTAAATTAATACGTAAAATTTTGTGAATAGAGCTTGAGAAATGGGAATTTAAAAGGGGCAAATTTTGAAATGATCTTAAAATTTGCCCCCGCTTCAAATTTAAAATTTTAAGTTTTGAAGTTTGAAATTCCGATCATCGACTTTGAATTTAAAATTCTAATCCTGCCGATCTTTCAAAATTTTATGATCTAAAATCCTTACGCTTTTGAATCCTGCAACTCAAAGCCACTGTTTCTTAAATTTGAAATTCTAAGCTCTGAGATGCGGAGCCTTGCTCGATAAAATTTTAAAACTTCAAGTCTAGAATTTAATTTGATAAAAATTTTATTGAGCAGGATTTGGCTCGATAAATTCTATAGAATGCTAATATGTGAGAGGGAAATGAGATTTTAAATAGAGTATTTCAATTCCCAATGGGATGGAATTCTACCCGATCTTCAATAGACTTGACGCGATAGTTGAGCTGTTTCAATTCCCGACGGGATGGAATTCTACTATGCGCCGATCCTATCATGGCGCAAAATACCAAGTTTCAATTCCCAAGGGATAGATTACCCACCAAATTTACTTAGCTAAGGCGTGAGATTTACCTCGTCAAATTTGTTCCATCAAAGCGCGGAATTTACCCCACAGGATAAATTCCGCTAAATTTTACTTCACCCTCTTTATCTCGATCTCGCCGTCACGCGCGCCGATTTCGATCCGATCGCCGGTTTTGATCTCGTCGCTTAGGATCATATCGGCGATCTTATCCTCCACCAGGTCGTAAAGCGCCCTTCGTAGCGGCCTTGCGCCGTATTCGATATCAAAGCCTGCCGAGGCAATGAGCTTTTTGGCATTTTCACTTAGGCTCGCGTTAATGCCGCGGTTTGTGAGTGTTTTTTGCAGGCTCTTAAACATAATGCCCACGATTTTTATAAGATCATCCTCGCTTAGGGCGTTGAAGATCACGATATCGTCCAGGCGGTTGATAAATTCGGGCTTGAAATAATTCTTCAGCTCGCTCTTTACCGCCTCCTCTCGCTCGGCAAGTGCTACCTCGCGCGGCTTATCCGCATTTTTGGCGTCAAGCTCCATAATCTTAGCTGAGCCGATATTGCTCGTTAGGATGATGATCGTGTTTTTAAAATCAACCGTAACGCCCTTGTTATCGGTCGCACGCCCGTCGTCTAAAATTCCAAGCAGGATATTAAAAACGTCCTTGTGCGCCTTTTCGATCTCATCAAAAAGCAGCACGGAGTAGGGCTTTCTGCGCACAGCTTCGGTAAGCTGTCCGCCTTCGTCGTAGCCCACGTATCCGGGAGGCGCACCAAGCAAGCGCGAGACGCTGTGTTTTTCCATATACTCGCTCATATCAAAGCGGATCATCGCTCGCTCGTCGTCAAATAAAAATCTAGCTAAGCTCTTCGCGCTCTCGGTCTTGCCGACGCCGGTAGGGCCCAAAAACAAAAAGCTTCCGATAGGGCGGTTTTCGTTCACGAGACCGGCTTTGTTGCGCTTGACGGCGCGAGCGATGGCGTGCAGCGCCTCGTCCTGTCCCACGACGCTTTCTTTTAGGTGCTCCTCGATGTGGAGGAATTTCTCCTTTTCGGAGGAGAGCATTTTGCTTACCGAGATGCCCGTCCATTTGCTTAAAATTTCAGCCACGCTCTCCTCGTCCACGCGGTTTCGCAAAAGCACGCCGTTTTCTTTCATTACGTCCCACTTCGCCTCAAGCTCCTTGACCTTTGCCTGCGCGGCGGGGATCTTGCCGTATTCGATCTCGGCAGCCTTGCTAAGATCGCCGTTGCGTCTTGCTAAGCTCGCTTCGTTTTTGAGGCTGTCGATTGCTTTTTTCTCCTCGCTGATGCCGCCGAATACGGACTTTTCGTTTTCAAATTTAGCCTGAAGCGCGTTTTTCTGCTCGGTTAAATTTTCGATCTCTTTATCGATCTGCGCGAGCCTCTCATCGTTTTTGCCGTCATCCTCCATCTTAAGGGCTTCCTTTTCGACCTGAAGCGTAAGGATGTCGCGCTTAGCCTTGGCAAGCTCGTTGGGCTCGCTTTCGATCTGCATTTTAAGCTCTGCCGCCGCTTCGTCAATGAGATCGATCGCCTTATCCGGCAGAAATCTATCGCTAATGTAGCGGTCGCTTAGCCTTGCAGCCGCCACAAGCGCGCTATCGGTGATGGTGACGTTGTGATGCACCTCTAGCCGCTCCTTTATGCCGCGCAGGATCGCCGTAGCCTCGCTCACGCTAGGCTCCGCGACCGTTACGGGCTGGAAGCGGCGCTGAAGCGCGGTGTCTTTTTCAAAATACTTTCGGTACTCTTTCAGCGTCGTAGCGCCGATCGCGTGCAGCTCGCCGCGCGCAAGAGCGGGCTTTAGGATATTTGCGGCATCCATAGAGCCTTCGCTTGCGCCCGCGCCTACGATGGTGTGAATTTCATCTATGAAAAGTACGACGTTTGCGGCTTTTACGACCTCGTTTATGACGGCTTTGAGCCTATCCTCAAACTCGCCGCGGTACTTCGCGCCCGCGATCAGCGCACTCATATCAAGCGCGATGACGCGTTTGTTTTGTAGGCTAAGCGGTACCTCTTTTTTGGCGATCAGCTGCGCAAGACCCTCGACGACCGCGGTTTTTCCAACGCCCGGCTCGCCGAGTAGGATCGGGTTGTTTTTCGTCTTGCGGATTAAAATTTGCATCATTCGCGAGATCACCTCGTCGCGGCCGATGACCGGATCGAGCTCGCCCGCGATTGCCTTTGCGGTGAGATCGACGCCGAATTTACTAAGCGCCTCAAGCGTCTCGTCGGCGGTTTGCGAATCGATGCTTTTGCCGCCGCGAAGCGCCTCTAGCTCCTTTTTGATCTCGCTAAGATCTGCAAATTTAGATAGAATTTTCTTTAGAGGATCTGCGTTTAAATTTGCAATCAGCCAGGTATCTACGGCGATAAATTTATCGCCCGAGCTCGTCATCAGCCCTTTTGCGAGCTCTAGCGAGTTCATCAGCTCGCGCGAGATTCGCACGTTTTCCTTCGTGACGTTTGAGCTCGTAGGCAAATTTGAAATTTCGCTTTTGATCTCAAGCTCGACCGCGGTCTTTTCGATGCTAAATTTATTAAAAATTTGATTTAGAACCGAGCCGCTGTCGGCTACCAAAGCCCAGAGCATGTGCAATACGCCCACTTCGCTATTTTTGGAATGGATCGCCAAAGAAATGCTGCTTTCGAGCAAAGAGCGCATTTTATCGGTTAAAATTTCAATAGTTTCGTTCATAAATTTTCTCCTAAAGTTGAAGTTGATTGCATTATATAACTTTAGTGTGTTTATGTCAAGGTTTTTTAGTGAGATTTTAAAATTTTCGGCTTAAATTTATCTGTAAACGCGCAAATTTCGTATGAAATTTACCTTATTTTTAGCCAATTTTCTATAAAATTCACTCCATTTTACTTTCAAGGATAAACTTTGCGACAAAAACACCTCTTCTTCGGCTTGGGATTCATATTTTCTCTATTCTTAGGCGTCAGTTTTTTTACCGGAAATTTACAAGCCAGAGAGGTCAATGCGACTAAAAAACCAGACAGCGAAAAAACGCGTCTGGAGGCGTTAGCCAAGCTTACTAAAACGCTTGCGATCGTCGAGAACAATTATGTCGATGAGATGAGCTTCTCGGAGCTTGTGGATAAGACGATTTCGGGGCTTATGAATAACCTCGACGCGCACTCAAGCTACATGGACGAAAAGGCGTTTAACGACACGAAAGTCCAGACCGAGGGCGAGTTCGGCGGGCTTGGAATTCAAGTGGGTATGAAAGACGGCGCTCTGACCGTCATCTCGCCTATCGAGGGCACTCCTGCAGATAAGAAAGGCATTCAGGCTAACGACGTGATCTTGCGTATCGACGGCAATGCGACCTTCGGCATCACGATCGACGATGCGGTCTCAAAAATGCGCGGCAAGCCGAAAACCAAAATCACTCTAACGATCGTCCGCAAGGGCGTTAGCAAGCCTTTCGACGTCGAGATTATCCGCGATATAATCAAAGTGGAATCGGTCTATGCCAAGATGATTGAGGATGATAAAATTTTATATCTGCGCGTTACAAATTTCGATCAGCACGTGGTGGCGGACGCGAGCAAATTTATAAAAGAGCACAGAGATGCCAAGGGTATTATTTTGGATCTGCGAAATAACCCGGGCGGGCTTTTGGATCAGGCGATCGGACTTGTAAATTTATTCGTCAGCAAAGGGCTTATCGTCTCTCAAAAAGGGCGCGCGAAAAACGAAACCGAAGCACATAACGCCGATCCTAAAAAGAAGATCACCGACCTGCCACTGGTAGTGCTAGTAAACGGCGGTAGCGCGAGCGCAAGCGAGATCGTAAGCGGCTCGCTTCAGGATCTAAAGCGTGCCGTGTTGGTTGGTGAAAAAACTTTTGGTAAGGGAAGCGTGCAGGTGATCCTACCGATCGAGGATAAAGAAGCCTTGCGACTAACCATAGCGCGTTACTATCTCTCAAGCGGTCGCACCATCCAAGCGGTGGGCGTGACGCCTGATCTCATAGTGGCGCCGGGCAAGGTGCCGAGCCGTGACGAGGATGAATTCTCGCTAAAAGAAGCCGATCTCAAAAAGCACCTGCAAGGCGAGTTAGCCAAGGTCGAGACCAAGAAAAAAGATGCTCAGAAAAAGGATGAGAAAAATTTCATCACCGCAGAGCAGATTAATAACGACATCCAGTTAAAAACCGCAATAGACGCGATAAAAATTCTAAACATCAAGTAAGGAGAGTGTGATGCAAGCTACCAAAAAAGAGCTTATCTACGAAGGCAAGGGCAAAAAGATGTGGTCGGTTAACGAAAGTGACGACCTTTTGATCTCGGAATTTAAAGATTCGCTGACGGCGTTTAACGGCGTCAAAAAAGCCGAAGAGAGCGGCAAAGGCGCGCTGAATTGTAAAATTTCGACGCTGATTTTCGATCTGCTTAAAAAGCACGGCATCGACACCGCGCTTGTTGAGACGATCAGTCCGACCGAGCAGCTCGTAAAAAAATGCAAGATTTTCCCTCTTGAGATCATCGCTCGTAATATCGCCACCGGCTCGCTTACAAAGCGCCTAGGCATCAAAGAGGGCACGAAGCTTCCGTTTACACTGGTGGAGTTTTGCTACAAAGACGACGAGCTGGGCGATCCGATCCTAAACGACGAGCATTGCTTGTTGCTTGGCGCCGTAAAGAGCCAAAGCGAGCTTGACGAGCTCAAAAAGATCGCGCGCAAAATCAATGAAATTTTGATCAAATTTTTCGACGAGCGAAATTTAAAGCTCGTGGATTTCAAGATCGAGCTTGGCAGAGATAAGGACGGCAATATCCTACTTGCAGATGAGATCAGCCCTGATAGCTGCCGCTTTTGGGACAAACAAACCGACAAAAAGCTCGATAAGGACGTATTCAGGCAGGATCTTGGTAGCGTAAAAGTGGCCTACGAAGAGGTCTTGCGTAGAATTTTAGGATAAGCGATGAAGGTAATTGTAAACGTAAGGCTTAAGCAGGGCGTGCTCGATCCGCAGGGCAAGGCGGTTTTGCACGCCCTCGCTGCGCTTGGATTTAGCGGCGTGCGAGATGTGCGCGTAGCCAAACAGATCGTCCTTGATATAGATGGCGAGGATAGGGATAAAATTTATGCCGATGTCGCTAGAATGTGCGATGAAATTTTGGCAAACACCGTCATCGAAGACTACGAGATCGTGATATGAAGGTAGCGATCGTCAATTTCCCCGGCACGAATTGTGAGCGCGACACCAAATACGCCTTTGATAAGCTCGGTTGTGAAACGCAGATAATCTGGCATAAAGAAACCGACATAAACGCCGATCTGATCGTGCTTCCTGGCGGCTTTAGCTACGGGGATTATTTGCGAACCGCGGCGATTGCTAAATTTAGCCCCGTAATGCAGGCGGTGCTTGATCACGCGCGAAAGGGCGGCTATATTTTGGGTATCTGCAACGGCTTTCAGATGCTTTTGGAACTGAAGCTGCTTGTCGGAGCGATGAGTAGAAATATAAATTTAAGCTTCATCTCAAAATTTCACCATCTGCGCGTCGTTTCAAACGACAATAAATTTCTGCACTGTTGCGATAAGGGCGAAATTCTAAATATCCCGATCGCGCATGGCGAGGGAAACTATTATGCGTCTGCAGATACGCTGAAATCGCTATACGACGAGGATTGCGTGCTGCTAAAATATTGCGACGAAAATGGCGCGGATCTAAATCCGAACGGCTCAGTGGACGCAATCGCGGGGATTTGCGATAAAAACAAAAAGATTTTCGGACTGATGCCGCATCCTGAGCGCGCGATAGAGCCTATTTTGGGCGGCACGGATGGAGAGAAAATGCTAAAAGGCTTAATTTGCTAAAAAAAATTCTTACTATTTTAGGTGTCTGTACGCTTGCGTTTGCTGCGCCGGAGATTGAGATCGATTCGCTTGATGATCTAAGTAAATATGCGCCGAAAAAAGCTGAGGATAAGCCCGACGAGCCGCAGACGCGCGATAATTCTAAGGTAATGCTGAAATACAATAAAAAAGAGGTTATGTCGATGGATAATTTAAGCATCGACGATCTTAAGGCTTTGGCGCCTACTAACGAAGTCGATCTTGATGTATCCGACGATAAGGTCTATCAGGACATTAAGCCTAAGGAGCTTACGCTAAAAGCCAGCGGGATGCCTAGGAAGGTGTATTGCAATCAAATTTTTAAGATCGATTTCGCCGTATATTTGGGGCAGAAAATCACCGTTAAGCCAAAGCTAGAGATCAGCCGCACCAATGGTATGAAGTGGCTTAATGCCGATAATCTTACGTGGATCGAGGGCGACGAGATGTTTGAGACGACGCTGTGGTTTGCGGCAAGCGATAAGAGCGATAAGATAAATGAGCTCGTTTTGACCTTGCAGCGCAATGGAGAATTCTTTGAAAAAAGCTCTATTAAGCCTGATAATCCGGAATTTATGAAGCTTGACACGAAGCCTAATTTTTCGCATATCGTAGCTGACGAGCTGAAACTTAAAAACTACAAAACTACTAAATTTGACGACGCTTCAAATTTACTCACGCTTGATCTTGGTATCCGAAACGGCGCAATCAGCGCTTTTAGTATCGATAATCCAGCCATTATCAAGCAGGGGGTGGACTCCGTGCGCGGCACATACGCGAGCCAAAGCGGATATTATTTCGCCGTCGTAGATAAAAATATCACAAATTTAGACTTCAGCTATTTCAATCTTAATACTAAAAAATTTGAAAATTTTGGGCTTGAGCTCAATCCGCGCGCTGAGGATCTTAGCACGCAGATTGGGCTAAATCCGAAAGAGAGCAAGTTCGAAGCCTACAAGCAGATCGCGATCTACACACTAGCTGCCGTGCTTTTGGTGATGTTTCTGCTTAGTAAAAATATCACGCCGCTCATCTTTGCGGTGCTGATTTTGGCGGTAAATTTCTATGCGCAAAGGCCTTACGGCACGGGCAGTATCGCGCAAAATTCTCCGGTTAGAATTCTGCCTATGCAAAGTTCCACCGTGTTTTACGTGACTAAAAATCCCGAAAAGGTTGAAATTTTGGGTACGAATAAGGAATTTTATAAAATTATGCTGGGCGGCAACAAGATCGGTTGGGTTAAAAAAGATGAGCTTAGCAAGGATTAGAGCGCTATTTTACGCGATTTGGTTTATTTTTACCGTCGTTTGCGTCGTGATCGCCATGGCGGTAAAAAACTCCTCTCATCGCCGCTTCCGCCGCATTTGGGGGCGCTTCCAGCGCTACGGCGTCGGATACGATATCCAGATCATAGGCACTCCCGATCCGCGCGCGCAGTTAGTAATCGCCAACCACCAAAGCATAATGGATATTGTTGTGCTTGAAGAGACTCATCCCGCCGATATCTGCTGGATCGCTAAAAAAGAGATCGCAGACATCCCTATCATCGGCAAAATCATCACTCTTCCGAAGATGATCCAAGTCGATCGCTCCAATCCGCGCGATCTGGTGCGGATCGTGCACGAAGTGCAGCAGCGCGTGAGCGAAGGGCGCGTCATCACGATGTTTCCAGAGGGAACCAGACATCGCGGCACGCAGCTTTTGCAATTCCAAAGCGGCGCCAAAGCGATCGTTAGCAAGCTTGGTCTGCGTGTCCAGCCCGTGGTACTCATCGGCACGCAGCACATCGCAAACTCTCACGATTTCACCGTCCATAGCGGACATGTCAAAATCATCTACCTAGACCTGCTCGATACGAGCGATAAAGATTGGCTGCAGCACGCCAGAGACACGATGCAAGCCGTAATCAATGAAAACGAAACCGCCGAAGCATAGGCGGGATTCATAAATTTATCGATAAAATTCAAACGCGACTTTTACTAATTCGCGCGATTTCTGTGCGCTAGCGCGTTTATTTGCGCTTTGATTTGCGGCGGCAAAATTTTATAAAATTTCATCCGCTCGTGTTAAGCGGCGTGGAATTTTAAAATTTCGTTCGTGCGCGTGGACGACGAAATTTTAAAATTTTATCCATGCGCACAGGCGGTGGAATTTTAAAATTTCATCTAAGCGGCAGGCGGCGAGTTATCGGCAAGAGATAGGCAAGAAAACAGCGCCTGTATAAAAGCGAAATTTTAAAATTTACGCGGCGCGGCAAGATGAAATTTAGCATATATTTAGCCATTTGCGCGAATGGCTAAACGATTTGTCGTAAAAGCAAAGGCGGCGGCAACCCGCAAGCGGTCTAAAATTTTAAATTTCTTGAGGAGGAAAGAATGGCGTTTATTACAGAGCGTATTTCAAAAGAGGATGTCGAGAAATACGATTTGCTAAAACCATGCAATGAGATATGCAATAAGTATTATCAGGGTGAGCTTGATTGGGTAGATTTAAATTCAAGAAGTTGGTGCATAGATCGAGAAAGAGGTATTTGGCTTTTTCCAATATGTAGTATCACTATCGGAGATCCTAGAGATATGAACTATAGCGGCGAAGATATATGGATCTTGCACTACAAGGGTAAAGATATAGAAATCGATCTGAGGAATATACATAATGAATATACCGGTAAAAAAGATACGGATAATCCGTTTATACTAATATATGAACTGGAATCTATAAGAAGCGATATCGGGGATATACCAAAACAAGAGATTGTAGATATTTTAAAAGAAATTTTAAATGAGTATAAGAGAGGGGCTATAATAGATTCTATCCCCAGAGAAAATATTCAAGTAACTTTCATATCAAAAATTTAAAGAAAAGGAGGAGAGGATGGCGTTTGTTACAGAGCGTATTTCAAAAGAGGATATTGAAAAATATAGTTTATTGGAAACGATAAACAAAATACGCAAAAAATATGATGATGACGAAATTAGTTTATGGTTTTTAAAAAGATTAGATTGGTGTATAGAGCGAGAAAATAACACTTGGCTAATTCGTATATCGCATGATTATTTAAGAGATATAGGAGATTATGCCTTAACTAAAACGATATGGCTATTGCATTATAAAAGTAACGATATAGAGCTGGACTTGAGGCGGATTTTTAATGATGAAACGATTGGCGATCCGCATAGAATTATTTATGAGCTTCACGATATAAAAACAGATGCCGAGAATACAACCAGCGATGAAATTATAGATATTTTGAGAAAAATTTTAAGCGTATATGGCGGTGGCGGAGTTGGACTAGAAAATTTTACTCCAAAAGAAAAACTAAAGGCAAGCTTAATAGTCAATTTAAAGCAAAGCAAGAATACGAGCCATAGGGCAAAACAACAAATGCCGAATTAAAGAAATAGTAGATGATTAAACCGCCTGCGATTAAGAAAACTATTTGCTTTATGCCGATCATAAATATGCAGTCGATTTAAAATTTTACCGTCGTAATAGGATAAATTTTAAAACCCCGTCCGCTTAAATCAGCGTCGGCTTTAGTTTGCGTGCCGAAAAGTCGGGCCTCTCGCCGCGAGCTAGAGCGATGAGCTCATCCGTCGTAATTAGATAAAACCCCGCGAATCCTCTGCCGAAAAGCTTTTGAATTTCATCGCTTCTGCCGTCTAAAAAATCAAGCGCAAGCTTGGAATTTACTAGCAAAAAATCGCTTCCGCTATCAAACGCGTCAAATAAAATTTCGCTCCCCAGCCGCAGCGCGCACTCCCGCTCGCGCTCATATATCTGCGCCCCAAGCGGCGCGCCTTCGCAGCCAAAGTGCACGATCTGCGCGCCCAGCCTGCTAGCCAGCTCCTCCGCAGCCTCGTCGTACCACACGGCGACGTTAAAGCCGCTAAAATTGTGCTTCGCGCCCGCTGCGTCAAATTCCGCCATGCTCTGCGCGCTTAAAATTTTATTGCTGCGCGCGGGCTCGTATTTTAAAATATCGCAAAACGCCCTGTATGCCGCGCGGTCGTCAAACTCCATCCCCACGGCGTCGCACTTCGTAAAATACGCCATCTGCGGCTCGATGATCTCTAAAACCCTCATACGCTCGCTCGGGTGCGTCTGCATCAGGCGGTGCGCGAAGATAAAGGCGCTGTTGCCCAAGAACTCCTGCGAGCATGCGGGGATTTTCGTCGAGTAAAAATAAGGCGCGAGGCTTTTGTAAAACTCGAAATCAGCAGCGTCCGCGATGCTCTCGAAAGCTTTAAATTTATCCAAAAACGCCCTCGGCTCGCAGCGCAGATCTTTAATCGACTCTTTTTCGCTAAGAGGGGCTATGATTAGCTCGCTTCCAAAGTGCGCTATCAGCGTATCTAGCGGCTCTTTTACGCTTACCGCGGTGCCGCCGATTTTTACAAATTCCACCCCCTGTGCGCTAAAATAGGGATCGTGCGCGTAGATGTCGTCAAGCAGCGCCGTAAGATCGGCAAAGGGCGCGCTTTCATAAACATAGGGTTTGAAGTAGCTTGTGACGTCGCAGCGAGGATCGAAGCGAAAGAGCCTGATTAGCATTTTTCATCCTTTTTTTATGGCGAATGATACTAGAATTTGCCTTAATAATGAGTTTTTTAGGCTCAATTTTATAAAATTGAGCCTTAGATTAACGCAAAGGCCGGCTATGAAAAATTTATACACCCTAAATCACGCGCCGATAAATGCGCATTTTAGTAAAAACTCCAGCGATTTCGTCGTGCGCGAAGTGCCGCTTTACGAGCCTAGCAATGAAGGCGAGCACTGCATTTTGCTGCTACAAAAAAAGGGCATCAGCACGCACGAGGCGCTGCGGATTTTAAGCGAGCATACGGGCGCTAAGATGCGCGAGTTCGGCTACGCGGGGCTTAAGGACAAGCAAGGCCTTACGACGCAGCATATTAGTATGCCTGCTAAATTTGAACTCGCACTGGGCGGATTTTCGCACGAGAGCCTTAAAATTCTAAGCGTGCAAAGGCACAAAAATAAGCTTAAAATCGGGCATCTAAAGGGCAATGACTTTTTCATCCGCCTAAAAAAGGTCCTGCCGCCCGACGCCGTCAAGCTCGCAGCCGCGCTAGATACGCTAGGGCGCGAGGGCTTTGCAAACTACTTCGGCTATCAACGCTTCGGCAAGTTCGGCGACAACGCAGCGCAGGGCGAGGAGGTGCTGCGCGGACAGAGGCGGCTTAAAAACCCCAAAATGCGCGACTTTCTAATCAGCGCCTATCAGAGCGAGCTTTTTAACCGCTGGCTTAGCAAGCGGGTCGAAATTTCAAAATTTGCGGCGGAATTTAGCCTTGGAGAGTTTGCTAAAATTTATGGACTAAGCAAAGATGAGGCGCGCGAGATCGCGGCTCAGCCGCAGTTTTTTAAGCTTTTAAGAGGCGAGATTTTAGGACACTTTCCCCATGGCGCGTTTTTTAGCTGCGACGATCTTGGCGCGGAGTGCGAGCGGTTTACGAGGCGAGAAATCACGAGTGCAGGCCTTATCGCGGGGCGAGCGAAGCTGCGAGCTAGCGGGCTTGGCGGTAGATTTGAAGATGAAATTTTTGCGCCCGCTCGCGAGTTTGAGGCACAGATGAACGGCTCGCGCAGGTTTGCGTGGAGCTTTATGGAGCGCGTGCAGCACTCTTACGATGCGCAAAATGCGCATTTTAGCTTCAGTTTTTACCTGCCGAAAGGCTCTTACGCGACGGTCGTTTTGGAAGAAATTTTGCACCGAGATATATTCGAGGGCGCCGCGACAGACGAGGATTGAGCCGCATCGCGCGCTGTAGGGTAAGGACTCACGCGTCCCATGTCATGCCACGTCAAACCGCGCCGTAGAGTAGGGTTCGCACCACATTTACGCTACGTCGCGGCGCACCACGCGGAATTTTACGGAATTTTAGAGCTTGCTGCGTGGATTTAAATTTATGCGACGATGAAATTTTATGAAATTTCGTAAAATTTTATCGCAGAAAGCGTGCCGTTTTGTCTAAGCCATAGAATTTCAAAGTTAAAATTTTATTTGGCTCGGTCGCAGATAAAATTTTATAAAATTCTATTTCGCGACGATCTGTTCTTGCCGCACCGAAATTTTAATCGATCCGCCTTTTGAAAATATAAAGCAAATTTAGATTATTTTTTATACTCTTTTATCTTGCAGTTTTTTAGCTCGGGAAATTCTTTATGAAATTTCTCATGCAGACGAAAAAATAAAAGCCCCGCATCGGTAATTTCTTTATAATAATCTTTAAACTTCTCATCCGACTTGGATAGTTGCAAGAAATTTTTTACTAATTCTTTCGCATCCCCTAAAATATTTACTAATAAATCGTCGTTTTTCTCCAAAATTTCAATCATCACAATCACTCCTTGCAATTTTTGATAAGCAGCTGTTCACACAGTTCCAAAATGCATATGGCTCAGGAGCACCAAGCTCATCTAGGCATAAATCTATACAAATATCACGATCGCTACAACGCCTCAACACCTGGCTATCGTTTGCCGAATCGGCAGCCAAAAATCCCGTTAGGCCTAGTAATAAACAAATAAATAATATTGTCTTTTTCATTACATTCCCCTCTTTTAATAAAATCAATTATGATAAAGTATATCATTAAATTATTAATATCCGCTTAAAATTAAAATTTTAATTTCTAAGCAAAATACGAAATTTCATCGGTAAATGTTCAGATAAAAAATTCATTTAAATTTTTATTCAACGAGCTTACAGCCCGTGAAATACGACGAAGTTTAAGCCAAAAAAGCTATAATTGCGCTCGGGTGTGGCGTGCGGTCGCTCCGCAAGGAGAGGAAAGTCCGAGCTGCGATAAGACAAGGTTGCGTCTAACGGACGCCGGGGGCAACCCTAGGGAAAGTACAACAGAAAGCAAACCGCCGCGCAAGCGGTAAGGGTGAAAGGGCGGGGTAAGAGCCCACCGCGCGCGTGGAGACACGGGCGGCAATGCAAACCCAACCTGCAGCAAGAACGGGTGGTTTCGTCTTATATTCGAACCGTTCGCTCGAACCGATTTGCAAAAATCGGTCTAGATAAATGACCGCTGTAACGGAACTCGGCTTATAACCACACCTCTTTTTACGCTGAATTTATTTGCTTGGAATAAGGAAAAAATTTTGAAAAGCTTAATTTTATGTGGCGCGCTTTACGCCGTCGTTTTGGGGCTCGGAGGCTGCGCGAGTGCGGGTCCTGATAAGTCAGTAATCTTGCAAGGCGATGCTCATGATCGCGCTTGCGCAGAGGTTTATGAGCGCTACAAAGAGCTCGAAGCGGAGCTTTTAGCGGTCGAGGATCGATACGCAAACCCAAGCGTTGCGAACGATTATATACAGGCTTACGACGAGTACGAGCGCACCATCGCCTACTACAATGAAAATTGCGCGACCGATAAGTAGGCGGCGCAGACTGAGCGTGATTTGGTATAAACATGACTGCGGGGTAGCGGCGTAAAACGCTCAAAGATTTTATGAAAATTGCTAAGAACTATTTAGAATTTTGCGCGAAGCAAAAAAATATCTACAATTTATTACGTACGCTTGGCTCTAGCGATACGAAGTCGCGGTGTGAAGCATGGGCACGATGCCTATTCATGCCCGTATTTAGCTTGGTGCGCCAAGTTTCGGTAATCATATAACGGCGCCACATACTCGTGCATTGGCTAAGGAACGCGCAATTTATTAGTCGAATCGGCGCTAAGCCTTGAAGTTGCGAAGTCGCACCAAAAATTCCGCCGCGCAGATTTGAATTAGTGATTTAAAGTAGCAAAGCAATACCCCAAAATTTAGCCGTGAGGCGGACGACGAACGATTTATTAATCGGATTGGTGCAAAGTCGCACTAAAAATTCCGTCACGTGGAATTGGTTGCTGTGCCCGTTTATGTGTCTGCCAAAGCCTCGCAGCCTCAATATAAATATATTTCATCGAGTGGATTTGAATTGGCGCCTAGGCGCTTGGATCGATCGTAAAATCAGGTATCAAAAATCCTATTACTCAGTTTTGATCTGCTGTGCGATTTTCGAGGCGTATAAGGGTGGTAAAACGAGATCATTAGCGCAGTATTAAGGTACGGTGTAATTTTTTCGCTTGCGTATGCGGTTTTAAGGCGCTTGGTAATTTCAGTTTACTCGCAGAGTTTTAAGATGTGCGGTTTTTTGAGACCACAGCAGCGGAATTTTGGATTTTTAGCGCGAAGGTATTTGGCGAATTTACAGTGCTATGGCTTTGATTTTTGTCGAGAAATTTTAGAATTTTACGATTTCGCAAGAGAATTTTGTGTGTTTTGGCGCCGCGTTGAACTTAAAATTTCATCTTGTCGCCGCGTAAGATTGCGCGTCTAATCTTTCCATTTTTTTAAATACGGCGTATTTTTTGAGATTCGCGTCCGTTTTTGAAATTTTACTCTGAATAAACGTTGGATTCACAAAATAAGTCGCCCGGTGGATAATTTTAAAAAGCCTGCAAGCCTGCAATGCAAAAGCTAAAGCTTTATGAGAGGCAGAGTTTAAGGCCTTTGTCGATAATTTAGCTGCTCAGAATGCTACGACTTTAAAATTTCGCGAGTTAAATTTTAAAATTTACGCCACTTGCTGCGGCTGATAAAATTTAGCGAGCTAAATTGCGCTGAAATTTTACGAACGGCGACAAAAAATATTCGGCGTAGAATTTTATTCAGCTTGTTTATACGGAGCAAGGGTTTGAGTTTGCAAGTAGCCGCGGTTTTTGCTTTACGCTCGCACCAATCGTCCAAAGCAAGCGCGATGTTTATCTTGGCTACGCTTTAATGCGCGAGGTTTTTGTGTCGCCGTAAAATACAAATTTATGAGCTTTCGGGATTGTAAATTAATTTGCGCGCTTGCAGATCGCTTTTGAAATTTTGTCAAAATCTGAAATTATATCCGCGCAACGCCCATAAATTTCTTAGCGTCAAACGGCTAATCATGCTCGCAGCGCTGCTGTTTGAAATTCATAGTGCCTGTAAGCCGCTTTTTAAAGTTTCGCCAAAATACGAAATTTCGCTCATGAATCATGAATTCCGCCTCTGAAATGTAGAATTTTGCCTGCAACCGCAAATTTACGCATGCAATATGTGGCGTCAAATTTTGTTTTAGTATAGCAGCGCCGAATTTCTGGGGGCGGAAAGCGTAGCGATTGATCTTGCCACATCGTGACGAGGGCGTGCGTTTAATGCTTAAGCGGATTGAATTTGCTCGCGCGCCCATGAAATTTAGCCGATCAAATTTTATGCGCATCAGACAGCCTTCGAATTCTGCTCGCTCGAGTAACAAATCCATTAAGCTGAGTTTTAAATTCCGTCTATCTGCCTCAAATGGAAATTTTATCTGCAAAATAGGCGAAGTGCAAATTTAATTTGAATGCCACTCGCCTGCCTGCGAAATTTCGTCACGTTATAAGCTTGTTAAAGCACTCCAAGCCGCATTGTACGCTACGTTTGCCTTATTACAGCTCGCCAAAACGCTCAAAGCGGGCTTTTAGAGATTTTGTATTTTTGTTTAAAAGCTCTGCTTGCGCGGCGAGCTTATCTGCGTATGTTTGAAGCGCCGTCGCATACTTAGCATGCGTCTCAAAGTCCGATTTTAGCGCGTAAATTTCATCTTTTACCGATTTTATATTTTGCGCGAGCGCCTCGTCTTTTACAAAGGTGCGGATCGTGCCTAAAAGCGCCAGTAGCGTCGTGGGCGATGCCGCAAAAATGCCGATTTGCGCGCAGTATTCAAGCACCTGCGGCAGCTTCTCGCAGACGTAGACGAAAACCGCCTCACTCGGCACAAATAGCACCGCAAACTCCGTGCTAAGAGGCGGTATGATGTATTTTTCCGCGATATCTGCGGCGTGCTTTTTCATATCAGCGGCTAGCTGCTTATCCGCACTAGCAAGCGCTGCAGTGTCGTTTGAGGCGGAGACGGCGATAATTTTTTCATAGCTTTGAAGTGGGAATTTTGAGTCGATACAAAGAATTTTTTCTTTTGCGATATGTAGCGCGCAGTCTGCGATCCTGCCGTTTGGTAGGTGCTTTTGCAGCTCGTAAAACGCGGCGTTTTGCCCATAGATCATCGATAAAATTCTCTCTAATCGGTACTCGCCGAAGTTGCCGCGTAGTTTTACATTGCCTAAAATCGAGTTTAGCCTTGCGATTTCGTCACGCACCTGAAGTGAAGTTTTATTTTGCTCGCTCATTCGCGCTAGATTTTCCGCTATGTCCTTAAAGCCACGATCCAGCGAGCTTAAATTCTCGCTAAGCGCGCTATTTTGGCGCTGCAACCCCTCGCCTAGGGATCTATTAAGATAATAGAGCTTATCGTTAAAGCCGTCATTTAGGCTTTGATTTAGCTTAAAAAGCTCGGCACTTGCTCTCGCACTTTGAGCTGTGAGCCTTTCGTTTAAAAGCTCGCTAAGCGCAGAGTTTGCATCGCTTATGCGGCGGTTTTGCAGTACGAGCGCGATCAGCAGGACAAGCACTAGCGCAGCAAAAAATGCAAACGCCGCGAGCAAAATCCCATCAGCGCCCATTTTCTTGCACGCTTTGCGGATCTAAAATTTCATTTTTGTAGCGCAGATATTCGATATCGTTGTTAAGCGCACGATTTTCCTCAAGCAAAACCTCGTGTTTAGTGCGAAGCGCGGCGATGTCGCGGCTGATGTAATAAATTTCGTTGCGGATGTAAATCGCCGGCACCGTCAGCAAAAACGCAAATCCGATCAGCAGATAAACGACTAAAAGCTGATAAAGCGTGAGATTTTTCTCCTTTTTTTTCTCGGCATCGTAGTTGCGTAGTAGCTCGTCTTGTGCGCCAGTAAAACTGCCATAGCTGCGCCCTGCGGCAAGGCTTGCATAATCATGCGTGCCCAGATCTGCGTAATTTTGATTTTGTGTACCTGTAAAGTTCGCACCCACAAACGCCGCATAATCCACCTTGCCGGTAAAATTGGCACCTACAAAATCGCCATAGCTCGCTCCGCTGGAATTATCGCTGCCGCGATTGGCTGAAAGATTTGCGTCGTCGCGTCCTTTTAATTTTACTTTGTTGCTTTTATTAAATTTTGTTCCGCCGCTTTCGGAATTTAGATAGTTTTGGGTATTTATAAAGCCTGAACTTTCGAATTCCAAGCCGGTAAAATCGTCGTAACCGCCCGCTGCGCCCGCGTAGTTTCGTTTTACGGAAAGATCCGCGGCAAGCTTATCCTCTAGCTCCTCATCCGTCAGATCCTCCATAGCTCGTCTTTTCGCAAGCTCTATGCCCGCTAAATCAGATGTTCCTGCGAAGTCGTGCCCGTCATCGTCGTCGGCAAAATATTCATATTTATTCATCTAAAATCTCCATAAATTTAAAGCTACGATCTTATCTTTACTCGCCGCCAAGGCGCCTGCGTCAAGATAAATTCAGCTCGAAGCCCGCAGCTAGCGTGTATCCAGCAAAGTGTGTACCCAGCAATGGGCCGTTAAGGTAAAATTTAAAAGCAAAGCTACGAACGAAATTCTTCTTTGCAATTTTACCTCAGTAAATGGAATTTTATCTTAACTCGCCAAATTCTATCTCGGCCAGCAAAAACAAAATTTTACTTTAGCAGGCTATTGCGTTTATTCGGCTGGTTCTTTGCACGATATTGTATAGCAGCAGAAGCTTCAAAAGAAGCATCGCGTTAATTTTGCTCGTTTTTTGCACCGCCTGCTTGGGAAATTTATTTTGACAGGTAAAAATCAAGTTCGCTTTACTCAGCTTATCTTATAAAATTTTGTCAAATCGTCTGAAAAACCGCTTAAAATTTTTACTGCGTCTTCGATGCGCCTTAAAACGCTAAGCGAAGGATATCGCTTGCAAGATAGGCTCTATCATATAAAAGGTCAATGAAACTACCGCTCGCTTACAAAATTTCGTTAAAGCAAAGAACGAGATTTGGCATTACGCCGCTTGCTTTAGGCGCCAAATTTTAACTTTTGCTCGGTTTTATATCTATGTTGCCACTTAGTTTTTTAAATATGCATCAGTTAAATCTCATAAAATTATACGTTAAATATAGCGTAAAATTAAACGTTAAATTTTTTGCTAAATTTTATAATTTAGCTATTAGGTACTCAAAATAGCATTGAAAAATATCATAAATTCTAAAGCGAATCTTTGTAAGCTAGATTTTAAAATTCCGTAAAATTTTAAAATTTAATGCCTGCAAATCTATAAATTTTACAAAATTTCGTCAAAATTTAAAATTCATAGCAAGCAAAGGCGGTTATTTTAGCCGAAAAATTCTAAGCTTCGCGCTCGCTGCTCGCGAGTTTTGCGCAAGCTCTTGCGCGTCCGCTATTATAGGGCTTTTGGTTAGGATTTTACCTAACGAATGTCCGCCGCCGCATTCACAGCGCATAAACTCTCTAGGACAGATGCAATCGCGCCCCCACGCCTTAAATCGCTCCTTTACTATGCGGTCTTCAAGCGAATGAAACGAGATTATAGCGACAGTTGCATTAGTTAGAATTGAATCGCGCGATTTTTGCTCAATGAGCGCGAGCAGGCGCTTTAGTTCGCCAAGCTCGTCGTTTACCTCGATGCGGATCGCCTGAAATGCTAGCGTAGCCGTGCTGATGCTACGCCCTTTAACGGGCTTCGTTCCGATTAAATTTGCCAAAGCTTTGGCGCTTGTTAGTGGTGCGTTAGCCCGTGCAGTAGCTATTTTAGCAGCGATTGCGTTAGCGTTTGTTAGCTCGCCATATTCGCGGAAAATGCGCGCCAGATCCGCTTGCAAGTAGTGGTTTACGACGTATGCCGCATCTAGAGCTGCGCTCTCATCCATTCGCATATCCAGCGCGTCACTTTTAGTGGAAAAGCCGCGCGAATTTTTATCCAACTGAAGCGACGAAACGCCGATATCGGCTAATATCCCGCGAACTGCGCGGAGCTTTTGCTCGGGCAGAATTTCTAAAATTTCGCTAAATTTTGCTTTGTGGATTTCTATGCGATCTTTAAATTTACTGAGCCGCTCGCGCGAAAATTCTATCGCTTCGGCATCTCTGTCGCAAGCGATAAGCTTAAGACGCGGATTAGCGGTCAAAATACCTTCGCTGTGCCCTCCGTAGCCTAGCGTGCAGTCGATAACGTAGCCGTCCTCAATCTGCGAAAATGCTGCGATCGTTTGCGAAAAAAGCACCGGAATATGTGGAGCTTGCACTTAAATTTATCCTTTTGAAATTTCTAATCCTATATAATAGCGAAATTTTTTACAAAGGCGAGAGATGGATGAGTATTATTATGAAATTTTACGCAAAATTTCGCTTTCGATGTTTAGAGATAGGCTTTTTGGGATCTTTCACGGCTCGATTTCAGCAAAAATTAAAGAAAATCAATTTTTGATCAACAAAAAAGATGCGATTTTCGATAGCCTGGATAGAGATGATTTTATAACGCTGTTTTCAAAAAAAGACTACCGCTGGCAGGATGCTAGCATCGATAGCGACATACATATAAATATCTACAAAAATATAAAAGAGGCGAAATTTGTAACCTACGCGACACCGCCGTATCTCGTCGCATATACGCTGGAGCATGATTTTATTTTGCCGCGAGATTACTTTGGGGTGAGCAAATTTAAGCGCATTGAAATTTACGATCCTAAGAACTACGACGACTGGCACGAGCGCGCGCCGTACGAAATTTGTAACTATATGATAAATGAAAATAGCGATATAATGGTGATTCGCGGCTATGGGGTTTTTGCCCATGCAAGGAGCGCGCAGCAAATGGCGAAAAAAATAGCGATTTTAGAAATGAGTTCAAAGCTGCTTTTGCTAAGCTAAGATTAATGTATACCAAATCGTTTACTAACGCGTTATAATTCGCCAAAAATGCCTATTTTTCAGCCTTACATAAGGTTTTATCTGTATAATTACTAACAAAAAATTTCTTTAGTTAGCTATTTAAGGATTTAGATGATAGAATGGATGCAAAAGCATAAGAAGTCGCTTATACCGACGATCTGGATAAGCACGATAGCTTTCGTGGGCGCAGGCTTCGTCGGCTGGGGCGCATATGATATGAATGCTAACCGCGCAGGCTCAATTGCTAGAGTAGGGCAGATTTCCATAACCAATCAAGAACTAAACACAAAATACTCCGAACTATACAACAGGCTGAGTGCTATGAGCGATGGGCAATTTACTCAAGAACAAGCCAAAAATATGCATCTAGATCAGATCGCAGTAGATCAGTTAATTGGCGAAGCGTATTTTCTAAATTTTGCTAAAGACTTAGGCGTTCAGGCTAGTGATAAAGATGTGGCGGAATTTGTGCTAAACTCGCCGAATTTCCAAGAAAATGGCGCATTTAGTAAGGAACTTTACGATAATGTCGTAAGAAATTCCGGACTAACCAAAAAAGAATTTGAGCGCAATCTACAAAAAACGCTAACTCTGCAAAAGCTAGGCAAGGCTTTAATGATCACGCCAAATTCCAAGATCATAGAGGCGTTTGCTGCATCGCAGCTAATGCAGGATAAGGTTTCTGCAGAGATAGTCTACGCAGACGCTAACGTTACCTTTAGCGACGACGAGCTAAAGAAATTTTGGGAAGGCGAGAAATCGCACTTTATGACGGAGAAAAAATATAATCTAGGAGCCTATTTCGTAGCGCTTAGCAACGCGGACGTAAATGAAACCGAGCTAAGTAAATTTTACGAAGAGCACAGAGGCGAGTACAGAAATCTGGATGATAAACTATTGGATTTCGCAGAAGCCAAGCCAGATGTTTTAAAAGACTACCGAATGGATCAGGCTAAAAAAATTGCTACCAAAGATTATCTGGATATCAAAAAAGGCAAAATCGATACCAACGAAACTATCGTAGCTACGGCGGAAAATTTCCCGATTGCCGATATAGAGATCGCAAAGCCCGGCGAAGTGATAAAACCTTTTGAATACAAGGGCGGATTTTTAATAGCCAAGCTCAACGGCGTTGAGCAACCTAGACAGATGACTTTCGATGAGGCTAAGCCTTTGGCTTCCAAAGAATTTGAAGCGAAAAAACGCAAAGAGTTACTTGAAAAAAGAGCTCAAGATGCGCTTAAAAATTTCAAAGGCGAAGATTTCGGCACGCTATCTCTTAACAGCAAAAACAATACCAAGCTGAGCGATGACGAATTTTATAAATTTCTTATCGATATGTTTAATAAGCCTGCGAAAGAAGGGATAGTGATGTTTGATAATAAAGCCGTAGTGTATAAAATTTTACAGCAGAGCCTGGGCAGCAGCGAAGAGATAGATAAAGAAAAAACGATCGTAGCTGATAGGATAACCACGTTATTAAATTCCAATCTGCAAGACGATCTAACCAAAATGCTAGAAAAGCGCTATAAAACCGAAAGATATTTTAAAGGTAAAGACAGTGAGTGAGTATATTTTAGGTCTAGATATAGGCTCGACTAAAATTCGCGCGATAATCGCTAAAAATGATGGCATTTTTACGGTCTTAGGCGTTGGCGGAGCCGATACTTTAGGTATCAAAAAGGGTGTCATAACAAACATAGAGCAAGCCGCGGGCTCAATAAAGCAGGCGGTGAAAGCAGCGGTAAAAGGCGCTGGCAAAAGCTATGATAAAGCTATCATATCGATCTCCGGCTCATACGCCAAAAGCGTTAAATCTCGCGGCGTCATAACTATGGAAAATGAGATTGGACTGGATGAAATTAAGCGCGCTATGCAGGTTGCCGAAGCGCAAGCAAATGTGCCTAGCGATAGTGTAATCTTACATGTGCTTCCGTATGATTTTAGAGTCGATGAGCAGGAACACATCGAAGACCCCCTCGGTATGAGTGGCACGCGCCTAGAGGTATCCACACATATCGTCATCGCGCCGGAAAGCTCGATTAAAAATTTGAAAAAATCAGTCGAGATGGCAGGCGTAAAGGTCGATAACATCGTCCTTTCAGGCTACGCATCCTCCATATCTACGCTTAGCAAAGACGAAAAGGAGCTAGGTGTCGTACTGATCGATATGGGCGGCGCTACATGCGATATAGTCATCCACCTGGGAAATTCCTTACGTTATAACGATGTTGTGATGTTCGGCTCTAATAACGTTACTAACGATCTATCGCGCGCTCTGCATACGCCGCTTCCATATGCGGAAAACATAAAGATCACCTACAACGATCTAATTAATCAAGGCAATAGCGAAGTTGAATTGCCTGCTTTAGGCGATAGCGAATCGGAAAATCACATAATAAGCCTTGAGATCATTTCGCAAGTAATCCTTGCTCGCGTTAAAGAGACTTTCGATATGATAGCCGATAAGATCGAAAGAAGCGGCTATAAAGACCGCATAGGCGCAGGTATCGTAATCACGGGCGGTATGGCGAAGCTAGACGATGTGCGCGATTTAGCGGCGATAGTTTTTGATAACACTTCCGTTAGGGTTGCAAGAGCAAAGAGCGTGGGCGGTCTGCACGAGATCGCCGATGATATTTCAAATTCTTGCGCACTAGGACTTTGCATGTATGGTTTCGGCGAATTCACCCCTTACGAGATGGACTCTAACGGCAAACTCCGCTACAAAGACGAAGTTATAAACAAGGCTCCGAAACGAAATGTGAACGAATATTATGAAAAAGAGGTCAGTAAGGCGATAGAAAAAGAGGGCATCAGAGCGGATAGCGGTGCGGCTAAGAAGGAGGATCTAAATATCCAACTTCCCAAAAAAGACGGACAGAATTTTTTCAATAAAATTTGGTCGTCTATGAAAAATTGGTTTTAAATTTTAAGCTAAGGAGATACTCGTGAAAGGATATAGTATGGAAGAAAGAAAGGGCATCTACGGTGCCAAGATGAAGGTTATCGGCGTCGGCGGCGGCGGATGCAACATGATAAATCATATGATCCGCGAAGGATTTACCAAAACCGACGTTGAGCTTATGGTGGCTAACACCGACGCGCAGGCGTTAGAAAAATCGATCGCAAATACTAGAATTTTACTAGGCGAAAACACCACCAAAGGCCTTGGTTGCGGTATGGATCCAGCGCTTGCTAAAATGGCTGCGGAGGAGAATTATGACGATCTTAAAGACCGCTTGGACTACTCTGATATCGTTTTCGTTGGCTCCGGTCTAGGCGGCGGTACTGGTACGGGCGCTGCACCTATCGTTGCAAAAGCTGCGAAAGAGAAAAAAGCGCTAACCATCGGCGTCGTTACTACCCCTTTCGGTTTTGAGGGTAAAAAACGTATGCGATTAGCACAAGAGGGTCTTGAAGAGCTTAAAAAAGAGTGCGATTCAATAATCGTTATCCCAAATCAAAATTTATTAAAGATCATCGATAAAAAAACCGGCCTAAAAGATGCCTTTAAGATCGTAGATAATGTCCTATTCCAAGCCGTAAACGGTATGATCTCCGTGATCTTAGAGTCCGGCGATAGCGATATCAACGTCGATTATGCCGACGTTAAAAAGGTAATGACTCACCGCGGTTTGGCGCTTATGGGTATCGGCGTTAGCGAAGGTGATGGCGCAGCAGAAGAAGCTCTAAAAAGCGCGATTCAATCTCCGCTTTTGGATAATACCTCTATCCACGGCGCTATGGGCGTGCTAGTGCATTTTAAGATGTCGCCTGATTGCTCCTTGCTTGAGATCGAATCTGCTATGAATATCATCGAAGATACCGTGGATAAGGATGCCGATGTTACTTGGGGTACCACCACCGATCCTAAGATGGAAAATAACCGCGTCGAAGTTACTCTCATCGCCACCGGTTTTGAAAGGAGCATCGAGGAAAAAAAGCAGGTCGCCAGCGATAACGTAGCGGATCGCAGGAAGGCGCTTTTAGAGAGCATGGGTCGAAATTCTATCTTTTCTAGACAAAAGGTAAGTAGCGGCGATTTTAACGGAGACGAAACCTACGACGAGCTCGATGAGCCCGCATTCTTACGCAACCAGATGGACTAAATGCGCAGACGAGATAGGCAGCTAAGCGAAGATGAGGCGTTAAAAATCATCGACGAGAGCGAATATGCTACGCTTAGCTGCATAGACGAGAGCGGCGAAATTTTTAGCGTGCCTATCTCGCCCGTGCGCGATGCAGACATTATTTATATCCACGGCGCGCCTGCCGGTACAAAGGCGAAACTCTTTCAAAACGGACGCGCGGTAACGGCTGTTTTTGTTAGCTACAACCGCGTTCCTACCCCAAGTGACGAAGAATACCGATCTATCGCAAACGACGCTGCCGCTTTAGGCTCTAGAGTTTATACGACAGAGTACCGCAGCGCAATCGCCGTTTGCGAAGCAAGCGAAGTAGAAGATGACGAGCGTAAAATTTACGCCCTGCGGATACTATGCGAAAAATACACCCCAAACTATATGTCGCGCGTAGAATTCGCCTCCAAAGCATCCCTAAAACGCACGAAAGTGTATGAGCTTAAAATAAAATCCGTAACCGCAAAGGCTAAAATTTTATAATGCGTCCAAATTTGCGCTTCCTGCGCTATGCCTTACTTTGCAGGAATCTCTTCTTTTATATGTTTTTATCCTTTTTGTCGACCGCCCTACTCTACTTGCGATCGACATTCGCTTGGGTTTAGTGCGGTACCTCTTTTCAACGCCGCTATTTGATTTCAGTTATGATGGGCTTTAAAGGAGCGAGATTGAAATTTTTTATAACCGCCGTGAATACGGAGGTAGGAAAGACATTCGTTACAGCTTCGCTTCTGCGGGCGTTTTTGCAGAGCGGTCGCACAGCAATCGCGTTAAAGCCCGTGCAGACGGGATGCGAGATACGTGACGGCAGGCTTGTCGCGCCGGATGTGAGCGAGTATGCTAAAGTAAGCGCAGATAGCGACATTGCGCCGATTTATGCGTTTAAATTTCCCGCTTCGCCGCACTACAGCGCGAGTTTGGAGCGCCGCGAGATCAAGACGGATGAAATTTTAAAATTTATCGACGCTCATTCGGCGCAGTGCGAAATCACGCTGATCGAAGGCGCAGGCGGTATTTTCGTGCCGCTAAACTCGCACGAGAGCTTTTTAGACGTGATGAGAGCGGTAGATGCGCCGATCGTTCTGGTCTGCAAAAACGAGCTGGGCGCGATAAACAGCGCGCTTTGCAGCGTCTATGTCCTG
>NZ_CALKTT010000015.1 GCF_937997535.1 uncultured Campylobacter sp.
GCGTTTTCAAATTTTCTCTTTAAATTTTAAAATTTAGCGCCGGTTACAGCGAAATCGCGGGATTAAATTTGATCCCGCAGACTCGCGAGCGAATTTTATGCTCGCAAGTCTGTGCGTTTAATTCACTTGGAATTTCGCGAAATTAAATTTATCGCCCCTGCCCGCGATCGCTCGCGCTAATCAATCTCTAATCGACCAAATCGCGAGTTAAATTTTAATCCCGCGGCTTCGTTCAAATTTTACCCGCCTCGCCATGCGCGGATTGCGATAAATTTAGCTCACGCGCCTTTGCGTACTCGCTCCACTCGCAGCTTTGCAAGTACAAAATCCGCGCGAACGAATGCAAAATTTAACTGCGCAGCATTATTCGCGCAAAACCTGTCTGCAGACTTCGGCGCACCGGATTGCTCAAGCTTAATGAGCGCCGATCAACTCATACCTTCATGCAAGCCCCGCTGCGCTCGCATTGACACTAACCCGCGCGATCTGAGAGCATAAAGATTTGCGAATACGACTTACTCGCAAATTTTATGCATCCCGCCCAAAGCAAGGCGCGGGCAGACTTTGAGCAAAACGGCGCCTTAATATTTATAATTAAACGTCAGCATAAAATTCCGCGGCTCGCCGTAGTAGTTGTTTTGTCCCGCTACTCTGTTATTTTGATTGATAAAGTAGCGCTTGTCGGTTATGTTTTTTACCGATAAATTTAAACTAAAATGCTCATTGTATTCATACGCAGCGTTGGCGTCCCATATCGTGCAGCCGCCCTGTACGGGGATGTCGTTAGCGGGGTAATAAGCGCCCGTCGAGATACTGCGCCTGGTATATTGGTTGTCGGTCTTGCTCTGATAGCGAAATCCGGCGCCCAAAGTGATCTTTTGCTGCGCTACGAGCGGAATTTCGTAGCTGCTGTAGAGCTTAAACATACGCTTAGGGATCCAAGGCTTGGCATTGGCACCCTTACGGTAATCGACGTTGCTTAGCGCCGCAAAACGCCTCTCGTCCTTCATATACTCGCTTTTATTGTAGGTGTAGCCTCCGAATACTTTCCACTCGTCGGTAATTGCACCGTTTGCTTCTATGTCAAAGCCTCTGGATCTGACTTTGCCGCTAGCTACCGATCTGCTTAGACCCGTAGCGTCGTAATAATCGTAGTCGGTGACGGCTCTATTTTCCTGCATGATCTGAAAGAAAGCCACGGTCGTATTTAGCGCGCCGTCGAAAAATTCCGACTTCACGCCCACTTCGGCGTTATAGCCTACGATCGGCTCTAGAATTTTTTCGTTTCTATCCCTAGCGGTTTGAGGTTTATAAATTTCGGCATAGCTCGCATATAGCGAATGATCTCTCGAAAAATCCCACGTAAGCCCTACGTAAGGCGTGATCTTGTGTTTTTTAACGATATCGTCTTCGCTGTGGCGGCCCGTGCGATAGTTATCCGTAGCGCTTTCTCGCTTTAGCCTTGAATATCTGCCGCCTACGAGCAGATGCCAATCATCGTTAAAATTATATCTCGTGCCCATCGCAACCATCTGCTGATAAATTTTAGTCGTGTAGTAAAGATTGTAGCAGCGGGTTCCAAGCGCGCATAGCGCGGTCGTATCATTCCAATTAGGCTCATTATTTATGAGACCCTTATTAAAGCTTTCATACGTTAGCCCTGCCGCACCGCCGTAAACATCTCTATCGTGCTGCGTAAATCTCTCCTTCGACGCAGTAGCGTTTATGAAAAAATCATGGCTTTGCCCAAACAGCTCATAGCCGATATCGCTACCTACCTGAAAGCTTAGCTCCTTGCTGCCGTTATCGTATCTGTCATAGCCTATGTATCTGCTCGCAGGATCCCTGCCCACTCCGTGCCAGCCGCCGAATTTCAACAAGCTCTCGCTGTGAGTATAGTTTAGTTTGGCGTAAGCCTTGATATTATCGCTAAATTTATGATTTAGCTCCAAAAACGTATTATATTTTTCATAAACCGACCTGCTCCAATCCGATATAAAGGTCGTTCTTTTGCTTAAATTTAACGCGTTGCCGTCCTTATCCACTACGGGGATACCGAAAGGATCGTAAACGCTTCTTGTCTTTTGATAGATCACGCCGGCTAAAATTTCGCTAAAATCTCCGAGATCAGCTCCCACCATCGCCGATGCCGCGCCGCGTTCGGTATTTTGCAAATCTCTAAAGGAGCCCTCCTTGCCGCTTACGCCGATGAGCCGTCCTCGGAGCGAGCCGCTTTCGTTTAAGCCGCCCGTCACGTCCACGCTGCCGCGATAATAATCATAACTGCCCGCACTTAGCGATAAATTCGCTCCGAGCTCCTTTTGAGGACGCTTTCTTACTAAATTTATAGTTCCGCCGGGCTCGCCGTTGCTCTGCGTAAGACCCGCTACGCCGCGCAAGACCTCGACGCGGTCATAAAATGCAAGATCGGTGTGCTCCTTAGACTGCCCGTAAAGCCCCTGCGCCGCAAGCGCAGTCGTGGATTGCATGCCGTCTTCTTGGATATTATCGATGTTAAATCCCCTTGAAATCGGTAAACTCATACCGAATCTGCTAGTAGCGGTAATACCCGGTACGTAATTTAGCGCGTCATCGACCTTTGTAAGGCTCAAATCCTTTATGAGCTGATCGGGTACGACGGAGACGGTTTGGGGCGTCTGGCGAATGCTTAGATCAAGACCGGTGGCGGTGTTCATATTATCGGTCGTATACATACCGGTGCCTTCGGTTGTCAATAGATCGGCCTTGCCCGTGACGTTTATGGTGCCGAGATTATCGTCGTCCAAACCCTGCAGCATAGAATTTGCCGCGCTACCGCTTTGCGGCGCGGAATTTTGTGCAATGTCTTTAGTGGCGGGGCTTACGACGGCGTTGCCCTGCGGCGCGGAATTTACAGTGGTAGGGCGACTTCCAGGCTTTTGCACAGAGCTTTGCGTCGCCACACTATTAGGGGCTAAATTTGAAACGGGCGGCGCAGAGCTCTGCGATACAGCGCTTGCGCGCGAGCTTTGCGATGACGAAATTTTAGAGGCAGAACTTGCGGCGGACGAGTTTTGAGAAGCGCCACTATTTTGTGCCGAAGTAAGCCAAAACGGCGAGCAAAGTAGCGCAAAAGAGAGCAAAATTTTACCCTTTTTCATAAAAATCCTTTTTAGATTTTATAATCTATATCAATTTATTGGCGGGATTATCTTACAATTCTTCTTAAATAATAATAAAATTTTTAATAAACTAAATCATAAAATTTTATATACAATTACTAATTTAACGGAATTTGATAAGATATATTGACGAATTTTTAAGCAAAATTTATATAAATTTTAAAAAGTATATGAATTTGAAAAACGAAGGATTGAAAAATTTAAAATTCTAAAATTCCGCCGCTTTAAAATAACGTAAGCGACGGAATTTAGCGTTTATCGGCGTTTGGTCTTGCGATTACGATAGCACTAGCACCGGTACAAGCGCATTGTGTAAGATATCCTCGGAGACGCTGCCTAAAAAGAGCTTTTTGAAAAAGCCCTTCGTAAAGGCGCCGGTAGCGATCAGATCGAGCTCATTGGCGCGGCGATATTTGATGATCTCATCGGCGGGCACTTCCGCTTGGATGCATTTGAAAGTGGCGTTTTGAGTGCCTAAAATTTCGCGCGCCAGATTAAGCATCCGCTCGCCCTCTATGGCATCGAGATTGATGTGCAAGACATGCTTATGTGCGCTCGCAAGAAGCTTTGAGCTCTTTATAAACTCAAGCGTGCGTTTCGCCGCGTCAGTGCCGTCAAACGCAATGAGCACGGAGTTAATAGGTGAAAATTCCTTATTCACGAGCAGCGACGGCACGTGAAGCTCCTTTATCAGCACGCTTGCATTAAAGCCTACGTCCTCGTTATTTGAGCCCTTGATACCGAGTACAAAAATTTCAGCTTCGTCCTTATACTCCGCGATAACGTCGATAAAATCGCCATCTTTAATGATCTTACTCGCCTTTACGCCCGCAGTAGTCGCGGCGCAGATATATTCATCCAGCATCGCTTCGGCTTCTTCGTGGTCCTTTTCTGCATCCACGCCGCCTAGTGTGGGACTTCCGTAGCTATTTGCAAGGATATCATTCTCTCCTAGGACGATCCCGCCTGCGGCTAGCCCATAAAAATTCTCGCCAAGCTCCGGGATTTCAACCACGTGAATAAACACGAGCTCGGCACCCAAGGTTTTAGCGACATAAATTCCGTAATCTCTAACCGCTGGGGCAAGCGCATTTTGATCGACGCAAGTGATGACCTTTTTCATTTTTCGTCCTTTTAAAGATAAAATTTTAATCAAAATAAGCTTATCAAATTTTGTATAAAAGTTATTTAAATTCGGCGGATTTGAATGCGGCGCGGGCGATTTTGCAAAATTTCAAAGCCGCGTTGTAATGGATTTGTGAGGCGGGCGCGCTTGCTATAAGCTAGCTCGGGTGCGGCAGCGAGCTAGCAGTTACAGTACGTAGTAGGCGGCTAAAAAGCGTTACGGACGCAGCAGGCAAGGTGCGGGCGCAGGCGATTTTGAAATTTATCAAGCCGCTAAAGGCGCGGTTAAAGCGCCGTTATTGCAGTTAGCAGCCCAAAGACGATCCCCGGGAAATTCGCCGCGGCGAGCGGATAGTCCTTTTTAGGCTTTAAAAGACCGTAGCTGACTCATATCGTGCAGTTTATCGCAGCTGCAAGCGGCTGGAGAAACGGGACTTTGTTGCCGTCTAAATTTGCCATTATGTTCGGCACGTAGGACACGTACATGATGACCGACAGGCATGTGCCCGCCCAACCTAAAATTTGTAAATTTCTTTCGCTCATTGATTTTCCTTTTTAGAAATACGTTTCAAAATTTGCAAATGAAACGGAGCGGGATTTTAGTATATTAAGAATAAGAAACGAATTAAAAAATGGCTAGAAATAAAATTTGACTTTAAATTTATCGCAGCGACTCCTCGCCCACTCGCGTCTGCGTAAAATTTTAAAGCGGCGTTTGCAGCGTGCATTTTAAAAATAGAGAAATTTAAAACGCCAGGCGGCACGGCGATAGAATTTAGGCGGAATTTAAAGCGGCGCGACTGCGACGAAATTTAAGTGAAATTTGCCGAGGCGAAAGCCATTAAATACATTGCCCCGAAAGCTCGCGGCTAAATTTAAGTAAATTTTGCAGCATAATCGCAGCAAAATTTTGAAAATATAGGGATTGAAATTAAAATTTTAAAAGGCTTAATAGCCCGCGTTTGCGATCGCTTCGGCTTGAGAGTGCGCGATAAGTGGATCAATGATCTCGTCAAACAAACCGTCCGCCATGATCGCGTCCAGGCGGTAGAGCGTTAAATTTATGCGGTGGTCGCTGATGCGGTTTTGCGGATAGTTGTAGGTGCGGATGCGTCCCGAGCGGTCGCCGGTGCCCACCTGATCCTTGCGATCTTTGCGCTCCTTTTCGAGCCGCTCCTGCTCCTGCATATCGTAAAGGCGCGCCTTCAGCACCTTCATCGCCGCCTCTTTGTTTTTGTGCTGATCCTTGCCGTCTTGGTTGGTAACGACTAAGCCGGTCGGGATGTGAGTGATGCGGACGGCGCTGTCGGTGGTATTTACGGACTGTCCGCCGTGTCCGGAACTGCGCATAACGTCGATGCGAAGGTCGTTTGGGTTGATCTGTATCTCGCTATCCTCGATCTCGGGCATGACGGCGACGGTGATTGCAGAGGTATGCACCCTGCCCTGGCTCTCCGTTTCGGGGACGCGCTGCACGCGGTGAGTGCCGCCTTCAAATTTCAGCCGTGAATACGCTCCCGCGCCCTTTACGAGCAAGATCGCTTCTTTGTAGCCGCCGACGCTGCCTTCGCTAGTGCTTACGATCTCGCATTTATAGCCGCGAAGATCGGCGTAGCGCAGATACGCGCCGAGTAGGTCGCCCGCAAACAGCGCCGCTTCGTCGCCGCCCGTACCGGCGCGGATCTCTAAAAAGATATTCTTATCGTCGTTGGGGTCTTTTGGAAGCAGTAAAATTTTGATTTTTTCTTCGAGCTGCGGCTTTTGCGTCTCTAAGTTTTTAAGCTCCTCTTTGGCTAGCTCGCCGAGATCGGCATCGCTTAGCAGGGCTTTGTTTTCTTCGATCTGATTTAAAATTTTAAGATACTCGCTAGCCGCCTCTTTGATCGGCTCGATACTGCGCTGCTCCTTAGATAATGCCGTCATATTAGCGATATCTGCGGTAACTGCGGGATCGCTAAGCATGCGCGAAAGCTCGTCGTAGCGATCCAAAAAAGGCTTTAGTTTATCGGCTAGCATTTAAATTTTATGCGTAAGGAGCGCTTACGCGGCGGTTTTTAAAGAATTTACGAGTTTGGCTAGGCGGCTTACTTTTCTGCTCGCGGTCTGTTTTTTCAAAAAGCCCCTGCTTACGAAGCTGTGAAAGCTTTCGTTAGCCGTTTTTAGAGCCTGGGTCGCTGCGTCTAGATCCTTGCTCTCGACCGCCTCTCTTACGGCTTTTGTGATATTTTTTACTCTGGTGCGATAAAATCTATTTCGCTCCGTTCTTTTTATGGTTTGTCTCGCGCGTTTTTCGGCGGATTTGTGATTTGCCATAATGTCCCTTTCGGTTAAATTTGAACCTGCGATTATACGTAAAAAATATTTAATCGATGCTTAATTTAAGTAGTATTTAAAAGTAGCTCACTTTTAAATTTTTACTAGCCACCAGTCATAATCCGTAGCATGGCTAAATTTAAAAGCTATAACGATGAGTATAATTGCGAATATTCCTTTACTAGACGCATACAAACTTAAAGACATGCATAATACTACTATCCAAAATAGCAACCTATACAATTTAGCCTTTTTTGTTTGTGCAACAAGCTTACTTTTTAAATAAGTGGCTTTTTTATCAATACAAATAAAATCATCAATAATATCGCCATCAACTACTTTTTTGCCTATATTAACCGCTATTGCCTTACAATTGTGTATAGTAAAATAATGCGTTCCTATTCCGCTGTCGCTCGTTTCTTCCCCTGTGGATCGAAAGTATTCTACTTTTACAAGTGCGTTTGCTCCAATCATTTTAGCTCGATTAATCATATCTTCTTTCGCTTCGTTAGGATTCCTAGAGCTACCCATTACCATCCATTTCGAAAATTCAAGAATTTCAAAATCTCTAAATTTATCCGTTGCACTACAGAGAAATTTATCAGGTGATGTATAACCTACAACTCCTTTACCTATCACCTGTATCTTTGTGGCTACATATCCTTTTGGCGTTGCTTTTGGATCAAAATCTACCAGAAGTTTTTCACATATTTTACTTTTATCCGTATCATCAAACGACGAATAACGAAAAAAGTAATCCTTGCCGTCATCGCCTTTTATAAAACCGTATTGTTTTTGATCGAGATGCGTTTTGATGATTCCTCTCAAGCACTGGCTCCTTAAAAATTTGTTTGATAAATGAGAATTATACAAAATTTTTGCTAGAATAAGAAAAATTTATTTGAATTGAGGATTTGATAATGAAACTTTTCGGAACGGACGGCGTACGAGGCAAGGCAGGGGAATTTCTGACCGCCGAGCTTGCGATGCGCGTAGCGATGGCGGCGGGGATTTACTTTAGGAAAAATTCCGTTACGAATATGACCTTAGTCGGCAAAGATACCCGCAGAAGCGGCTATATGATAGAAACCGCGATCGTAGCGGGCCTTACCTCGGTGGGCTACAACGTCCGCCAGATCGGACCGATGCCTACTCCTGCGATTGCCTTTCTTACGGAGGATATGCGCTGCGACGCGGGCATTATGATAAGCGCAAGCCACAATCCATACTATGACAACGGCATTAAATTTTTCAACAGCGAAGGCTTTAAACTCGACGAAAAAGAGGAAGCGCAGATCGAAAAAATTTATTTTAACGACGAGCTCATCGCCGAAGCGCGCACCAAAATGATGCAGATCGGCGCTGCAAAGCGCGTAGACGACGTCATCGGCAGATATATCGTGCATATTAAAAACTCCTTCCCAAAGCAAAAGACCCTGCACGGGCTTCGCGTCGTCCTTGATTGCGCAAACGGGGCAAGCTACAGGGTCGCACCTACCGTATTTAATGAGCTGGGAGCCGAAACTATCGTCATCGGCGACGAACCTAACGGAAAAAACATCAACGACGCCTGCGGTGCGCTGAGCCCGCAAGGTCTGGCCGGGGAGGTAAGACGCCTACGCGCCGACGTTGGCTTTGCCTTTGATGGCGACGCCGACAGACTCGTGGTCGTGGACGAAAACGGCGAGATCATCCATGGCGACGCGCTACTTGGAATTTTAGCAGTCTATTTGAAAGGAAAAAATCGCTTAGCAGGCAATAAAATGGTAGCCACAGTGATGAGTAATTCTGCGCTGGAGGATTTTTTAGCTAAACACGACATCGCGCTTCATCGCTGCAACGTCGGCGATAAATTTGTACTTGAGACGATGCACGAACTAGGCGCAAATTTCGGCGGCGAGCAGAGCGGGCACGTGATCTTTGGCGATTACGCCAAAACGGGCGACGGCATCGCAAGCGCGCTGCAATTCGCCGCTTGCATGCTGGATACGCACAAAAAAGCGAGCGAACTTTCGGCTATGCTTAAGCCGTATCCTCAAATTTTAAAAAATTTAAAGATCGCGGATAAAAAACCGCTTGAAAAATTAAAAGGGCTAAAGGAGCTTGAAGCAAGCCTTAAAGCGGACAAAACCCGCTCGCTCTTTCGCTACTCCGGCACCGAAAACGTTATCCGCCTCTTGCTCGAGGGCAAAAACGAAAAACTGCTGCAAAAGCGAATGGACGAAGTGGAAAAATTTTTCATCAAAGCCCTAAATGAGTAGCGATTTGATAAAATTTTATAGCACGACAAGCTATCGGCTGTACACGAAAAGCGCGGGCAAAAAACGCAGGCTTTACATATTTAAATTTAGGCTGCGAGATGGCTAAGACCTGTATTAAATTTATCCTGCTTTTCGCGGCGATCTTTGCAATCGATCAAGCGATCAAACTTCTGTTTTTAAACGGCTTTTCGTGGCAGGGGGAGTTTTTTTCGCTAGAGCTTACGCTTAATCGCGGCGTTGCGTTTTCGATGCTTGCCTTTTTGGGTGAAAATTTAAAATTTATCCAGATCGCGCTGATCTCAGCGCTTGCAGCGTATGTATTTTGTCATAAAAAGCTCTTTTACGAGCACTGGATGCCGTTTGCGCTGATGCTCGCGGGAGGCTGTTCGAACCTGCTCGATCGCTTCATTCGCGGCGGCGTGGTCGATTACGTCGCGTGGCATAAATGGTTTGAGTTTGCGGTGTTTAATTTCGCCGATGTGATGATAGATCTAGCCGTCGTGATTTTTATTTTTCAGGGCTTACGCGCCGCAAAAAAGGAGAAAAATGAAGAGAAATAATTACATCGCTTACGCGCTTTGGTTTTTAGGTGCGTTTTCGTGGATAGCAGCTATGCCGATCGGAGGCGGACTGCATAGAATTTATTGCGGTAAATTTATCAGCGGATTTGCTCAAATCGCGCTATTTTGGCTAGGGAGCTTTACACTATGGTTTTTGGTGGGCTTTTTGTTTTGGGCGATTTGGGGAATTTGGATTTTGCTAGACATATTTTTCGTAGGAATTTGGGTAGAAGATTTAAATGCTTTTGCAAGCGAGACAGAGGAGGACGACTACGAGGGGCGTCTGAAAAAGGTCAATGCGCTTTATGAGCTGTATCAAAAAGGCGCGATTTCCAAAGAGGAATTCGAAGCGCGAAAAGAAATTTTAATGAGAGATTAAGGAGGCTAAAATGAGTTACTATTGGTTTAAATTTATCCATTTTGCAGGCTTTATTTCATGGATGGCGATGCTGTTTTACATGCCGCGCTTGTATGTATATCACGCTGAAAATTTAGACAAGCCGGATTTCGTAAAGGTCGTTAAAAAGATGGAGCGGATGCTGTATCACGCGATCGGTTGGATAGCAATGGCGGTGACGGTTTTTAGCGGCGTGATGCTTATCGTTTTAAATCCGGGGCTTATGAAAATGGGATATTTTCATATAAAATTACTAGCCGGGGTTTTGCTAATCTGTTATCATTTGTGGCTGTATTATTATATGTATAAATTTGAAAAAAACGAGTGTCACAGGAGCGGAAAATACTTCCGTGCGATCAACGAAGGCCCTACGATCATAATGTTTATAATACTTTATGCAATGCTAATAATGCCGAATTTACCGAGCAACTAACCCGTTTTGATAAAAATTTAATTAAAATTTGCATAAAATTAGAGCAAAATTTTAAAGGAAGCATGTGCAACATATCATTAAGAAAATTTTATCAAGCGAAAGTAGCGCCGGCGTTATATTACTTCTATCCGCGGTTTTTGCGATCATAGCTCAAAATGTGGACTTTTTATCTAAATACTATGAGGCATTTTTACATCTAAGCTTCACCATAGGTGTGGGTTCTGCGAAACTTGACGAATCGATGCATTTTTTAGTAAACGACGTGCTTATGGCGATATTTTTCTTTGCCATTGGACTTGAGCTTAAGCGCGAAAAAATCGAAGGGCAGCTGCGCCATTTCTCTCAAATTTTACTTCCTAGCTTCGCGGCTCTGGGCGGAGTAATGATGCCTGCGATTATATTTTCGATCATTAACTGGGGCGATGCCGTCGCGATGAAGGGCTGGGCAATCCCTACGGCGACAGATATAGCCTTTGCCGTGGGCGTTATGGCACTTTTGGGCAAAAAAATCCCGGCTAGCCTTAAAATTTTTGTTTTGACGCTTGCGATAATGGACGATCTGTGTGCAATTTTAATCATCGCTTTGTTTTATTCCTCTACCATAAACGCAATCTATCTAGGCGGCGCAGCTGCCTGTGTCGCAATAATGCTAGCGATGAGCAGACTTGGCGTTGATAAAAAGCTTCCGTTTATCATCGTAGCCGTCGTGCTGTGGGTGATGGTACTAAACTCTGGCATCCACGCGACCATCGCAGGAGTGCTTGCGGGCTTTTGCATCCCGCTTAAGACCCGCTCGGGCTCTATGCTAAAGGATATGGAGCACGGACTAGCCTACCCAGTAAATTTCTTTATCTTGCCGATCTTTGCCTTTACAAACGCAGGCGTCTCGCTAGCAGGCATTAGTCCTAGCTTCCTTTTCGGCCCGGTGCCGATGGGTATCATGCTAGGGCTATTTTTTGGTAAACAGATCGGAATTTTTGCCTTTAGCTGGATCTTAATCAAAGCCAAAATCGCCTACATGCCCGAAAACGCGGGCTGGCCACAGCTTTACGCAGTAGCAATCATCTGTGGTATCGGCTTTACGATGGCACTTTTCGTCGATGGCCTCGCATACGGCGGCAGCAATATGTATCATTACACAGACAAGCTCGCGGTATTTTTAGGCTCGATAATTTCCGGGGTAGTTGGATTTTTCGTCGCAAAAGCAGTCGCGGTAAAACAAAGCTAAAATCCGTAAAGGGTTAGAGTCTTAAAATTCTACGAGTAACACAAAATTTGAAAATTCTACCGCTCAAAAAATTTCAAAATTTTAAGAGCGGCTCTAAATTTTAAAATTTATAAGCTAGAAAATTTAGCTTGAAATTCTGTTTAATCTAAGTACAGCTTAAATCAGTAAAATCCCCGCATTTTGCATTAAGCTTAGCGCACATTCGTCGTAGTAGCCGCGCTCATGGTTCGGCGCATCGTATGTAGCTACCGCACCTCGCGGAACGATGACGTCCTTATCAGCGCCAGTTTCGTTGAGATAGGTGCGCAGGCTAAGCGCAAACTGCATCACGCAGATGTCGGTGCAACAGCCCGTAATCACAAAGCGATCGAAGCCGTCCAGAATTTTCTTATCCAAATTATGAAAGCCGTTCGTGCTGCGCTTAAAAGTGACGTTTTGCTCGCTTACGTAGGGCGCGAGTTCCTCGATCACCTCCGCTTCGGGTGAGCCAACTAGACAGTGGATCGGATAGCGCTTCATCTCCAAATCACGCTCGGCGTGAGCGTCGCAGATAAAATGCACGTTTTTGGCCGCCTCAATCTGTTTAAGCACCGCAGGAGCGATCTTTGCTATGCTGGGATCGGCCATCGCGCCGAATTTTACGAAGCCGTTTAGCATATCGATCACAAATACCAAAGTTTTCATCAAAACTCCTTATAAATTTCAGGTTTCATATCTTTTAAAATATCCATTTTAGCACGAAATTTTAAAATTTCATTTAAATCCGCTCGAGCAATCTTCACGGCCTCTTTTTTGCCTAAGCGCGCGACGATCTCGCCGTCCGGACCGATCAGCATGGAATTTCCGCCGAAACTCTCGCCCTGCCCCGTATCGCCGCAGCCGTTTACCGCGCAGATAAAAATTTGATTTTCGATCGCACGGGCCTTAGCGAGCGTGATAAAATGCTCTATGCGGCTTTGCGCAAACTGCGCGATCACAAAAACTATCTGCGCGCCGCGAAGCGCTAAAGCGCGAAAAATTTCACAAAAGCGCAGATCGTAGCAGACCGCAACGCCGATTTTAACCGCGCGATTTTGAAATTTTATCTCGCAAATGCCTAGCTTATCGCCGCCGCTTACGATCTCATTTTCGCGAGCGAGCGAGAAAGCGTGGATCTTGTCGTAGCGTAAAATTTCGGCTCCGTTTTGATAGACGAAAGCGGAATTATAAATTTTATCTCGCTCGGAGCTTATCGATCCGCCTATTAAAACAGCGCCGCAGTTTTGCGAAATCTCGCTTAAAAATCCCTTCGTTCGTGCAGCTCCCGCGTCGGCTAAGCGCTTGAAATTTCGCACGCAAAAGCCCGTGTTAAAGGCCTCGGGCAACACCACTATGTCCGCGCCGCGTTTTAACGCGCGATCGATCAGCCCGCGCGCGCGGATAAAATTTTGCTCACAATCTACAAAATTTTGAGCCATTTTCACGTCCATTTGCAAAATAGCGATTTTCATATAAATCCTCCTATTTAGGCGCTAAGCGCATAACATTTGCATGCGTAAGCGCGATAGCTATAGCATCCGTAATATCAAGCGGCTTAATCTCCTTATTAATCCCCAAAATTCGCTTTACCATGAAGGCGACCTGTTCCTTCGCCGCCTTTGCCCTTCCGGTGACAGATTTTTTTACCTGAAGCGGCGTATATTCGGCAAAATTTCCAAAAATTTGTAAAATTTTAAGAGCCAGTGCGCCGCGAAATTGAGCGAGCTTTAAAACAGATTGCGGATTATAGGCATAAAACATCGATTCTATCGCGACCTCATCGATCTTATGAGCGCTAAAAATTTGATCGATCGCCTCACTCATCTGCGCCATTTGAAATTGCACGTTTTCGGCCTTCATTTTCACTAATCCCGCCTCGATAAGAACGATTTTATTCACATCTTTTTCCAAAATCGCATAGCCTAAATTTCTAGTTCCCGGATCGATTCCTAAAATTTTCATAACCACCTTTCACACTTATTCACAGTTTAATCACCGGTGAATAAACTTAAATTTACCGCAAATTTAGCGAAATTTAGCTAAAATCTTAATCTAATTTGTAAGGGAATTTTATGGCGACGTCGCAAGCACAAGAAATTTTATCGAATTTAGAGAAGGAAATTTTACCTACCGAATACTCTAGATACATTAAAAATTTGAAATTCAACGATAAAAACTCGACACCGGAATTTTTCATCTACAACGCAACTAACGAGTTTATCGCCAAATATGCCCAGACAAAATACGGCACTAAAATAAAAGAACTTATCAAAAAACAGTTCGGGCTTAACGACGTGATCGTCAAAATCACCTCAAAAGCTAAAATTTCACCGAAAGAAAAGGTAAAAATCATCTCCGAAAAGCCTAAGAGCACGATTCTAAGCGAAAATTATAATTTTGAAAATTTTATCATCGGCGATTCAAATAAATTTGCTTTTGAGTGCTCTATCACGGTCGCAAAAGAGCCCGGAATCCGTTTTAATCCGCTTTTTATCTACGGACCTAGCGGACTTGGCAAAACTCACCTACTTCAATCGATCGGAAATTACTGCATTAAAAAAGGAAAGACCGTCATCTGCGTTACCAGCGAGCAGTTTGCTAATGATTTCGTCTTTAATCTCAAAAACAACTCGATCGATAAATTTAAACAAAAATACCGCAACTGCGACGTTTTACTTATCGACGATATTCAGTTTTTAATCGGGCGCGATAAGGCTCAGGAGGAGCTTTTTTATACCTTCAACGAGTTAAAAGACAAAAATTGCCAAATCGTCCTCACCAACGATCTGCCGCCGAAATTTTTAAAAGGCTTTGAAAGTCGCCTCACAACGCGATTTGAAAGCGGCATAATAGCAAACATTACCCCGCCAAATCTAGAAACTAAAATCGCCATTATCAATAAAAAGAGCGAGGAAAATCGCGTTAGAATTCCACACGATGTCGTAGAATATATCGCTACAAATATGGGTGACAATATCCGCGAAATCGAAGGCGCAATAAACAAACTAAACGCCTACTCCTCAATACTTCGTACAAAGATCACGCTGGAATTTACCAAAAGTACACTGCAAGATCAAATTCACCAAAAATATTCAAGCGTGAGCCTTGAACACGTTATTGAGGTCGTCTCAAAAGAGTTAAACATAAAACCTAGCGAGCTAAAGAGCAAAACGCGAAGTAAAAACGTCGTAGAAGCGCGCCAAATTTGCATATATCTAACCAAACAACTAACTCAAAATTCAATGCCAAAAATCGCAACATTCTTTAATCTAAAAGATCACAGCGCTATCAGCAAAAATATCAAAAAAATCAACGAACTCATTCGAACCGACGAGATATTAAAGATAAAAATTGAAGAGCTAAAAAACAAAATAACCAAAAAGGATAAGAATGAAATTTAGACTTTATGAAAATAAAGCAAAAAAGGTGAATGAAAGTGAATAAAACAAAGCTACTTACTCACTGGATAAACTACTTAAAGACAAGCTTTAGGATAAGTTTTTCACAAAAACCTCTTACCAACTACTACAACGATAAAAATTTAAAAGGATAAAAATATGAAAGTGTTAATCACTAAAAAACTTTTAGAAGAGATAGTTTCCAATGCCAGCTCCTATCTTGACAAAAAAGATCTAAGCTCGATAACATCACATCTTTTAATGAGTGCTAAAGATAGAATTTTTAGTATAAAAGCTACAGATCACGAAATAGGACTTAGCTATAGTCTACAAAATATCTCAATAGAAATGGAAGGAGAAGCCACGGCAAACGGAGGTAAGCTTCTTAGCGTTATTAAAGGCTTAAGCGACGATAACGTGACTTTAGAGACCGTTAACGGAGCACTATTTGTAAAGCAAAAAAAATCCAAGTACAAGCTTCCGATGTTTGAAACGAGGGATTTTCCGAGCTTTCCTACAATAGATAGTAAAAACAGCTTTGACGTAAATGCTGGAATTTTAGGCAGAAGCCTTAAAAAGATCTATCCGTCGATCGATACGAACAATCCAAAATATGAGCTAAACGGCGCTTTAATCGACGTAAAAGAGGGCTTTTTAAATTTAGTTGGAACCGATACTAAGCGACTTAGCGTTTATAAGCTGATCACTCAATCAAAAGCGGGCGAGCTAGATACAAAAATTTTAATCCCTAAAAAGGCGATAGGCGAAATTCAAAAGCTATTTTCGGACAAGATTAAAATTTACTACGACGAAAACGTGCTGCTAGCGGTGAGCGAGAATTTTGAGTTTTTTACAAAGCTTATTAACGGCAAATTTCCAAACTACGAGCGCGTTATTCCAAGCGATACGGCGTATAAAATTTCAATTCCACGCGATAAGATGGTAAGCGGCGTGCGAGCGATAAACGCAATGTGCGAGGAGATGAAGGTTACCATTAAAAAGGACGGAATGATTTTTGAGAGCATTAATGAGGATAATTCCGAGGCAAAGACCGAAATCGAAGCGCCAATCGATATAAACGGAGAAATAGTTTTTGGCGTTAAAAATCGTTTTTTACTCGATTTTTTAAGTAATATTGAGAGTGAAATTTTTGAGCTTGATTTTAACAGCTCCGATACGGCGTTCGTACTTAGCGCGGACGGTTTAAAAACGGTTGTCATGCCGATAAATAATATTTAAAGGAAAATTTATGAAGCAAAATTACGGCGCTAGTAATATTAAAGTTTTAAAAGGCCTTGAGGCTGTTAGAAAGCGCCCTGGAATGTATATTGGAGACACCAATATCGGTGGACTTCATCATATGATTTATGAGGTTGTAGATAATTCGATCGATGAGGCGATGGCAGGGTACTGCGACATAATCGACGTCGAGATCACGAGTGAGGGAAGCTGCATCGTTAGCGATAACGGTCGTGGAATTCCCGTCGATATACACCCGACTGAAAAAATTCCTGCCGCGACGGTGGTTCTTACGGTGCTTCACGCAGGCGGTAAATTTGATAAAGACACCTATAAAGTCTCCGGCGGTCTGCACGGCGTTGGCGTTAGCGTTGTAAATGCGCTTTCAAAAAAGCTCGTTGCTACGATCAAACGTGACGGAAATATTTATAGACAAGAATTTGCCAAAGGAATTCCTACTACCGAGCTTGAAAAGATAAAAACTACTAATCGCACGGGCACTACGATTGAGTTTTGGCCCGATGGCGAAATTTTTGAAATTTTAGAATTTGATGATGAAATTTTATCAAAAAGATTTCGCGAGCTAGCGTATCTAAATCCAAAAATTACGATAAATTTTAAAGATAATCGCACGGGCAGGGACGAGCACTTTCACTTTGAAGGCGGTTTGGAGAGCTTCGTAAACGATATGAATAAAGCGCCTGCCATATCCAAAGCTGTATCGTTTAGTGACGGCGCGGAAGATGTTATGGTGGATTTTGCGCTGATGTATAACGAAACATATAGCGAAAATTTATTAAGCTTCGTAAATAATATTAAAACTCCGGACGGCGGTACTCACGAGGCTGGTTTTAGAGCGGGTCTTACGCGCGCGATAACAAATTACGTCGCGGCAAATGCGGCTGCGCGTGAAAAAGATACGAAGATCACCGGCGACGACGTTCGCGAGGGACTTATCGCGGTAATTAGCGTAAAAGTTCCCGAGCCGCAGTTTGAAGGACAGACTAAAGGAAAGCTGGGCTCCAGCTACGTTAAGCCGATCGTGCAAAAGATGGCGTTTGAGGTGCTTAGCAAGTATTTTGAAGAAAATCCGATCGAAGCGCGCGCCATTATGAATAAGGCTCTTTTAGCCGCGCGCGGTCGCGAAGCGGCAAAAAAGGCGCGCGATCTAACGCGCAAAAAAGATAATATAAATTCCGTCGGTACCCTTCCCGGAAAGCTAGCCGATTGTCAGAGTAAGGATGCAAGCATCAGCGAAATTTATCTGGTTGAGGGCGATAGCGCGGGCGGTTCGGCGAAGCAGGGAAGAGACCGCTTGTTTCAAGCGATCCTGCCGCTTAGAGGTAAAATTTTAAACGTAGAAAAGGCGCGCCTAGATAGAATTTTACAATCAGAAGAGATTAAAAATATGATCACGGCGTTTGGTTGCGGTATCGGAGAGGAATTTAACGAGGAAAAACTTCGCTATCACAAAATCATCATTATGACCGATGCGGACGTCGACGGTAGCCACATCCAGACGCTGCTTCTAACATTTTTCTTTAGATTTTTGCGCCCTGTTGTCGAAAACGGCTATGTTTATCTAGCACAGCCGCCGCTTTTTAGATATAAAAAGGGCAAAAAAGAAATTTATTTGAAAGACGAAAAGGCGCTGAGCGAGTTTTTGATCGAAACGGGCATTGATATGGGCGAGTTTGAAGGTATCGGCAACGAGGATCTGATCGATTATCTAAAAATCGTCTCGAACTACCGTTCGCTTCTAAATGAGCTAAAAAAGCGCTTCAGCGTGCTTAGCGCGATCAGATTTTTGATAGAAAACGACGAAGCGCGAAGCCTTGATTATGAGGAGCTGTTTAAAATTTTAAAACCGCGCCTAGAAAGTGAAGGATTTAATATTTTAAATTCCTATGTAAATGATGAGGGGATTAGAATTTACGTCCAGACGCCGAGCGGCCTGGAACAGCTCGTGATAGATGAAAATTTATTCGGCAATTATATCTTTGAAGAGGCGATTAGAATTTATTCAAAGATTAAAGATCGGGATGTAAGCTTTGGCAAGGATTTTATTGAAATTTTAGATGAAATCGAAAAAAGCTCGAAAAAAGGCGCTTATATTCAGCGCTATAAAGGTCTTGGAGAGATGAATCCGGAGCAGCTTTGGGAAACCACTATGAGCCCTGAAAATAGAAGGCTTTTAAAAATTAGCATTGCAGACGCGCAAAGTGCTAGCGATACCTTTAATCTTTTTATGGGTGACGAGGTTGAACCGCGTAGGAACTACATCCAAGATCATGCCAAAGATGTAAAACATTTGGACGTTTAGATGCTATTTAGTGAGACCAAAGAACGCGAAAACCGTTTCATAACGGCACTTAAAATTTCGGTGCCGTTTACCTGCGTTTTGATTGTTTTCGGAATTATTTTGTTCCGAAACGGCGAGTTTAAATTTGACGACGTAATTTTATTTTTTATACTTTTAATCTGCTATGTTTATTATGTTATATATCAAATTTACTTCGGCTTCCAAAAGACGCTGATTGATCCTGTTACGCATGTGTTTGTGCGCGAGGAGATCGAGAAAATTTTAAGTAATGATCTAGCTAAAAATCGTCAAATAAATATCGTTCTTTTGCGAATTAAAAATATCATCGACATAAACGATCGATACGGCTACAAAAACGGCGATGAAATTTTATACGAGTATTGTAAAGAACTTTCAAATTTTATGGCGGAGCAGGGTTTTAAGGACCTTCCGATCGGGCGCTTTATAAACGGCTACTTTGTATTCGGAGTAGAATCAAAAGCTACGAATTTAAGCCATATTTTGCGGATGTTTGAGCATAAGATTTCAAGTCAAACGATTAAAAATGTAGAGATAAAAAGCGAATTTACGATGCTTCCAAGCTCCTATGATCGCAATCTACATAATATCGTAAATGCGCTATTTTATAAAATAAATCACCTGGACGACGAAGAGCACGGCGAGAAGGCTATTGATGTAGAGAAAGTATTAATCGACGTATTTTCCGCCGACGTTATGGAAGCGATCGATAGTGAAAATTTCAGCTTTAAATATCAGCGCGTTGCAGATAAAAACGGCGTAAAATCGCATATAAATTTAATTCCGAAGCTCGATCTGCGAAGCGGCGAAAAGATTACAAAAAGTAGAATTTTAGATATTTTGCTGCTAAATCATTACGATATTAAATACGATATTTCGATGATGAGGCAGATTTCTAGGATTATCTATTTTAAAGATATCGATGCTAAAATTTTTATCGAGATCATGCCTCAGACCCTGCGAAATAACGAGTTTCGCAATGAAATTTTAAAGCTCATCGATAATAATCTGATTGATCCGAAAAAGATCGTGTTTGAGTTTAACGAAAAGCTTATCTATTCGGAGATCAAGCGCTTTGACGAAATTTTGATTAAATTTCGCGAACTCGGATTTAGCTTCGCACTGTCGCAGTTTGGCGGCTCAAACGCGAGCTTTGAATATTTGAAATTTTTGGAAGTGGATTTTATCGTTTACGATATAGAATTTAATAAAAATTTAGACGATGAAAAGATTAAAAATATTTTTATAGGCATCAACGATGCCTGTGCAAAATCGGGCATTAAAACCGTAATGCGCTTCATTGACAAAGAGGAATTTCAAATGCAGCTTTATAAAATGGGTATTGATTATATTCAGGGATTTTGCGTCGAAAAGCCAAACGATATATCGAATTTAAGGAGATCATAGTGAGATATGGCGAAGAGGAAATTGAGAAATTTGACATAGAAAAGATGGAAGTTTGGCCCAATAAACAGGAGCGTGATTATTTGATAAAAATCACCCTGCCCGAGTTTTGTTGCCGCTGCCCGCGCTCGGGCTATCCGGACTTTGCGACGATCTATTTGGAATATATCCCGGACAAGCTCGTAGTCGAACTTAAAGCGATCAAACTTTACATAAATTCCTTTATGAACCGCTACATCAGCCACGAAGATAGCATAAATGAAATTTACGGCGCGCTTCAAAGCAAGCTAAAGCCTAAATTTATGAAAATCACGGGCGATTTTAATCCGCGCGGCAACGTCCACACGGTAATCGAAATAAATTCGGATCAAATTTACCGATGATAAGCTCAAATTTAGTCGAACAAATTTTTAAATCTGCAAGTATTAGCCGCTGGAACGATTACCCAAAGATGGTAAGTTTAGTCGAGCTCGACAAGCAGGCGCATAAATTTATCATCGCTTATTTCATCGCTAGCTTTGAGCGCGACGTGGATATCAACTACGTCATCGAAGCGGGGATTTTCGAGTTTTTAGCGCGCATCGTAGTAACAGACATTCGCCCGGACGTTTTTCATCAGATCCAAAAAACCAAGAAAAAAAAGATCAACGAATGGGTTTTAAGCGTCCTGGAAAGTGATCTTTTGCCTATTCAAAACGGCGCCTTTTTCGAGCGATTTAAAAAATATCTAAATTCCAAAGATCATAAAAAAGAAGCCGTGATCTTAAAGGCGGCAAGCTACCTTTCTACGCGGTGGGAATTTAATATCGTATATCAAACGAGCCAGTTTTTAAACGATATCGAGGAGCTAAAATCCAAGGTCGAGGAGGAGCTCGAGGATTATTACGAGCTCATCGGCGTGCGAAAGATCGTGATGAACAAAAAACTTGCCCGCATAGTCGATCTTAGCGGCAGACTTCGTTTTCAAAAACGCTGGGCTCAGACGCCGCGCATTCCTGAGACATCAGTGCTGGGACATATGCTGGTAGTCGCGATTTTAAGCTACTTTTTCTCGCTTGAAGTTGGTGCGTGCCGCTCGCGCACGGCATATAATTTTTTCTGCGCTCTATTTCACGATTTGCCCGAAAGCCTCACTCGCGACATCATTAGCCCAGTAAAATACGGCGTCAAAGGCCTTAGCGACATCATCGGCGAATATGAGATGCGGCTAATAGACGATAAAATTTTACCTTTCGTGCCCGAGCATATGAGAGATGATTTTAGTTATATTTTAGGCATCCGCAAAGAGGGCAGTAAATTTATAAAAGATGAGTTTGAAAACCGCACCTTCGAGCTAGGCAAGGAGCCTAAATTTGCAGAAGGCAGCCTAAAGATGTTTAACGAAGATAAATTTCGCGCAATCGACGGCAAGGCGCTTAAGTATTGCGATAAATTAGCGGCGTTTTTTGAGGCGGGGATTTCGATTAGTTACGGCGTAAAGAGCAAGGAGCTGCTTAGCGGGTATAATTCGATGTTAGAGTTTTTCAAAGCCAAGCCGAAAATTGAAGGCGTCGATTTTCAGAGTGTTTGCGAGGATTTCAAAGAACATTTCGGACTTAATAGGATTGATTTATAAAACCCCTTCCCAGATGGCTGCGGCACATGCGAGATCTAAGTGCTCTGCTGTATTCCTACCCTGAAGCGGTGCCTAAAAAAAGCATTGCACAGGTCTAAGAAAGGGCAATCGGGATTATATGGAAATGTTTCTTAAAGTAAGGTTATAAATGAATTTTAAAAATCATCTTTTATCCGTATTTCGCGAGGTTTTTATCCCTCACCATCGCTCTATTGAGTTTAGAGCCAAAATTTTTGCCGCAATGCTGCTTGCCAAAAAGAAGCAGACCGACGAGGATTACGACGTGATCAAAGATATAGCGGGCGAAATTTATCCGGGCGACGAGCAGCGCATCGGCGTGCTTGTTTCCATCGTAAAAGAGTATATCTTAAAGGCGAAAACCTATAAAAGTTTAAATTTAGACTCGCTTCTAAAAGAGATCGACAGAGATATCAAAAACAACAAAAAATATATCAAAAAGATCGATTTTTCGCATCTGCGCCGTCTGATCGGAGATGATGACGAGGATGCACTAATTCAACAGCGCGTTTATGAGTTTTTTGTCTGCGAAGTCAAAGAGTACTCGTAAATTTTTATCTTAAGAATTTTTTTAGTATAATCGTCAGCCTTTAAAATAGCAAACGGAGAAAAATTTGGAAAATATCAGAAATATTGCGGTTATCGCGCACGTCGATCACGGCAAGACCACTATCGTAGATGAGCTTTTAAAACAGTCCGGCACATTTGGTAATCACCAAGAAGTCGGCGAGCGCGTGATGGACAGCAACGACATAGAGCGCGAGCGCGGCATTACGATACTATCCAAAAACACCGCCATCCACTACGGCGGCGTTAAAATTAACATTATCGACACTCCGGGCCACGCCGATTTCGGCGGCGAGGTCGAGCGCGTGCTAAAGATGGTGGACGGCGTGCTTTTGCTCGTCGACGCGCAAGAAGGCGTTATGCCGCAGACGAAATTTGTCGTGAAAAAGGCGCTATCTTTAGGGCTCAGACCGATCGTAGTAGTAAATAAAATTGACAAGCCCGCAGCCGATCCAGACCGCGTAGTAAATGAAATTTTCGATCTTTTCGTAGCGCTTGACGCAAACGACGAGCAGCTTGAGTTCCCCGTCATCTACGCCGCGGCCAAAAACGGCTACGCAAAATACGATCTAAACGACGAAAGCACCGATATGAAGCCGCTTTTTGAGACGATCATCTCTCACGTTCCAACTCCGAGCGGTAGCGATGAAAATCCGCTGCAGCTGCAGGTTTTCACGCTCGATTACGACAACTACGTAGGTAAGATTGGCATCGCTAGGATTTTCAACGGCACGATAAACAAGAACCAAAGCGTTATGCTAGCTAAAGCCGACGGCACGCATATAAATGGTAGAATTTCAAAGCTCATCGGTTTTAACGGGCTTGAGCGCACCGACATCGACGCGGCGGGCACGGGCGACATCGTGGCAATCGCTGGCTTTGACGCGCTTGACGTAGGCGATAGTATCGTCGATCCCAATAATCCGATCCCGCTTGATGCGCTACATATCGAAGAGCCCACCCTTAGCGTAATTTTCAGCGTAAATGACGGACCGCTAGCCGGTACGGAGGGCAAATTCGTAACCTCAAATAAGATCGACGAGCGCTTGGAAGCGGAGATGAAAACCAACATAGCGATGCGCTATGAAAACGCAGGCGAGGGCAAATTTAAAGTAAGCGGCCGCGGCGAGTTGCAGATCACGATTTTAGCCGAAAATATGCGCCGCGAGGGCTTTGAGTTTTGCCTCGGGCGCCCGGAAGTTATCATCAAAGAGATCGACGGCATCAAATGCGAGCCCTTCGAGCACCTAGTTATCGACGCGCCCGATGATTGCACCGGCACCGTCATCGAAAAGTTAGGCCGCAAAAAGGCCGAGATGAAGGTGATGAACCCTACCGGCGACGGGCAAACGCGTATGGAGTTTGAGATCCCGGCGCGCGGTCTTATCGGCTTTCGTTCGCAGTTTTTGACCGATACTCGCGGCGAAGGCGTAATGAACCATAGTTTTTTGGAATTCCGCCCTTTCATAGGCGCGGTCGAGAAGCGACAAAACGGCGCGCTCGTGAGTATGGAAAACGGAGTGGCGCTAGGATACAGCCTGTGGAACCTGCAAGATCGCGGCGTGCTTTTTATCGCTCCGCAGGCGAAGGTTTATCTGGGTATGATCATCGGCGAGCACAGCCGTCCGAACGATCTGGACGTCAATCCGATCAAGGGTAAAAATTTAACCAACGTCCGCGCGAGCGGTAGCGACGATGCGATCAAACTCGTGCCGCCGCGCGCGCTAAATTTAGAGCGCGCGCTGGAGTGGATCGAAGAGGACGAGCTTGTGGAGGTTACGCCAGTAAATATCCGCGTGCGTAAGCGATACTTAGACCCTACGACGCGCAGACGAATGGCTAAAAAATAGAATTTTTGGATGAAATTTTAAAATTCGGCGTGAAATTTAGCTTTTAAATTTCACGCCTTTTTTATAGGCAAATTTTAAAATTTACGCTTCTGAAATTTTGCTAGGAGAGGCAATGAATCTTGTTTTATTCGACTTTGACGGCACGATCACGCGCGATGATTCGCTGCTCGAGTTCGTCGCCTACGTAGTCGGATTTAAGAAATTTTTTCGCGGGATTTTGGTGCTATCGCCCATTTTAGCGGCATATAAGCTAGGCCTTGCGAGCAATAACTTTACGCGCAGAAAGCTTCTAGGCTACTTTTTTGCGGGTATGAGTGCCGATAAATTCGATAAAATTTGCAAAAAATACTCCACCACCCACATCGAAGATATCCTAAAACAAAGCGCGATGGACAAGATCGCAACCTACAAAGCCGCGGGCGATAGGGTCGTCATTGTCACCGCCTCGCTCGAAGACTGGCTGCGTCCGTGGTGCGAGGCGCAGGGCTTGGAGCTTTTAGGCACTAAAATACGGCGCAAAGGCGGCATCATCACGGGCGAGATCGAGGGGCAGAACTGCTACGGCGCGCAAAAGGTCGCTCGCGTGCGTGCAGCATACGACGTGCAGGCTTTCGATCGCGTTATCGCTTACGGCGATAGCAGGGGCGATCGCGAGATGCTCGAGTTTGCCGACGAGGCGCACTACAAGGCGTTTGAGTAAATTTCTGCGGCTACAAAGCTTAAACGATAGCATCTGCGGCGACTGCGCTTTTGCCGTGAATCAGAATTTACCTCATGCAGAATTTTATCCTTTTAAATTTATCGCGCTTGTCTGCGGGATTCCGTGTAGCGCAGGATTTTAAAATTCGCGGTGCGGATAAAATTCTAAAATTCCGTCGTACGTAAAATTTTAAAATTTTGTCCGTAACATAGAATTTTGCTCTGATAAAATATAGATATTCTAAAACCGAGCGAGCGTGAGATAAAATTTCAAATTTTAGAATTTACGGAATTTCTCGGTTACTAAAATTTCAAAATTTAAAGATCGTAGAATTCCACTTGCCGCGTGCGAGGCGGAATTTTAAAATTTAAAAATCTCGCGCCTAAGAATTCTAAGCTCTAAAGCATGTTATAAATTCCGTCTAAAAGGAAATATTTTCTATCCGCCGTGCCGCGATAAAACGGCTCGAAAGTATCCTCATAAGCCTTTTTGAAAAACCCCTCTTTGCTCAGCTTGATGAGTTCGGAATTTATGAAATCCAGTAGCTCCTTGTTGCCCTTTTGCACGCCGATGCCTAGAAATTCCGCCGCTCCTAAATTTTTAAATGGCACCTCCAGCGCGTCGTCTACTACGGCATAGGCTAGGACGATGATGTTGTCATTGGCGTAGCCGTCGGCTCTGCCGTCCTTCATCATCGCGTAGCACTCGGAGGTATTTTTGCAATAAACTAAATTGCTAAATTTCTCTTTGCGCAGATAGCGCTCGGTCATCGAGCCGTTGGGATTTTTTTCGATCGAAATTCTCATATCGCGAACTTGCGCGAAGTCCTTCACTTGATCCTCTTTACGCGTTACGATGCCAAAATTTACCGATAGATAGGGCAGCGAGAAATCTACCTGCTTCTTGCGCTCTTGCGTAATCATAAAGGTGCCGATAACCATATCGACCTTATTATTTTTCAAAAACGGGATTCTCTCGCCTGCGGTGACGGCTACGAACTGCACTTCGCCCTTTTTATCGCCGAAAATGTCTTTGGCGATCGAGCTAGCAAGCTCGATTTCAAAGCCCTCAAACTTGCCATTATTAGACTCGCTTAGTGGCGGCCGACCTTCGCGCACGCCCACTCTGATAACCCCTGCCTGCCTGATTTCATCTAGTGTATTTGCAAAAATGCTAGCGCAAAATAAGGCTAAAATAAAAAGTAATCTCATAAAAAGCCCCCTACTTTTTAGTTTTAAAATAATTATAGCACTATATATTTTAGAGAAAATAAATGTAAGCGGTTTAAAATTCAATTACCGCGCGTATGCAGGTTTGAAATTTAGGGGCGAAGTGGGGATTTGAAATTTAATGAATTTGAAAAATTTTAAATCCCAAGATTTATTCGTTATGCAAACTGCCTTCGATAAATTTTATATTTTAATTTCTAGCTCTACGCTTTTATAGCAAATCATAAATTCCATCTAGCAGGAAGTATTTTTTATCCGCCGTGCCGCGGTAAAAAGGCTCGAAGGTGTCTTGATAAGCCTTTTTGAAAAAGCCCTCTTTGCTTAGTTTGACAAGCTCTGCGTTGATGAAATCAAGCAGCTCCTTATTTCCTTTTTGCACTCCGATACCGATAAAATCGGGCTTACCGAAGTTTTGAAACGGCACTTCGAGCGTATCGTCCACGACGGCGTAGGCTAGCACCGTGATATTTAAATTGATGTATCCATCAGCCTTACCGTCTCGGATCATCGCGTAGCATTCGCTTGTGCTTTTGCAGTAGCTTACGTTGCTAAATTTCTCTTTTTTGAGGTAATTATCTACGGTCGTGCCCTCTTCAGTGATGAGCCTCATATCACGCAAACGCGATATATCTTTGATGGCGTCCGCTTTGCGAGTTAGTACGCCGAGATTGGTCGAAAAATACGGCATCGAGAAGTCTACATGATTTTTGCGCGCCGAATCGATGACGAAGGTAGCTGCGACCATATCGACTTTATTATTGACTAGATATGAGACGCGATCGGCGGCGCTTAGAGAGACAAACTGCACTTCGCCTTGTTTGGCGCCAAAAATCGCCTTTGCGATCGCATTGGCAAGCTCGATCTCAAAGCCTTCAAATTTACCGCCGCTAATCTCGCTAAAAGGCGGTCTACCATCTCTGACGCCGACTCTGATGACGCCGCTATTTCTGATCTCTTGCAGCGTGTTTGCAAAAAGCCCCGCACAAAGCAAGATCAAAGTAAAAAGTAGTTTCATTTGCCGCTCCTTTGTTTAGGTTATTTATGGCTAATTCTAGCGAAATTAAAATCAAAAGGCGCTTTTTTGGGCTAAATTTATTTGCCGTTTGCTTTTTATGAAATTCCAAGACGCCGTTAAATTTAGCCTTAGATTTGATATAATCGCGCAAAATTTAAGCGAGGGCGATATGAAAAATTTTATCTTTTTGTGGCTTTTACTTGCGGGCTACGCTTTCGGCGCCGCTAAAGAGGATGCGGCGGCTTCTACTACGCAGCAGGTGGCATCAAATTTGCCGCAGCCAAATTTTGAAATTTTTTACGATGAAAATGCTAGCGATGCGCAGATAGATACGGGCTTGGACGCGCTTTTGGAATTCGCGGCGCAAAACAGGGGCAGGATCGACGAGGATTTCGGGGAGTTTGGCGAGCGGATTTTTACGCCCTTTATTGCAAATACGAAACTAATGCGAAGCGGAAAGCTTGATTTTACACGAATTACTCGAATACTTGCGTTTAAGCCTGATTTGAACTACAATGAAGGATATATCGGCTCGCCGTTGCAAACTGCGATTTCTTACGGCTGTCCGCTTGATTTTGGTGCGGGTATTGATGCGCCAAACAGCGCTGATTTGGGTGCAGACGAAAAGAATTTAATAACTCCAAGCGAAAAGTTAGGACGTCGCACAATTTTAAAAAATGCGGATGTGCTGCGATTAGTGCGATTTTTGGTAGAGCACGGCGCAAATATACATGCACGCGGATCGTTACATCTAGCCACATCGTGCGGAGATTTTGAGACGTTTTCATTGCTTCTTGAGCTGGGCGCTACAGATATTAGCGGCGTGGTAAGCTCGGTTGCAGGAGGAGAGCTGCTATTTTTACGAGATGCAGGTTTTATCGTTTCGGCATATAAAAATCCGCCTGATCCACGCGTTCGTGAGTTCATAAATAGCGCAAGATTTAAAAAATTCCGCGACGGAAGGCTACGCTATGTAGAGGAAATTTTAAAATTTCAAAGCTTGCGCGAGCTACCGCAAAATGAGCTAACGGGCTTGATTAAGCTAGCCGCAGTACTGGATGATACAGACACGGTGGAGTTTTTGCTCGCTCACGGCCTTTGCAAGCAGAAGGGACTTTGCGAGTTTCTAAAAGCGCAGGCAAAAACTTACGACGCCGCAAAAATTTCTAAAATTTTAAGCCGCAAAGAGAAGTAAATTTTAAAATTTAAGCAGTTACGGCGTGGCAAGCGGATAAATTCGCTATTATAATTGCGCCAGTCGCAGCCGCCCTACTTTGTCATTTAACGCGAGCGAAAAAGCAAAATTTGTTCCGCCTAACCTACCCTCCTCAGCTTATAAAACAGCTCGCTATTAAGTTCATTCGAGATAAATTTTAATGTATTTGCCAGACAGTGCGGCGGCGGAGGTAAATTTTAAAATTTTATCTTTATTCGGGTCTATTTTGATAAAAAATTATATCGATTTCAAAACTCCGTAGCTCCAGCACCCAATAAATATTATGAAGATGATATAATGAGCCGAAATTTTGGATAATACCACTTTATAATTTAAGGACGAGGTGCAGTGTGAAATTTAGCATAAATGCCGTTATCGGCGGGGCGGATGATGTGCCGATCTATATGCCGGATATTGTAAGAGCGGCAAGACAAGAGATTAAAAGGGTTTTTAGCGACTTTGAAATGGAATCTCTACAAAAGATCGATATTTGCCTTTGTTTGAACGAGGAAATATTGAGATATTTTACGAAATCGGGAATTTACCAGCCGAAATATTATCTTAAAAGCAAAAAAATTATTGCGTATATTCATTTTAGCTCAGATGAGTGGGGCTACGATAAAAAGGCAAATGTAGATAAATTTTTAGAAAAGTTCAAGCAATATCTTATAGAGCTTGGAGATATTACCGGGCGGAAGATTGCGAATAATAATTTAGAGTTTGACGATACGCAGTACAAAGACAATATAAATAAAATTTTTGAAAATTTAGTAGTAGATTGTTGAAATAAAATTTAAAAGGGCTATCTATCTGAAGCGGTAAAATTCCACTTCAGATAAAGTAGGCGCTAGCCGAGCCCGTGAAATTCCAAACACCTTAAAGCGCAAATAGCGATGAGGTGAGTTTGGAATTTCATCATCAACGATAATTTAAAATTTTGCCCGAAAGCTTATTGGCTAGCTTAAAGCGCCTTGGTTGGCGCCCCGTAGAATTTTAAAGCTCAAGCAGGCGATGCGCGGGCAGGGCAAAATTAATCTCGCGCTAGCGCTAAATCGCGGCTTTTAGCGCTTCAAATTTCGCGTCTTGCTCGGCTAGCAGCTGTCCTTTCTCGTCGCGCGAGACGTAAATTTTAAAGATATTCTCGCCCGCCTTGTCGTAAAAGCCCACGAATTTCGAGAGCATGCCCATGAAAGTCTGCGTCACGAGGATGATCTTATCGATCTCATCCGTCTTTAGATGACCCCCCAAAATGCCCAGCCCATGCGCCTCATCGCCGTTTGCGCCCATGCCGAAATTATAATATCCCTGCGCGCTCTTGCCGCTTGGGATCTTGGTTTTAAACTCGATGATGAAGCTCGGCGTATTTTTTACAAAAAGCACCTCACCCCAACTCTCAAGCTCCCTAATGACCTCGCAGAATTTATCGCCGCCCGTGCTCTTTCCGTAGCGCTCGGGCAGGTTTAGCAGCACGTCGATCTCCTTGGCGCCGAGCTCCTTGCAGATCTGCGCGATCGAAATTTTAGGATTTTGCGCGAACAGCGCCTCGATTCTCTCTTTCATTTTCATCCTTTCTAAAATAAAATTTTAAGAGCCATTATAATATAAAAATTCTAAGTTACAGATAATGGCAATCAATTAAAGAGGATTTGAAAAGCTTATCCTAAGAAAAATTTAGCGCTACAAAGTGCTTATGCATAGAATTTTAAGTGATAATACAAAGAATTTTATCTGCACGGAATTTTAGAATTCTAAAATTCCGCAAAGCTTTAGAGCTTTATCATAGCGGATCGTATCCGAAGCGATTGGATCCGCTATCGCCGCGCTGTACGAAAAACACAAGCAGCACTATCCAACCCACAAATGACACCAAAAGTCCGATATCGCCGAAAAAAGCACCCACGATCGGCGTTAAAATAAGCAGAAAAAACCAGCCGCTTCTATCGGTGTCATGTAGTCGCCTGACCGATACGGCAATGGCTGGCACGAGCATAGCTAGCTGAAAAAGCGCATCTATAATGCCGATTTCTTGATGAACGATCCTGCCGGCTATTATTTGATTATATCCTATCGTAGTGCCTAAAACACCATCTATCAAACTCAAAACAATCCCGCCAAGCACGGTAAATAGAAAAAACCACCAGTACTCCGACCTTGATGCTCGCCCGCTAAATGCGGCGTATTTTTGCTTTACGCAAGTTTGCACAGACTCCATAAAAGTCATTTTAAACTCCTTTTTTAAAATAATATAAGATTATACTAATCGCCCTTAAATACCTAAAACTCCCGCCTATTCATCTGCCTTACGTGATACGCCAGATTCTCTAGATTGTAGCCACCTTTTGAAGCGGTAACCTCCCTAGTGCCATAAACCGCCGAAACATTTAAAACTACCGAAGCTAACCACCCTATGGCAAATACTAAAGCGAAAAGCTGCGAGTCAAGCGCTATCAAGACTAGAGTTACTATCTCCGTAGCTGCAATAACATAAAACGCTCTTAGATAGTTTTTCTCTCCGCTGCAATCATAAAGCTCTTTACTAACTAGCAGCTGATAGATAAGATATACCGCTGTGCATACGCAATAAATGCTTATCATAAAAACTGATGGATTAAACAATTCAAATCCTACAAATATAGTGCTTACTGCGCTTATAGCCGAGGAAACCCCGACTAGCACGGCGTTTGATAGCAGATCCGTGCTGCGTATAGCGCGCGCTAAAAAATATAGCCCCACAGCTAGGCATATCATAGATATAAGTCCGACGCCCTCCAACGCACCAACTTTATCTACATTCTTGATATATCTGCCTACCGCATTTAACGCCTCAAGCCCAAACGCTATGTAAAGGGTAGTTTTGGCAGTAGATAGATTTTCGCTCTGCTCTTTAGCGTCATCCGTATAAACATACAGGATTGCTCCCACGCCTACGGATACATTTAGCTTTCGCACCATATCAGGCAACCTAAAAAAGTCGCTAATAAGCCAGATTAAAAATAAAACATTGGGCACCGAGAAAATAACCATAAAATGAAAAAAGCCCTGTTCTATATCTTTTAGGTCTGATGCTTGCACGCCCAAATCCGGACGAGATGAGTTTATAAGCGCTAACAGATCGTTACCTTCTATACTCGTCCATATGACAGCAACCACTACTAAAAAAAGCCAGATGAGAAATGGCAGCCCGCCTAAAAGCTGAAAAATCGCGGAGATTATACGCCCAAGATAAAATCTATGCGCACCGAAAGGCCCGAGGAACATATAAAATACGTAGGCTTTATTTAGATCGTAAACCTTAGCTGAGCTTTGCGTAGAGTTAATTCTATCGGAATTTGAGGAAGCTGAATTTTGCCAAGTGGAATTCTGCTCCACAAAATTCTGCGAGTTTGCGGCATTCTCGGTAGAATTCAAACTTTTAGCGTTAGAATCTTGCTCGCCAGAGCCTGTCGCGGCAGAATCTCGCAAAATAGAATTTTCTTCATCCAAGCCTTGAGCTGCAAAAGCTAAATTTTGCTCCGCAGAATTCTGTGGAGTAAAATTTTGCCTTATGGAAGTGGAATTTTGCTCTATAGAATTCTGAGCCGCAGAATTTTGCTCTATAGTATCATCCGCCGCAAGTTCTTCTTGCGCTAAATCTAAATTCTCAGATTGCTCCTGTGGCTTCTCGTCCAAGGGCTTTTTCTCTTCGCCACTTTTACGTCTTATACTGGCTAGCGACGCAGGATTGCTGCTGCTGCCCCAAATATCTTCGCCCATCTGCTCTCCTTGATTTTTAAAGCAATTTTACCTGAAATTTAAGGAATTTTTGTATATTCGCCACTACAAATTCAAAGCAAAGGACAAAAATGTCAACAGTAACATTCCAAGGAAAGCCCGTAGAGTTAAGCGGGCAAGAGATAAATCTAGGTGATCGCGCGCCGCAAGTACGCTTAGTAGCTCAAGATCTAAGCGAAATCGAGATCGCTAGCGGCAAGCACGTGCAAATCATCGTCGCCGTGCCGTCGCTAGATACGCCCGTCTGCGCGACGGAGGCACGTAAGTTCAACGAGCGCGCCGCATCGCTTCCTAACACTGAAGTAATCGTCGTTTCGATGGATTTACCGTTTGCGATGGGGAGGTTTTGCACGACTGAGGGGATCAAAAATCTACGCGTTGCAAGCGATTTCCGCGATAAAGAATTTTGTCGCCGCTACGGCACCCTCATCGCCAGCGGCGCATTAGCAGGTCTTAGTGCCAGAGCAATCTTCGTCATAGATACCGCAGGCGTTGTGGTTTATAAAGAGCTCGTAAGCGACATAGCCTCTGAGCCCGACTACGACGCAGCGCTAGATTTTGCAGAGCTCGTCGCTCGCAACAGCTGCTCTAACTGAGCAAGATAATAGATCCAAGGTTTGGATAATTTTCGCCTCGCTTTAGTTCACTACTTTAAGCAAATTCGCCCTACTGCAAGTAAAAAACGAAGTAGGGCGCTTAAAATCCACTTCAATTTTACATTTTGATTTTACGCTTTAATTTTCGCTCCAGCGTACGCAAAGCTATTAACGCACTGCGATAGCAAGCGAACGAGCACGAAATTTAATAGGATCGCCTGCTGCTAAATTTTAAATTTAGCAGCAGCGGGAGTTGAAAATTTAAAATTTGCCCGCTTAACTACTCCACGCGATAAACTCGCTAAAAGAGATCTCCCGCGCGTAAAATTTAACTCCGAGCGAGGCGAGTTTGTCCTGCAGCGGTAGCACCGATTCCCCTATGCCGCTAAATACGCAAAGCGGCAAATTTTGTGTTCTCTCTTTGGTCGCTGCAAAGCTCTCGTCCTCAAAAATTTTCTTTAAAAACACGAGCGTTTTTACCTTGTCCGCGCCCACATCCTCGATGAAAACGCTGAAATATTTATATCCCGGCTCCTCGCGCGCTTCATCTTCCTGCGCGTAGTCGTCCGCCAGCTCTCGGTAAAATTCGTTGTTTAAATCAGCAAGCGGCGCGATCGCTTCAAGCGAGCAAGGCGCCTCAAACGCGGCAAGTGCGGTTAAAATTTCTTCAAATTTAACGATGTCGTCCGCGACCTTTATCGGCTCCCACGAGCCCGCGCCGTGATAGGCAAAATACACCGGCGAGGCGTCCCCGAGGGCAAAATCCACGAAAAACGGATCGTCCATGCCGTTACGCGCGATGACCCGCCAGCTCTTGCGCCACTGTCCTGGTGCGTCGTCTGCTAGCTCCTCGCCAGTTTTGCGGCCAACGAGTCTATATCCTTCCTGAAAACTCTCAAACTCGCCCTCATCGGGATAGAGAAACGGCAGCAAAATGGACTCTGAAACTATGCGTTTGCGGATAAAATTTTGGATCAAATTCGAGATTTGCACGGCGCGACCTTTGGGTTAAATTTGAGCGAATTTTAGCAGAGTTTTTAATCCGCGCAAAATTTACGTTTGAATTTGACGAATATGAAAGAAAGTAAATTTACGCTCAAAGTTTGATGAATTAAATTTGAGCACAAAAAGGCAAGCCAAGATTTGCAAGACGAGACGACGCGCCGCCAGAAAAACGTAAGCGGAAGTATTTTAAGATGGATTTGAATGTTGCGACGAAAATTTCGTCCCAAGACTAGGCAATTAGCCTGTCGCAGGGCGAAATTTTCTAGCTCATTCAAAGACGCTTAAAAGACGACGCGCTACAAAGATTGTAGGATTTTAGGTTTACCAAATGCCGTAATCGGCTTAATCTCTCCCTTAAATTTCTCAATCTGCGCTAGCACGGTGTGAGCCGAGTTGCTCTGCGCGAGACTTGACGTGCCCTTATCAAACGTAAGCACGTTTACGCAGCCGTGCTGGCAGAGGCTCTTCTCGCCCCAAACCTCGGGGTCATACCACGCGCCCTCGCAGATCGCTGCGACGCGCTCGGGCACGATGTCGGTGACGAGCACGCCCGCTAGAATTTCGCCGCGATCGTTGAAAACGCGCACGATGTCGCCATTTGCAAGCCCGCGTGCTTCGGCGTCTTTTGGATTGATAAGCACCGGCTCTCTGCCGCTAACCTCGGCAAAATTTCTGATGATCGAGTTGTTTAGCTGGCTGTGCAGGCGGTAGCGAGAGTGCGGGCTTACGACGTGGATCGGGTACTTCGCCGTCTTTTTCGCATCTCCCAGCCACTCCTTAGGCTCGATCCAAGTAGGCATCGGCGGGCAGTCGGCATAGCCCATCTTAGCGATTACGGGCGAGTAAAGCTCGATCTTACCCGACGGCGTGCCGAGGCGGTTTTTGGCGGGATTTTCGCGGAATGCCACAAGGCGCGTGTATAGCGCGCTGGTCTCGTCGTCCTTTTCAAAGCGCACGAAGCCTTTGTCGTAAAATTCCTCAAAGCTAGGCATCGTTATATTTAGGCCTTTGGCTTGCTCTACGGCATCTGCGTAGAATTCCTTCATCCAGCCTAGCTCGTCCTTGCCCTCGCTAAAGACCTCGCCGTATCCCCAGCGCTTGCAGATCTGCTCGCAGATCCAAAAGTCGCTCTTGCTCTCGCCCATCGGCTCGATTGCAGGTCTGTAAGCGACTATATATTCGCCCGTAGCGCCCGTTTGGTTGATGTCGTTGCGCTCGACCTCGATCGCGACGGGAAGCACGATGTCGCTAAGCTTCGCCGTACTCGTCCAGTAAGGCTCGGCGGTGATGACGGTGTCAAATTTACGCCATTGCCTCACAATATTATTCACGTCCTGATGGCGCGTAAACATCGATCCGCACGCCATATACGCGACTCTCATATGCGGCAGTTTGATCTTGGTGCCGTCATAATCGATCTGCTTGCCCGGATGCTCCAGCGCCTCTATGCTGCGAGAGGACGGGATGGTGATATTTTTCGCGCTTTTCCAAGGCGCAGAGCCCGTATTTTCGTATTTTTCATCTATGCGCGTGCTAAGTCCCTTTAAAATAGGAGCCACCTTGTTCGTAGCGCCCGCAGAGCCGTAGCCCAAGCTAAATTCAAAGCCGAGCCCCTCCTTGCCGATATATCCCAGCATCGCATTAAGCGCCACTAGCGCCCAGAAAGGCTGCTCGCCGTGATCTGCGCGCTGCAAACCGCGACCGATCAGGATCGTGCTCGGCTCCTTTGCAAGCGCCGTAGCAAATTTCGCAATAGCCTCCTCGCTAAGTCCGCAAATTTTGCTCGCCCAAGCTGCATCCTTTACGATTTTATCGCTCTCGCCTAGAAAATACGCTTTAAATTTATTAAACCCGACGGTGTATTTTTTGATAAATTCCTCATCGTAGAGCTTATTCGTAAACAGATAATGGCACATACCGATGATGAGTGCGGTATCGGTGTTTGGGCGCACGATTATATCTTCGCTGCCGAAGTAACGCGCGGTGTCGTTTCTCATCACGTTTACGCTGTAGGTTTTGATGCCAGATTTTTTAAGCTCTTGCATGCCGATATAGCCGTCGTGCGTAGGCGGAACGGATGAAATTTGATTGGTTACCGCAGGATCAGTCGCCCAAAATACGACGTTTTTGGCGTTTTTGACGATCGCTTTCCACGTAGTAGGCGCATCATAAACGGCGCTTGAGCCCAGCACGTGAGGCATGATGACGAGCCCCGCGCCGGTGGAGTAATCGCCGCTTTCCTCTACGTAGCCGCCTAAAATTTTAAGCATTCGGTGCGCTACGGTGCGCCCCCAGCCGATCTTACCGCTGCCGCCCCACCAGTAGCACTCGCCGTAGATCGCCTCGGCGCCGTATTTGTCGAAATTTTCTTTCAAAGCCTTCGCCGCTAGATCAAGAGCTACGTCCCAGCTAACGCGCACGAACTCCTCTTTGCCGCGCAGTTCGCTCTTTGCCGTGCCTTTAGCCTTCAGATAGCTTTTACGCACCATCGGATAGAGCACGCGGTTTTCATTTTGGATATTATCGGGCAAGCTGTAATTCATCGTATTTGGAAATTTATCGCCTTCAAAATCGCTTACCGAAACGATCTGCGACGAGTTTAAATTTAGCCAAAAAGGGCCGAATCTATTCGCGCCGAATACCTTTTTGTTATCAAAAATCGTCTGCGTTACTCCCTCAATCCTGCTAGCGCTTGCTGCGCTTGCGCCTAAAATCCCTGCCTTTAAAAAGTCTCGCCTTTTCATCTGATCTCCTTTGTCATTCAGGTTTTTTTGCGTTGTGTTGTAGGTATTTTATGATCAAATTTAGCTCGTCGCCCTCGAGCGCTACGTAGTTTGCGTTGATCATCTCTTGCAGATTCGCAGGCCATTGATTTGCCGTGAAGCTATTCGGCTCGTGAAGCCTATGACACGCAGAGCAGATCTGCTCGTAGTTTGTCTTTGCCTCCGCATAAAGCGCCTTAGCGTCCTTGGCTACGGCATCCGAACTGATCTCGTAAATCCCCTCGGCCTCATACCAGATCTCGCCGTAATCGTCCTCGAGCTTTTTGCCCTTTTTAAAATTTGCTTCGGCTTCATTCGTAAAAATCGCGTAAATTTCAGCTTCTTTCATATTTTTTTGTATTTGAAGCTGATAGTTTTCGCTCACGACGCCTTTAATTTTAATCTTGGTAACGCCGCCATCGCTGGATATCACCTCGATCGGCGTTAAAATTTCAGCCTCGCCGATTGCTTTGCCGTCTTGCGAGATCGTAACGGTTTTGGAGATCACCTCGCCGCCAAAAAGCGAACACGCACAGATAAATGAGATAAAAATTTTCCTCATAAAGTATCCTTTCTGGGTTGTCTTTAACGCGAATTATAAATCAAAGATAAATTTAAATTTGTCGCGATTGCGACGAATTTATCCTTTTTATGTAAAATTTACGTGAAATTTTATGCAAAGAGCTGCTATGATAGATAGACTAAATAACGATTACAGCGAGAAATTCGACTTTTTAAGCAGGGAGCGGATTGCTAAATTTAGGCACGAAAGCTACGCTCGCGGCGACGTGATCTACGCGCAAAAGTTTAAATTTATCATTCTGCTGCGCGGCAGGGCGAAGCTAAACTGCTACGAAAACGGCAAGGAATTTATCTTTAGCTTCGTAAAAAGCGGCGCCTACGTCTGCTTGGATAAAAACACGAGCCTTGAAATTTTAAGCGACTGCGAGACGCTGCAGATCAATATCTCGGAGCTTTTCGAGTTGCTAGGAGATGAGTTTGCAAGCTCGATCATAAACGCGCTTATTAAAAACCTCCACTCGCAGCGGATTTTAATAAAAGAGATCGTCTTTGCGAAAATCCGGACGCGGATTTTAAATTTTTTAAATCGCATCGCAAACGCCGATAAGATTGCGGAGCTTCCCTTTAATATAATGACGCTGGCAAGCCTACTCGGCGCGCCTCGCCAAAACGTCTCCTCAGCGATTACGAAGCTCGTAAACGACAAAAAGATCGTGAAATTAAAGGGCAATAGGATTAAAATTTTATAGTCTGAATCTGCGCAGGGGATCTAAATTTAGACGAAAAGGATTATTTTAAGCGGAACCGCCTCATAAGACAAAGGGCTAAAACCAAAATGGGATTAGCCCTAAATTTAGCTTATTTGCAAAGCTTATGTGTGCTACAAAGCTACGTTTAAAAAATCGAGCCTCTGCTTGCGGGTCGCAACGGATCGTCTCCAAAGCGGTTGCCTCCGTTAGTGCCTTGCTGGATAAAAAATACGAGCAATACTACCGGGCCTATTATCGGGACAAAAATTAACAGATAAAACCAGCCGCTTCTATCGGTATCGTGCAGACGCCTTACCGCTACGGCAATAGAAGGTAAAAGTATTGCCAATAAAAAGATTGAGTTAATGAAACCGATCATTCTACCGGAACTCGTAACGGCATAGGTGCCTAAAAAGCCATCCAATACTAACGTTATAATTCCTAAAAGTGCCGCAAATAATGCAAACCACCAGTACTCTGAACGTGGTGCACGCCCCTCAAAGTTGCAATAATTCTCTTTGAGACAAGTGCGAACAGACTCCATAAAAGTCATCTCAAACTCCTTTTTAAAAATAAGATAAATTATATAACAATGGCACTTAAATTTGTCCTTTATATTGATTAAATTTTATAAAATCTACTATTTTAATTTCATATCTCAAAAACTTTCCGCCACCACGCAAAGAGCGTTAATTTTTAAAATTGAAATTTTATACGTTAAGTTTAAAGCTTATAAAACTCCGATATTTAGGGCAATACAGACTCGAATTTTTATCTTTTATTGCTATAATTCCCTCATAAATTTAAATCTTAAGATTAAAAAGTATTCTTAAGAATTTTATAAGACGGAGGAGATCTTGAATAGATTGATTTTAAAGATTTACGCGTGGCAAAATACTGCCACGCCGTGGTTTTGGCTCTTTGTGATAAGCGCAGGGTATATTGCGGTATCGTATTTTTTCTTTCAACGCTACCTTTTTATGTCGCCTACGCAGGCGAGCGCCCTCGTGCGTCTGGGCTTTGCCGTAGCGGGCGTGGGCGCGCTCATCGGCTTGCTGCTGCCGTTTGGCTTCATAGCAAGGCTCATTGCTTACCTGCTCGGCTTTGCAGGCGCGATATACGGCTATTTACAAAGCTCTGCGCCGCACCCCGCCGCAGATACCGCAAATTGCCTCGCAGCACCCGCATTTCCTTTTGCGGCGCCGCTTGATAGCCTGCTACCGGAGCTATTTCGCCCCGCAAGCTGCACGGGCACTCCGTCCTTCCCCGCAGGCACCGCGCTTAGCGAAGTGCAGAGCTTTTTCGGCGGATTTTACGGCGAGGGGTTCTATCTGGTGCCGAGCATTAAATTTGCAGACGCGGCGCAGTGCGCACAGGTAGTGTTTGCGGCATTCGCGGCTATTTTGGCCGTGATATTTGCGGGCTTTTTATACGGCAGATTTACGAGAAGTTTTTAAAATTTTAAGAAAGGATAAGCATGAAGTTTTTAAATTCTATTGCGGCTGCGGCGGCTCTTGCGGCTGTGATCGCAAGCTGTGCAAACGCCGAGGTTAAGGCGGGCGAGACGCTTTATGGCACGGTGCTAAAGCAGGTAAGCGTAAGCGGCGATTTGTCGCACAAGGACGGCAGGCTGCTGCCCACAAACGCCATAGAGGTTTTGGAGGTCAAGGACGGAGCGGTGAAATTTTCGATCATCGGCTATCAAAATCCAAAGGCGCCCAACGTTATTTATTTCACGCCTAAAGCGCGCATAATCGCGGTGGCGTTTTCGAAGCAGGCTAAATTTCAAAGCGAGAGTTTGGGCGAAGAGGACGGCTTTAATAAAGTTAAAATAACCGCCTACACCGACGAGGGCGCGCTAAGCGGCGACGTGGATAAAATTTTCGCTGGCGCTAAAGAGAAATTCGAAGCCTCGTGTAGCGTCTGTCACGCTCTGCACCAGCCGGCCGACTACGAAGCGAACAGATGGCCGGGCTACATAAAATCGATGCTTTCGCGTACGCCTATTAGCAAAGACGAGAGCTGGACGGTGGTACAGTATCTGCAAAAGCACTCCAAGGACGTAAATTTAAAGGATATGAAATGAAAAGACGAAATTTTTTAAAGCTCGGCGTGGCGGTCTCGGCGCTTCCGCTCATCCCAAGCTCGATGCTCGCGGCAGATAAACTCACCGCGCTTAAGAAAAACGGCGAAATTTTAACTGCGGCGCGATGGGGAATTTTAAAAGCGAGCGTTAAAAACGGCAAGATCGTAAAATCCGCGCCGTGGAAGATCACCTCTAAAATTCCAAATACTCTTCAAAATACGATGGCGGATCTCGTTTATAACACGCGTATCAAAGCGCCGATGGTGCGAAAATCATATCTCGCCGACCCAGATAATCCAAAGCCCGAGCTTCGAGGGCTTGACGAATGGGTCGAGGTAAAATATGAAGACGCGATCAAGCTCGTCGCGCGCGAGCTTAAAAAGACGCGCGAGCAAAAGGGCGCAAGCTCGGTGTTTGCGGGCAGCTACGGCTGGCAGAGCACGGGTAACGTGCATGTCTCAAGGACGCTGCTTCATAGATTTATGAATTTAACCGGCGGCTTTACGGGCGTCACGGGCGATTACTCTACGGGCGCGGCGCAGGTCATCATGCCGCACGTAACGGGCTCAAATCAGGTTTATGAGCAGCAAACATCGTGGCCGGTGGTGCTTGAAAACTCCAAAGTAGTGGTCTTTTGGGGGCTCAATCCGATCTCTACGCTTCGAGTAGCGTGGACGAGCTCGGACGAGCAGGGATTTAAGTATTTCGAGCAGTTAAAAAACAGCGACAAAGAGATCATCATCATCGATCCGATCAAAACCGTGAGCGGCAAGTATTTCGAGGGCAAGGCGCGATGGATCACCCCTCGCCCGAACACCGACGTGGCGATGATGCTGGGTATGGCGCAGCACCTCTACTCGCAGGGCAAGTACGATAAGGAATTTTTACAAAACTATACCGTGGGCTTTGAAAAATTCGTGCCGTACCTCACGGGGCAGAGCGACGGCGTGGCTAAGACGCCCGAGTGGGCTAGCGAAATTTGCGGCATTAGTGCGGACGTGATAAAAGAGCTTGCAGTAAAATTTTACGAAAATCGCACGATGATAATGGCGGGTTGGGGTATCCAGCGCGCTCATCACGGCGAGCAGGCGCACTGGATGATCGTAACTCTATGCGCGATGCTAGGGCAGATAGGACTTGCCGGAGGCGGCTTCGGCTTTAGCTACCACTACGCTAACGGCGGTGCGCCTACCTGCGCGGGCGGCGTGATCGGCGGAATGAACGCCGCAAGCGTCGGCGTCGTTAAGGACGGCAAATTCCTAGGGCTTGCGCAGGATCAGAAGCAAGGCGGCGAAGCTACTCAAGCGTGGCTGGTAAATACGGCGAAGGTCGCCTTTCCTCTAGCTCGCATCGCGGACGCGCTGCTAAATCCGGGCAAGACGATCGACGCGAATGGCGCAAAGATCACTTATCCGAAGATCGATTTTATCTACTGGGTCGGCGGAAATCCGATCGTGCATCATCAAGATACTAACACCAACATCAAGGCTTGGCGCAAGCCGCGCACCATCGTAGTGAATGAAATTTACTGGACGCCGACTGCGAAGATGGCGGACATCGTGTTCCCGACCACGACGGAGTATGAGCGCAACGACATCACGATGAGCGGAGACTACTCCAATATGCATATCATCCCGATGAAGCAGGTCGTCGCCAAGCAGCACGGCGCAAAGGACGATTATCAAATTTTTACCGACCTTTGCAAGGCTTACGCGGACGGGCTTGCCGAGGTTTATACGGACGGCGGCAAAACGGAGATGGACTGGATCAAAGAATTTTACGAAGGGGCGGCGAGCGCCGTAAATGCAAACACCGCTTTAGGCATTCAGATGCCGAGCTTTGAGCAGTGGTGGGAAAAAAACGAGCCGACGGAATTTTATGAGACGCCTGAAAGTGCCTCCTACGTGACGTTTGAGGATTTTAGAAACGATCCCGTTTTGGAGGCTTTGGGAACGCCTAGCGGGCTAATTGAAATTTACTCCGATACGATAGAGGCGATGAATTACAAAGACTGCGGCGCGCATCCGATGTGGTTCGAGCCCGTCGAGTGGCTCGGGATGAAGGAAAAGCCCGCGAAATTTCATCTGCTTAGCCTGCATCCGTATGACCGCTTGCATTCGCAGCAGAGCAATACCTCAAATCGCAAGAGATACGCCGTCGCAGATCGTGAGCCGGTGCTGATCAATACCGAGGACGCTAAGGAGCTCGGCATCAAGCAGGGCGATCTGGTGCGCGTGTTTAACGCTCGCGGCGAAATTTTGGCGGGAGCCAACGTAAGCGGCGACATAATGCGCGGCGTGGTGCAGATATTCGAAGGCGCGTAGTACGATCCTAACGCCGAGGGGCTTTGCAAAAACGGAAATCCGAACGTGCTTACGATCGATCTGCCTACGAGTGAGCTTGCCAACGGCAACATCGCGCACACGGCGTTAGTAAATATCGAGCTTTATAAACACAAGGCGGGCGAGGATATCAAACTAACCGCATTTATGCCGCCAAAAGGGGCGAAGTAAGGATCAGGAGCGGTTCGGGCTTTAGAGCGGCTTTTTATGCCCCGAACCACACCCGCTTTGGATTTGCTGCGACAGCGGGCTGAGTGAATTTTACCCGCCATAGCTTTGTGAATGCGGCAAGCCAGAGGAGCGGCGAGCGGTATTCGTCTCGCTGCCCCACTCCGCCCTATTTGCTCGTGAAATTCTCGCTAAATTTAAGAACTTGCCGTTTGGGCTAGAATTTCAATCCAAACTAAAAAACCGCCTAAGCTTCCATTTAAAATTTTTCTTCGGAATTTGCGTATCGTTAAAACCGTAGCTGTAAATTTCATTTTTATCGGTGAAATAGCCGCTGTTTTGAGCCTGTGGTATAAAGTCGGTCTGATCTTCTATTTTTACGTTTAGCGCCTTGAAATATTGCAGCAGATCACGATACTCTTTTGCAGATACGGCATTTATTAAAAAGTAATTTCTGTTGTTAAATTTAACGACAAAATTTCTTTTTAACAGCCAAGGTAAAATTTTGAAATTTACTGCTTTAAATCTGCACTGAATTTCAAAATTTTAAGCCATAAAATAAGATAAAATTTTAAAATTCTACGCCTTTTTTGGGTGTGAAAGTTTTTTTGGGACAAATCCTACCGCTTTGATATTGATGCTTTTGTGCGTATTTTACTTATCTCCATAGTGAGTTTTACACTGAGCTATTTCTATGGCGCCATTAGATATTCTAAATACGAGCCGATTTTTTCCATCTATTCTAACACTATAAAGCCCCGATAAATTGCCCTTTAGCGCTTCGGGTTTGCCTATACAATCGTAGCCGTTACGCTCTATATCTAGGATTAACTTATTTATGCGCTTTAGGATATTTTTATCATTTTCCTGCCAATACAGATAATCCTTCCAAGCTTCTTGCGACCAGATTTTTTTCATTGATCCGCTTCTAACAAATCGTGCTCAATCCCGCTATTTTCCTTTAATTCGTCAAAAGAGCGCTTAAGATGAGATAAATTTTCGTGGCTGTAAAAGGGATCTGCTGTCAGCTCGAAAGGAATTTTGCGTTCTTGCAATACTTTTTTAGCAAATATTGTAAAAGCAGTAGTTAAATTTAGCCCCATTTCAGAGCATACTTCCTCCAACCCTTTTTTAAGCTCGGCATCCATTCTAAAATTTACGTTTATAGATCGCGTCATATTGTCTCCTTTTTGACTGCATTATACATTATTTATATGGATAATGCAATGATTTATAAATGTGATTTGCTAAAACTCCATTATGAGAGAATACTATTAATTCTAAATCTAGTAAGATTTTAATTCAAAACGAAATGTGCATACTAAGCGCGATTATGCATAAAAGTAGCGCCAGCGGGACATAGACAAAGCGCCCGATATCATACCAGAGCTTGCCGCGAGCCCTATCTGCGCCCAGATTGATCTCATCTAAAATTTCATTCCGCTTAATCACCCAAAACCACGATATTGCGCCGATTACCGCTCCGATCGGAATGATATAAATCGATACAAAGTCCATCCACGGACCCCATGAGCTTATCGCTTCCATACCAAGGCCCGCACCAAGGCAGATCGCGCACAATAGCGCAAGCGTGAATGCACGGCTTAGCCTTGGAAACTTATGCATTAGCGATTCAGCGACTACTTCGAACATATTTTGAAGCGATGAAATTCCACCAAAAATCACGGCGGTAAATAAAATCACTGCAAAAATTCTACCACCTGCCATATCTTGCAAAATTTTAGGCAGAGTTACAAAAAGTAGCTTAGGCCCCGCCGCAGGATCCATTCCGTAAGCAAATACTGCAGGGATCATCACTAGCGCAGCTACCATAGCGGCTAGCGTGTCAAATAGTGCGGTATTCTTCGCCGCAGATACGACGTCTTCGTCCTTGGATAGATACGCGCCATAGACGATCATCCCTGAGCCCGTAATAGATAGCGAGAAAAATGCCTGTCCCATCGCAGAAATCCAAACCATCGGATCTGCTAGCTTAGTAAAATCGGCGCCGAAAAGAAACGCATATCCGCCTGCAGCGCCTTGCAGTGTCGCAACCCTAACTGCTAAAATTGTAAATAGCACGAAAAATAACGGCATCATAATTTTATTCGTTTTTTCGATGCTTTTGGCGCCGAAAAATAGCGTCAGCAACGTGCCTGCGACGATTATGCAGTGATAAGGCACCACGGAGTAGGGCATCAGGGCAAAAGAGTTGAACCATGTATCGGTATTTTCACTCATTAGCGAGCCGTCTATGGCTTGGACTAGCGCTTTTAGAACGTAGGCGATGATGACGGCATAGCCCACTGCGATACACATCGAACCGGCAAGCGGTAGCCAGCCGATAACCTTACCGATAGCGCCCAGTCCGCGGCTTTTCCACGCGTATTCGTATGAGCCTAGCGTGCCTGTTTTGGCACGGCGACCGATTGCGTATTCGGCGCTTAGGCCTACGTATGAAAACAGCGCTACGAAAAAAACGTAAATTAGCAAAAATGCGCCGCCGCCGTTCGTGCCGAGTTTATAAGGGAAGCCCCAGACATTTGCCATACCTACGGCGGAGCCCACGCAAGCGATGATAAAAGCCCAACGCGATGAGAATTTGTGTTTTGTCATAAAGCCATCCGTGCAAAAAATTTTCGTTATGGTAGCAAAAAGGAATTTAAGATTTATTTATGCGGAATTTTAAGGCGTGCCAACTTGATTACTTAGGAATTTTTAGAATTTAAAATTGCGAAGTTTTAAAGTAAGATTGGTGAAATTTTACGATTAAAATCGATAGAGTTAATTCTGCGATACTACGCGGCAAAATTTTATCTTTAATAATTTTAGAATTTTACGCTTAGACTTTGGCTTTAAAATCCGCTTAGCCCAGGCTTGTAGCAGGGCTTGATATTTAAGTTAGCCGAGAAATTTAGATCAATTGAAATTTTAAAATTCCGCGAAATTTTGAAATTTTTAAAATCTACGATCTCGCAAAATTTGAAAACAGGCTTATCAAGAAATTTTATCTGGCACCGCTCTGGCAGAATTTTCGCGGTAGAATTTCGCCTTTCGTTTGCAGCGCGCTTATAAATAGCACTTTTATGACGCTCTGAAGGGCGGTGGGAATTCCTGCGCTCGCTATTACGGTATCTATGCGGGAGCGGCGAATAAATTTTTGCCATATATGGGGATTGAGAGCGTCGCAAGCGGCAGCGCGCTTGAAATTTCCGGCACGCAGCATCACAGAGCGAATTTTATTAACTCACACTTTGACTTAGTTATTTTTCTCCGCTTCTTCGTTTTCTTGCGGTTGCGCGACTGCTTTTTTGATCGCTTTTACGAGCGAAACTCTTGTGCCATCCATTCGCAGCACTTCGTAGTCACAGTTTTCATCGCTTATTTTATCGCCGATTTCAGGTAGGCTGCCGAAGAGGTTAAAGACGTAGCCGCCGATCGTTAGCTGCTCGGTCTCCTCGTCGAAGTCAATGCCCATCACCTCCTCGACGCCTTCGATCTCGAAGCGGCCTCTAAACTCAAAGGTGTTCTCGTCGATACATTTAAAATTTTGTGCATTCGCGTCGTGCTCGTCGTTGATGTCGCCAAAAATTTCTTCTATTATATCTTCCATCGTCAAAAATCCCGCCGTGCCGCCGTATTCGTCGATGACGAGCGCGGCAAAAATACGCTGCTTATTCATCATAGGCAAAATTTTAGAGATCGGGCTGTTTTCAGGCACGATGATGAGCTTGCGCACGATTTTATCGAAGCTTTTATCTCCCTTTTGCTGGATGATGTCGCGGATGTGGATGAGGCCTAGGACGTTATCTTTGCTGCCGTCGATATACGGAAAGCGCGTAAATTTCGACTGCAAGACGGTTGCATAGTTTTCGTCGTAGCTTTTTTGCTTATTTAGGCAAACTAGATCGCGCCTCGGCGTCATTATCTCTTTAGCGACGGTGTCGCTGAAATCGACGGCGTTTTTGATGATCTCGGTCTCGAGGCTATCGAGTACGCCGCCTTTTAGGCTCTCGCTTGCGATGATTTTGATCTCCTCGTCAGAAAGCGCAAGCTCGCTCTCTTTAGCGGGCTTTACGCCGATGATTTTAAGTGAGACGGCAGCGATGAAGTCAAATGCCTTTATGATTGGAAAAAACATAATCCAAAAAATATGAAGCGGTCTGGAGATAAAAAGCACGATCTTCTCGGTTTTGGCAATAGCGATGGATTTTGGCACTAGCTCGCCAAGTACGACGTGAAATAGCGTAACGAGCGTAAAAGATATGACGAAGGCGATCGTATGTGCCGCCGCTCCGCCGCCTATACCGATGGATCTTAGCGGCAGCTCGATCAGTCTCGATACTGCTGGCTCGCCGATCCAGCCGAGGGCGAGCGAACTTATCGTGATGCCTAGCTGTGTGGCGCTGAGGTAGGTGTCTAGGGAGTTTGAAATTTTAAAAGCGAGCTTTGCGTTTGGAATTTTATCCTTGATAAGCTCTTCGAGGCGAGACTTTCTTACTTTGACGATTGAGAATTCCGAAAGCACAAAAAAAGCATTCATAAAGATGAATACAAAAGCTAAAACTAACATTAAAACCGAACTGTCCGTGTCCAAATTTCTTATCCTTTGAAATTTAAAAATAAATATTTATGATTATATCTAAAAACGCTTTAAAATCCAAAAGATATGGAAAATGCCTCGCGCCCGTACGTAGAATTCTGCGAAGTTGAAATTTTTCTCCTTTTATCGCGTAAAATTTCATCTGCCCGCGCGAGACCTGCCGCTGCGCAAAATAGCGCTAAAATTCTGCCACCCGGCCGAATAAATTTTATTTTCATACCGGGCTGCGATTGCAAAATTTCATTTGTATACGGCCGCAGCGAAATTCTATCTGCGCCCGAAGGAGCAAAATTTTACTTCAAATTTCGTCGCGCTTAAAATCGTAAAATTTTGCGCCGTAGAATTCTGTAGCGACGGACGTTCGGCTTTCTATACGACGGAATTTCGCCCGGCGCTTGCGTTTTGAAATGAAATTTTGTCTCGGAGCGGATTATATTTATCGCGCGTATTGGTGGAATTTTGCGGTAATTTAAAATTTCGCGCTGCGGCAGACCTTTGTTGCGGCGAGATTTTATCGCGATAGAGCTTATGCGCGGCGGCGGATAATCCTAGCGCCGCGCGCAAGCCCATTAAGAAATTTAAATGCGACGATAAAACCTGCTACTTAAAAAAACCTCAGCGCGCAAACTCTTGCGAAATTTTAAATCGCAAGACTATCTATTTCTTGTGGCGGCCTCGTAAAGCGGCAAGACTTTCGGCATCACCTCTTTTAGATCGGCGATGCGATCGTCGTTTGAAGGGTGCGTGGACATAAATTTAAGCGGATGGCTCTCATTTAGCTTGTTCATCTTCTCCCAGACGTTTATCGCCGCCCTTGGATCGTATCCTGCGCGCGCCATCAGCTCGACACCCATCAGATCGGCCTCCGTCTCATGCGTGCGCGAAAACGGCAGCGTGAAAGTGTACTGCGCCGCCATGTTCAAAGCCGCTGAGCCCAGATCTCCAAGCCCTGCTGCGGAGCTTGCTACAGCGATACCGACATCTTTCATCTGTTCAGTCGAGGCTCGCTCACGACTGTGTTCGCGCAGTGCGTGCGACATCTCGTGCCCCAAAATAGCAGCCAGCTCGGCATCGGTAAGTTTAAGCTTTTCGATGATGCCCGTATATACGACGATGCGACCGCCAGGCATACACCAAGCATTGATCGTAGGGTCGTTGATTACGTTTACCTGCCAGTTCCATTTTAGTGCGTCTTTGCGGAATGCGCCGACTTGAGCGATTAGGCGCTTCGAGATGCCTCTAACGCGATCAGTTAGCTTTTTATCGGTATTTAGGACGTGCTTGGCGTTTGCTTGGGCGGTAATTTGCTTGTAGGCAAGCGCGGCACTTTGATCCATTTCAGCTTCGCTTACTGTGATGAATTGCGAGCGGTCGATGCCTACGGCGCCGCCTTGCGTGGTACTCGCGCAGCCGGTAAAAATCATCATCGCAGCAAAGGATATTAAAAGAGCTAATTTTTTCATCTTTTCTCCTTGGAATTTTGCGGCGATTTTAGCGAAATTTGATTAAATTTTTAGAATTTTATTTTGGATTGCCGGATTTTGCAGGCGCGATCTATTTGGAATTTGTCGTGAAATTTAAGGACGGCCGTCGCCTTTAAAATAGAATTGGGCTTTGTAATTTAGCGATAAAATTTAGCGGTGATTTCGCAGAATTTTATCGCGGCGTAAACGAGGCATTGCTATGTGAAAGTAGTGGATTTATCCAAATCCAAGTGCGACGTTGTATAAATAAGGCGCCTCTGCGCCCAAATAGAGCGGGAGCGCGGTTTTAAATTTACGCAACGATAAATCCGGTAGAATTTTATTTACACCAGGCGCTCGGCCCGGGCGCAGCAAGATCGGTTTAAAATTTATGCGATTAAATCGTGCGATAAAATGGGTTCGGATGTCGCTATGATTCGAGATGAGTCGCGTTCGTATTTCGTGGCGCATAAATTCTAATTATTAACTTGGCAAAAGGCACTACACCACTGCATCTTGTGCTGCAATGAAATTGCGTTTTATTGGAATTGAAATGATCGCAGAAATGTCAAACGCCATAAGTGCTTTTTCTTAGAATTTATCTCGCGAAATTTCATTTGCGCGTCGGGATAAAATTTCAAACTGCAAGTCGCACTGTATCATTTTGGACGGAATTTTAAAATTTTACGCGTTTAGAATTTTAAAATTCGGCTACGCAAATCTATGCGATGAAATTTTAAGCTTAAAAATCCGCGCCGGCTTTGGAATTTTATATGTGCCGCGTCAGCTATAAAATTTTACACTTAGAATTTTATCGCTGCGGCAAGATTTGGTTGGACCGGGGTCTCGCATCGCCGTAGGATTTTTGGCGGCACGGAATTTTGCAGCGCGCATCTAAATTTAGCTATGCAAAATTCGTAAAATTCTTTATCGGCATGGAATTTTACAGCGCCGTTAGAGCGCATAAAGAATTCTGCGCAGGCCTCGCAAACTCTAACGAAAGCTCCATTATTTGGAGGGTGCGGACTTTAAGGCAAGCGAGTAAATTATGCAACGTAAAGCCGTGGGCGCCATACTTGACGCTAGGATTTCGCGCCCGCGGCGCCCATTTAGTCCTTTTTGGATTTTAGCTTGGCGATCGTTTCTTTTGCGGCCTCGTAAGCCTTAGCGCTCATCTCGCGCGCCCTTTCGCTTACGTTTTTGGCGACCTCGGAACTTTTTAGCTCGGCAAATTTTTGGCTCATCTTCTTTTCAAATTCGCTAAGCTCTTTTTTGATTGCGTCCAGTTTCTCGTCCAGATCGAGGTTTTCGATGATTTTGGCGCTTTTTTGACTCAGCTCTTGAGTGATTTCGCGCGCTTTGGCGCTCGCCTTTTTTGCGCGCTCGCCAAGCTCGATCTCGCCGATTTTGGCGCTTAGCTGCTCGGCAAGATCGCTTGAAATTTTTCTAAATTTAGCCAGGTAGCCGCCGAATTCTTCATCGGCGATCTTGGCGATCTCGCTTTTGGCGGGCTCCTCCGAGCTTGCGACCGCGTCGCTTAGCACGGCGCTAAATAGCTCGCTCATCTGCGAAATTTGAAGCCTTTCGTTCTCTAGGCTCTGCGCGTCGCTTGCTGGCGAGAAACTTAGCTCGTCGCGGTATCTTTCGGCGGCTTTGTTTATGCCGTCGTAGCAGCCTAAAATCGCGCCTCTAATCAGCGCAGAGGCTGTATTTTTGCTCTCGTTTGCGACGAAAATCGCGCGATTTATGATGATTTTTGAAATTTCTTTTGTGCGGAATTTCGTAAATTCTCCGTCGCCGATAGCTGAAAATGCGATATTTTTCGCCGTCTCGTGCGCGGTATCCTCGATGTCGGTGCCGCTTTCGAGCACGCTTATGAAGGCTAGTTCGCTTGCTTCTTTAAGTACGTCCGCAAGCGGTAGTTTGCTCGCGATCGCTCGCTGTAGCGCCGAGCCTATGCGTTCTTTTAGCTCCGCTTCGCTTGCGTTTTGCAGCGCGGTATCCAGATCGTCGTAGCTGCGCAAAACAAGGGTTTTAATCGCCTTTTGTTTACAAGCGATCTTTTTGCGCAGATCGTCGTAGTCGTAGATGAGCTTGTAAAGAGCCTGCTCGTCCTCGTCACACAGCGCCTTTTTAACGCTGTTAAGTAGGGCTTCTGCCGTCTCATCGCTAAGCGTGCCCGCGTCTTTTAACTCGGCTGCGAAGTCTAGGATTAATTGCGTGCTTTTGGCGCTTTTACTCTCGTCGTCAAGCTCACACAAAGCCTTCGTGGCTTCTTGCAAGGCGAGCTCTTGCACATATGAGGCTAGCTCGGCTTGTGGAATTTGTGCGAGATCGGCGCCGAATTTTTTGATTATCGCTTCTTTCATTTCATCTCCTATCACAATACATATTTAAAGTGGGCTTTTAAGCGCTCGAAAATTTCGTTTCGATGCAAGTCGTCTTTAACGAAAACGCTTACGTTGAAGCTCATATATTTGCCGCCGTTTGAAAAGCGCGAAAAGTCTATTTTGTAATTTTCGCCCTTTAAAATTTCATCGATCTGCTCGCGCTTTTGGGTGCTTGCGTCCAGGATAATTTTATATTCCCAAAAGAGCGGATAGTCGATTTTTGGCTTTTCAGCTCCTAGTATACACGCCACTCTTGCCTCCCTCTTTACGCTGCAACACGACATCGGTGATCTGCATCGATTTATCTATCGCTTTTAGCATATCGTAAATCGTCAGCAGCCCCACGCTCACGCCCGTTAGCGCCTCCATCTCGACGCCCGTTTTGCCCGTGATTTTTACAGTTACGAAAAGCTTAAATGCGCACTCGCTCGCAAGCTCCTCAATGTCTGTTTTAATCGAAGTAATCGTAAGCGGATGAGTCATTGGTATTAGTTCGCTCGTCTTTTTAGCGCCCATTATCGCGGCAACGACGGCGGTTTGAAGCACGGGGCCTTTTTTAGCCGTGTTTTGCTTAACGGCGGCAAATGCCTCCGCGCTCATGCGGATGATGCCGCTAGCGGTGGCTACACGCTCGCTATCATCCTTAGCGCCGACATCTACCATGCGCGGCATATTATTTTCGTCGATATGTGTAAGCATAAAATTCCTTGCAGTTTTTGGCGGGATTATAGCAGAATTTCGGACATAAAAAAAGCCCGAGCTTTTAAACTCAGGCTTCATACAAAAAGGAGGTTTTATCTTGTCGGACGAGAACGATTATACTACCTAAACAGTAAATAGAAAGAAAATATATCCTTTTCAGGCGAACTCTTTCGCGTTTAATTTATAGTCGTTTTTAAAATTTTGATGAAATTTGACTGTATGCTTTGACGCGCTGTGCGGGCATTTGAATGGGCGGTAAAACAAAACGGAGTTAAAGAACGACTAAATTTAAAGCGGACGTTAAAGAGCAAAGATAAAATTTAAAGCAGTTTGTGGTTATTTTGGCTCAATATGGACGATCAAAAGAGCGGAGCAGAGTGCTATGTCGCGGCAGCATAAATAAAATGCTACAAAGAAGCGGCTTAAATTAAACGCCGTCTTGCTCTAAATTTAAGCTCGTTTTGTCTAAGTCCAAGGCTTCGCGCGCAATGCAGCGTAAATTTAACCCTTCACGCGAGCGTTAAACGGTGCAGGCACGGATTAAAATAACGCGTGCAAATTTAAGCATAGTCGCGCAAAATCCGACCTGCGTTTGAAATTCAGCCTCGTTTAAATTTTAAACGTTTTTAGCAGGCTGCCTAAATTTAACCCCTTATCTTCGCCGTTTGCGCCTCCTCCTAAAAGATCGCCCAAAAAGCTACTTGCGTCGTTGATATCGATTTTGCCGT
>NZ_CALKTT010000016.1 GCF_937997535.1 uncultured Campylobacter sp.
TTAGCGACGAGCAGTGCGTGCTTACGATCGGCAAGTACGGCAACACGAGCTCGGCGTCGATCCCGATGGCAATAAATGACGCTTACGAGAGCGGCAGGCTCAAAAACGGCTCGCTTATGCTTTTGGATGCGTTCGGTGGCGGCTTTACGTGGGGCAGCGCGCTTTTGAAATTTGGCGGTAATAGCACAAACTAGCGCTTTTTAAATTTTATTATCTTTGAATTTCGCCATATTTAAGAGTTAAAATTCCAAGCTTATTTACAAAACTAATTTCAAATTTATATTTATTCCGAGTTAGGTTTCAAAATTTTAAAATGAAGCGTTTGCGATTGAAAGCATATTATAATCTTGCGCAGTTAACATATCGGCTTCTGCGTGAGATAGTAAAACGACGTTAGTCTTAGGTCTGCTGCTTTTTGGCGGCGGGCTTTTAGAATATAAAAGAAATCAAATATGCGATAGCTTAAATGGGCGTTAATTTCAGCCGATTCTGCATTAACGGCTTTTAATTAGCTGCAAAGCTCGGCAAGTATTTTTACAGCGGTGTATGTGGATCTTTTGAGCGACCTACACATAGGCTGTAGAATAAAATTCAAATACCAAAACGCTCACAACAGCAAGTATCAAATTGCCTTAGATTTGAAATTTAGCATAAACGCTGATAAATTTAAATCAAATACTACGAATGGAAAAATAAAGGACGCTATGCCATGAGCGAAGAGGCGTCGTATCTCTAAATATCTATAGGGTATAAAGCCTCCAGGTATCTCTCGTTATCAATATATTATCTCTATATAGATAGCAGCGAGCCAGAGGGCGCAGCCACGCTATAGCTGCAGACTGAAGCGGTCAATGCGTTTAGTTTTAGCGCGAAAGCTACAGCGGTTTATAGGTTTTGATGGTAGGTCTAGCTCAATGCCATTGCAAGCATTGAAAAATTTTAGCACGAAATATCATCTTGCAGTTATGGATGACAGTTATTAAAGCATATTATTGGGGCAATTTTTTATAAATTTTAAGTTCAAATTCCATTCGGATAAAATTTCGATTTATTTTTCAGAAATCGATCTAAAATTATTTAAAATTCCTCCGTTAATTTGGACTATCTAGAGTGTTGTTCGTGTGCCCAGTTTAAAATTTTAAATAACGTAAAATCCCAAATTCTCGTGCTTAAGGATAATTTTTCTGATCTCTTTTAGTAAGCCGAGCGAGGCTTCGATTTCGACGCGGCGGGTGCTGACACTCTCGACGTTTGCGCCCACGCTCACCCCTTTTGCGAGGGCGTATTTATAGATGAAATCAAACATCTCTGCGCACAGTGCTGTTGAACTTTGCAAGATATCGACGCTGCTTTGCAGTCGCTGCTGCAGAAAATCTGGCACCGAGATGCCAAGCCATTTCATAAACTCAAGCGTCTTTAGGCTGCCGCACGGCGTGAAAGTAAAGATTATCGGCACCTTTTTGCACTCCAAAGCGGCGTAATCGTCGATGAAATCTTTGGCATTTTGCACATTATAAACCGCCTGAGTGATAAAAAATTCGCACCCGTCCGCAGTCTTCTCCGCGATTTTTAGGTGCTCGTCGTGGCTCTTTTCATGGCGTTCAGGAATGCAGATGCCGCCTAGGCAAAGATGCGGCGCCACGAGTCGCTTGAGCTCATAGGCGCGGCTTAGATGCAGTTTGCATTCTTCGTTTTTAGAGCTCGCCCCCACGAAAACACCCAGCCCGCTTGCGGCATGCCTTAGAATCTCGCAAAATTCTGCCTCGTCGTATTTGCCTACCGCGCGATAGATGATCGCTTCTTTATCGGTGTGTAGATACTGCGTGTAATAGCGCGCAGGATCGATCGTATGCACAAAAGGGAAGGTCCGCTCATCTTTCGTGCGCGCGCTTTCGTCTTGTAGATCGTAGATGACGATGCCGTCACATTCGCATTCGCCTAGGCGTTGTGACCACGCCGTACCCAGGCGCTCGAGCTCGTCTTGAGAGGACGTGATTTTAGGCGGAACGATGCCATAGAGCAAAATTCCGCTTTTTCCGTTTCTAATTTTTTCTTTTAACACTTGCCATTCCTTGATTTTTCGCACATTTTAGCAAATTTAAATTTAAAAATTTAAATGATATAATGCCGCACAAATTGCAAATTTAAGGAACGCAATGAAAACGCTTCAAGAAAATTTAAAGCTTTTTTATCTGGGGCTCGAAAACAGCGAGCCGTTTTTGTATAAAAACAAGGATCTGACGACCCACGCGCTTATCATCGGAATGACCGGCAGCGGTAAAACGGGACTTGGCATCACGCTGCTAGAGGAAGCCGCGATCGATAATATCCCATCCATCATCATCGATCCGAAAGGCGATCTGACAAATTTAGCTCTTACCTTTCCGCAGATGAGGGCTGAGGATTTTGAGCCCTATATCGACGAGACCGAGGCGCAAAACAAAGGTCTTAGCGTGCGCGAGTACGCCGAGCAGACCGCAAATACTTGGCGCGAAGGGATCGAGGGCTCATATCAAGATCTGGCGCGAGTACAGCTTTTGAAAAACAGCGCCGATTTTAGAATTTATACGCCCAAATCAAGCGCAGGGCTTGGGATCAGCCTACTAAGCGACTTTGAAGCGCCGAAAGGCTTAAACGAAGAGGATTTGAATAACTATATCGGCGGTATCGCCACTAGCGTGCTAAGCCTCGCAGGGATCGGCAGCGATAATCTCAGCTCGCCGGAATTTTTACTAATCAGCCAAATTTTGTCTTATCATTTCGGTAGGGGCGAGGGGGTGAGCGTAGTGGATCTCATCGCGCAGATCGGCAACCCGCCATTCGATAAAATCGGCGTTTTCGACGTTAATACCTTTTTTCCGAGCGATAAGCGAATGGCGCTTGCGATGAAGATTAACGCGCTCATCGCAAGCCCGAGCTTTAAGCTTTGGTGCGAGGGCGAGCGGCTAAATATCGCTAAGATGCTCTTTGATGAAAACGGCAGGGCGAGAGCGAATATATTTTCCATCGCGCATCTAAACGACGATGAGAGGATGTTTTTCGTCACGCTACTTTTGGGCGAGATGATCAAATGGATGCGCACCACCAGCGGCACTAGCTCGCTACGCGCAGTACTTTATATGGATGAAATTTACGGCTTTTTTCCGCCAAACGGCAATCCGCCGAGCAAAACCCCGATGCTTACGCTGCTAAAGCAGGCTCGCGCTTTCGGTCTTGGTTGCGTTCTATCGACGCAAAACCCGGTCGATCTCGATTATAAGGGGCTTAGCAACATCGGTACGTGGTTTATCGGGCGCTTGCAGACTGCGCAGGATAAGGAGCGCGTCATCAGCGGCTTAAGCGGCATCGGCTCAAATCCTATCGATAAAAGCGTGCTGATGGAGAAAATTTCAAACCTTAAAAAGCGAAATTTTTTGGTAAAAAACATCAACGAGGACGTGCTGCGAGTGATCGAGACGCGCTTTGCGCTAAGCTATCTAAAGGGTCCTTTAAGCAACGAGCAAATTTCAAATTTAATGAAAGACAAAAAGGCTGAAATTTCGTCCGTGTCGGGCGCCGCGCAAGGCGTCAAATCCGCCGGCGCCGCCAAACCCGTAGTTTCTGCTGAAATTTCACAGCTTTACAGCTACGGCGCGAGCCTTGAGCTAAGCCCGTATCTTTATGCAAGCGCAAAGATACGATTTTGCGACAAGGGAGTCGATTTTACGCAGCAGCGCTCCTTTTTGCTTTCGCTTTCGGACGTAAGCGAAATAGATTGGGGCGAGGCCAGCACGCGAGAAGTTGCAAATTTAAGCGGACAGGAGCAGGCAGGCTCGCTCTACGGCGCGCTCCCTAGCTTCATCGCGGGCGCAAAAAATTTAAATGCTCAGCTTAAAAGCTTTAAGGAGTGGCTATACCGCAACGAAAAGTTAGAACTTTTTAGCGCGCTTGATCTGCTCTCAAAACCGGGCGAGAGTAGGGAGGAGTTTTTCGTGCGCCTAGGCGATAAAGCGAACGAAATTTTAGAAGCCAAAACCGACGAGATCACAGCTAAATTTGAAAAGGAAAAGGCGCGCCTTGAGGATAAAATTTCGCGCGCTAGCGAAAAATACGAGAAGGAAAAGGGTGATGTGCTAAGTCGCGGGGTGGATGCGGCGCTAAACATAGGTGGAGCGATCTTGGGCGCGTTTTTAGGCCGCTCGCGCAACGCCGGCAACATTTCCAAAGCGATCAGCGGCGCAAAGAGCGCGCATAAAATTTTAAATGAACGAAGCGAAGCCAAAAACGCCGAAAATAGCCTAAGCGCGCTGCAAGAGGAGCTGGAGGTGCTTACGCAGAAATTTGAAGCTGAAGTGGACGCGCTAAAACAGAGCCTGGATCTAAAAAATATTAAACTCGAAACGAAAGAAATTTCGCCGAAGAAAACCGACATCTACGACGAGAAAATTTCGCTACTTTGGAAGAGTTAAAGGGAGAATTTTATGGATAAACTTAGTGAAATTTTAAATATCATATACGCCGCTCTCTGCGATCCTAGCTCAAAATATTTTCTAGGAGATGAGCATGGAATTCTAGGAAGCGGAATTCTTGGAATTTTATATAGGACATTTACGGCGCCGAATTTTTGGTGCTACTTTGCTGCGTATCTGATCGCTGCGATCCCCTTTGGGCTGCTGATCGGTAGATACCTAGGCGGCGTGGATATCAAAAGAGAGGGTAGTGGCTCCATAGGCGCTACCAACGTCCTTCGCGTCTTAAAAACTCGCGATCCGCAAAAAGCAAAAAAGCTCGCGATCCTCACGGTTGCCTGCGACGCGCTAAAGGGCGTCCTGCCGATACTGATCGCGCGGGCTTTAGGCTTTGATGAAAACGTGCTATGGAGCATGGCTGTCTTTGCAGTACTTGGGCATTGCTTCAGCCCGTATCTGAAATTTAACGGCGGCAAGGGCATTGCTACGGGAGCCGGAGTGCTTGCTTGCTTCATCCCTATCGAGCTTATCATCGCGCTTGCAGTTTGGTTTGTAGTCGGCAAGACGGTTAAAATTTCATCCGTAGCATCGCTTGCAGCGGCGCTCGCGCTAGTTATCGCAAGCTACGTGATCCATCCGCAGATGCCAGCGATCAACACTCATGCGCCGATCTTTCTGATAGTTTTCATCGTATTTTATAAACACGCGCCGAATATCGCCAGGCTACTTAAGGGCGAGGAAAAGCGCGTAGTATGATTAAAATTTTAATCGAAAAGCTGGAATTTGGCGCGATAATCGGGACGCTAGATTTTGAGCGCAAGCGCGAGCAGCGCGTGTGGGTGTGGGCGAAGCTCGGAGCGGAGGAATTTATCGACTATGCGCGGGTTTGCGAATATATCAAAGCGGAGTTCCGCGATAAAAAATTTCGCCTCGTAGAGGACGCGCTAAAATACTTCGCGCAGGAGTTTCACTCAAAATTTCGATCGATGGATTATTTTTATATGAAAATTTTAAAGCCCGAAATTTTACAAGACGCGAGCGTCGGCGCAGAAATAGAGATAAAATTTTAAAATTTCTTTAAAAAATCTTGAAATTTTGCTTAAAATATGTTAAAATCGCCGCAAAATTTTAAGGCAAGGAAATTAAATGAGAATTTTAATAGTCGAGGACGAGGTGACTTTAAACAAGACGATAGCGGAGGGCTTGATGGAGTTCGGCTATCAGACGGATACTTCCGAGAGTTTTAAGGACGCAGAGTATTATATCGGCATTAGAAATTATGATTTGGTGCTAACCGATTGGATGCTAGCTGACGGCAACGGCATCGATCTCATCGCATTGGTTAAGCAAAAATCCGCGCGCACCTCCGTCGTCGTGCTATCTGCAAAAGACGATAAAGAAAGCGAGATCAAAGCGCTTCGCGCTGGCGCGGACGATTTTATCAAAAAACCTTTCGACTTTGATGTTTTAGTAGCACGCCTCGAGGCTAGACTTCGCTTTGGCGGCTCAAATATCATCAAAATCGACGATCTCATCATCGATCCGGATGAGGAAAAGATCACATATCTAGGTCAAGAGATCGAGCTTAAGGGCAAGCCGTTTGAGGTGCTAACTCACTTGGCGCGCCATAGCGATCAGATCGTCAGTAAAGAGCAGCTATTAGATGCCATCTGGGAGGAGCCTGAGCTCGTTACGCCAAACGTCATCGAAGTCGCGATCAATCAAATCCGCCAGAAAATGGATAAGCCTCTAAATATCTCTACGATCGAGACCGTTCGCAGACGCGGATATAGATTTTGCTTTCCACAAAAAGCCTAAGAGTCCGCTTTGTAATACAATTAGCATCCGCTTCGTTGATGCTAATTGTCATTTTTTCGGTAATGCTCTATAATTATATGAGAATTACTATCTTCGAAACTCCCGTTCAAAATTTAATCCAAAGAGCACAAAAAATCGTAGAGGTCTCCGTGCCGCCTGAGAAAATTTCATCTTTTTTACAAGACGCATCCGGTGAATACGAAAGCAAAATCATCGAAAACGAAAGTATCAATAAACCTAAATTTATCGAAAGCTCCGAGGATGGTAGGAGCTATTTACAGCTGCACTATCCCTACGACAAGGATAAAATTTTAAGCATCAAAGCAGACGTGAGCGTCTATGCAAACATCGTAAATCAAATACTCATCGACATCATTTTGGTAAATTTGACGATGATATTTTTGGTGGTGTTTTACGCGATGTTTCTTTCGCGCATGCTACTAATGCCGATTAAGCTGATCAGCCAAAGGCTCGCTTCGGTGGATGAAAAATTTCTAAAGCCGATCGACGCAGCGGAAATTCCAAGCGAATTTAGCCCGCTTTCAAACAGCATAAACCGCCTACTTGAGCGTATCGAGACTTTCATTTTGTATCAAAAAGAGCTTTTTATCGGTATCGCGCACGAGCTTAAAACTCCGCTAGCGGTGATGAAAACCAAAAACGAAGTTACCCTCATCAAGCCGCGCGAGAGCGAGAAATATATCGAGGCGCTTAAAAACAATAACGACTCGATCGATAGTATGAATAAGATGATCAGCTCCATCCTGGAGATAGGTCGGCAGGAGGGGGCGCAGTTTGAGGCGCCAGAGCAGACCGATATGATCGCGTATCTACGGGAGCTATGCGTGGGCTTTAAAATTTTAGCGCGTACGGCAGGCAAGGACTTGACGATGGATCTTAAGCCTGAACAGCTTGAAATTTTGGTGCAGAAAAGCCTCTTTATGCACGTGATTCAAAATTTTATCCAAAACGCCATAAAATTTTCTCCGGACGGCGAAAAGGTGCTGATCGAGAGCGAAATTTCGGACGGAAATTTCATAGTGCGGGTCGCAAACAAAGGCGAGCCGCTTAACGAAGAGATAGATTATTTCGCCCCTTTTAAGCGCTACGGCGGCAAACCGGGAGCCGGACTCGGGCTATTTTTAGCCAAAAATGCTGCTCAAGCGATGGGCGCGCAAGTAGATCTTAAAAACGACAAAGGGCGCTCGCTAATTGTCGCGATTTTCAAGCTTCCGCTAAAAAATTTAAGAAATAGCCCGAAATTCCGCTATTTTAAAACAAAATGAAGCTTTTTATGGTATAAACGCCATAAATTTTTTCGTAAGGTAAAATTATATGTCATTGTTGATTACAAAAGAATGCATCAGTTGCGACGCGTGCCGCGAGGAATGCCCTAATGAAGCGATTTTCGAGGATGAGCCGATATACATCATAGATGCCGATCGATGCTGCGAATGCGTCGAGGACTACTCTGAGCCCGCTTGCATCGTGGTTTGTCCCGTCGAGTGTATCATCACCGATCCCGATAATATCGAGACGGCGGACGAGCTGAAATACAAACACGTCCATATGGAAATTTAAATGCCCAAGCGCGTCGCCGTCATAGATCTGGGCTCAAATTCCGCCAGAGCCGTGATTTTCGAGCGCACTAGTAGGCTCGGATTTTTCATTTTGGCCGAGCACAAGATCAAGATCCGACTAGGCGAAGGCGCTTACGAAAACGGCGGAATTTTAACTTCCGAAGCGATGCAAAAATGCCTACTCGCATTTAAAAAATTTAAAACCCTCGTATGCAATTACAAGGCCAAGCGCGTACTTTGCATCGGTACATCCGCACTTCGCGATGCGCCGAACGGTACAGAGTTTATAAATCTCGTCCGCAAGCAAACGGGCATTACGATCCGCAAGATAGACGGGCAGACGGAGGCGTATTTGGGCGCTTATGCGGCGCAGAATTTGCTTAGCGACTTTTCCGAGGGCGTTACGCTGGACATCGGCGGCGGCTCGACCGAACTTGCTTACATAAAAAACGGCAGGATAGAAAATAAAATTTCTCTAAATTTAGGCACGGTGCGGCTAAAGGAGCTGTTTTTCGACCGCGGCGACACGAAGGGGCTGGAGAAATACATAAACAGCGCGATCTCGCAGCTCGGCGCCGAGTTTCGTACGCAAAATTTAATCGTAATGGGCGGCTCTGCGCGAGCGCTCTCCGGCGCCGTGATGAGCCTGCAAAACCATCCGCTAAAGATCGTGCATAATTTCAGCTACGATTATGAAAAATACGCGCCGTTTTTTGCCAAGCTGATGAGCGCAAAGACGCTTGATCTGGCGAAATTCCCGATCAAAAAGGACCGCTACGACACGATAAGAGAGGGCGCCATCATCTTTGATAAGATCGTAAGGCGCCTAGGGGCGAAAAAGATCATCACCAGCGGCGTGGGAGTGCGAGAAGGGGCGTTTTTAAGCTCGATTCTGCGCGGCGCAAACCTGCCTAGAGACTTTAATCCGAGCCTAAGAAGCCTTAAAGATCGCTTCGCTTCCGAGCCCAGCGAGGCTCCGAAGTTCGCAAAGGCGCTGTTTTGCGCGCTATCGCCGCTGCACGGCTTGGGCGAAAAATATATTAAAATTCTACAGACCGCGGCGTCGCTTTGCGAGATCGGGCGGGCGATCGGCTTTTATGCCAAGCACGAAACCAGCGCGGATATGGTGCTCGGCGGGCTGAACTACCGCACGACGCACAAAGAAAAGGCGCTCATAGCCGCGATCATCTCGATGCACGGCAAGCGCGAGCTGGGCGCTACGTTCGCGCCTTTGAGCGCGATTTTGCCCGATGCCGCCAAGCTTGCGTGGCTCAGCTATATTTTGGAGCTTGCACGCCTCCTAAGCGAAAATGCGCTAAAAAATTTAGAATTTAGCTTTGAAAACTCCACTCTTAAAATCTCCGGCGCCGATAATTTGATAATGCTTAAAGGAAGCCTTAAAAAGCTCTCAAAACCTGCGATTTTCGCCGTAAATTTCGTCTAAATTTAGTCTTAAATTTAACTACTTGCCCCGTATTTGCAGAGCTGCTTTAAATTTTATTTAGCCGCGTTGCGCCTCTTTGCGAAAATTTTAATCAAACGTGCGGGGATAAATTAGAGCGATATGCGGAATACTTGCAACGAGCGGGTTCGGGTTTTTATCTTTCGGTGAAATTTTAACGCCCGCCGCAGATTTTCTAGCTACGCTCATACACATAGCGGTTAAATTCCATGGTTTTTAAAATTTCGTTGTGCGGTTTGCAAGACCTCGCGGTGCTATCTGCGACTCTTGCGGCAAAATTTAAATTACGATTCGCATCGTGCGGCTGTATTTTGCGGACGGGCAAGCGGATTGTAAGGTGGCTAAACAGACGGGAAAGTAGGCAAGTGAACTTGGCGCAGGAGATACACGGGCGGTGCGGCGAAATTTAAAACATTTGCGCCGTGCGCGGTATCTTGCAAGCGACAAATCGTTTGATGACGCTTGCCAAATCGCGGTTGTGCGGCTAAATTTTATATCGTGCAAATTTATAACCAAGCGATAATCAAACGGCGTAGCAAAATTTAATTGAGTTAAATTTTAAATCGCTCAAATTTAAAACGGCGACGAGAAATCGCGCCGGAGCGAAGATATTCGGCTATCTGCGCAGCGTACTGGAATTTCGTGCAGCACTCCGGTAATTTGCGCAGCGTCATAGCGATACGCGCAGCGTCCCTGGGATCTATAGAAAGTGCCCTGCCTATCTACCTGCGTAGTACTTCGGGAATCGATCCGCAGAAAAGAGCCCCGACAATCCGTGCAATGACCGAGGCGATATGCAGAAGCGCCCGACGACGAGTGCGGCGTCCTGAGCAATCCGCAAATATCCTTTGCGCGAGCCCTAAAATCGCCCCAGAGCTTCTTTGACGTGATCCTCCGCCATATCGATATTCCACATCGGCTCAAAGACGAGATCAATCTCCACCTCGCCGACGCCATCCACGCTCTCGGCACCCGCGCGTACCCATTCCACCATCATTTCATGCAGAGGGCACGACTGAGTCGATAGCGTCATCGTGACTTTGGCGTTGTTCGCCTCATCTACCGCTACGTCGTAGATGAGCCCCAGCGACACGACGTCAAAGCCCACCTCAGGGTCCACCACGGCGCGAAGCGCGTCGTAAATTTGCTCCTTCGTTACTTTCATTTTTCCTCTCCGAATTTGATGTAGTTAAAGATATTTACGATGTTGATTAGCACCAAAATTATGCTTGCCGCTTGCAAGATCACCGCAGACGTTAGCGCTCCAAAGCCCGCGCACGCAAGCGCTAAGATGTTTGGCACGCAGGCTGCGTAGGCGATCTTTTTGATTATCATATCATCTAGCATAGGGATTTTGCGCTTGCCGACGAAGGGCGAGACGTAGTGGTACCAGATGAGAAAGGGTGCGATTTTATAAAGGTGCGCGACGATGAAGGCGAACAAAAAGCCGTATAGCAGCCAAAACGCCGCCGCATCCGCGCGACCTGCGAGCCAAAATGTCGCGCTAAATCCCAAGGCCGCTAGCGAGATATAGACGTTTAAATTCCAATAATCGATCGCTTTTCGCACGCGCCTGGCTAGGATATAGATCGCCTGAGCCGCAAAGCTCGCAACCGCAGCAAATGCGATGAAAATTCCAAAGTCTTTTAGCAAAAACGGCCCCGCGAGCAGATACAGCGCCAGCGAAGCTTTTGCCAGCGCGAAGCTTAGATCGTGCGCCAGGCTAAACATCGGCAGCAGCACGCACGCAGCGCCCACGATGACGAAAAATACAAAGCCCAGCACGAAGTATATGTGATAGGATAAAATTTCTGAAAAATATACTCCGAAAACCTCCACGCCGCTAAGCGCTAGCACGAGCGCAAAGCCAAGGCTGATCCCTACGGCTAAAAACGCAGCCGAGATCGCAAGCGCAACGGCGGGGAAGCTCCATTTGGGCGTGCCGATGAAGCTTAGTGCGTAGCAGATCGTAAAATAAAATATACTAAGCAGCAAAACGGCGCCGCCTGCGTGCATCAAAGGGATGCTTGAAAGCAGCAATCCCGCGCTTAGCAGCGCCACGCCCGCGCCGTAGGCGAGGAGATTTAAAAACGCAAATTTGACGGTGAAAAATTCCTTTTGGATAATGACCGAAGTAAGCTGATAGAGCGCTCCGATGATTATGCTGATTACGAAACCCAGCAAAAATACGTGAAAAAAGCTCGCCGTCTGCGGCGCCTGAATCGCGCCGAAATCGGCCCTTAAAAAGCTCGCCGCGCTTAGCAGCAAAAAGATAAAGCCGCAGATGAAATAGCCGCCTACGATGCGAAACGGCGGCGAAAAGGTCGTGATATTCATCTAAATTTTAAAGCCCTTTAGCCGTGGCACTTCGCGTCGGTATCGAAGCCCTCATTGACCGCGCCGGGCTTTAGGCTGATGGTGAGCTTGACCGCGTCGCCGTCCAGATCCTCGCGTGCAATGTCAAATTTAGACTCGATCTTTGGGATCAGCCCCATCGGGAATTTATGATTGACCATGACGACCTTTTTGGTTTCGTCTTTTACGAAATTTAGCGCCACCAGCGCATTTACCATCGGCTCGGGCGGGACGCATTTGCGCGAATCAAAGCCGATGTATTCCACGCCGCCTTGCGATTTTTTGTAAAATTTCACTGTAGCGCCCGCCGCGTCGAACTCCTGCCAGTCTGTGAAAAAATCCATACTTGATCCTTTTTTTAAAATTTCGCGCGATTATATAGCAAATTTTAAAATTTTGAAATGAGGCAGGTCAAGTCCTATTCGGAATTTGTAAATTTAGCCGAATTTTAATACACTACGCGTTAAAATTCTAAATCCGAGGACCATTATGCAGACCATCACGATCATTGATACGTTCGGCTTTTTTTTCAGGCTCTACTACGCTATGAGCGGGCTTAAGACCAAAGACGGCAAACCCAGCGGCATGGTGAGCGGATTTGCGAGCTTCATCGCAAATCTTTCGAAGGAATTTAAGAGCGATTATATAATTTTCGCTCTGGATAGCAAGGGCAAGACCTTCCGCTCGGATATCGATCCGAACTACAAAACCAACCGCCAAGCCCCGCCGCCCGCACTTTTGCAGCAGCTGCCGGTTTGCATCGAGATGATCGAAAAGATGGGGCTTTACTCGCTCGGACGCGAAGGCTACGAAGCGGACGATCTTATCGCAAGCGTCGTTAAAAAGCACGGCGCCACGCATAAAATCAACATCGTTACCTCCGACAAGGACCTGTATCAGCTCATCGGCGAAAACGTTAAAATTTACAGCCACGGCAAAAAGATGCTTTACGGCAGAGAGGAGTGCTTGCAGCGCTACGGCGTCTATCCCGAGCAGATCGTGGATTTTTTAGCGATCTGCGGCGACAGCGCCGATAATATCCCGGGCGTGCGGGGCATCGGCGACAAGGGAGCAAAGAAGCTTTTGGACGAGTGGGGCTCGCTTGATGGGATCTATTCAAATTTAGACCGCCTGCCGCAAAACAAACAGCGCGAGTATCTGATAGAGGGGAGACAGAGCGCCTACATAAGCAAGCGCCTGGCTACTCTTTACGACGAGCTGGAAATCCCGCCTTTAGAGGACGCGAAATTTCCGCAGCAAAATCCGCTTTTTAAAATCCGCGAAATTTTAAAAGATTACGCGCTAAACAGATTGCTGTCTGCGTTAAGCCTGCAGGAGCAGAATGGACTTGATCTTTGGAGCGAGGGCAAAAGTGCGGGCGCAAAAAGCTCCGTTTTGGGCGCGGGCGGGAAGGGCTTCGGCGCAGAGTCGTCTTGCGGCGGCTCTATCTTGGACGCTGCCGTAGGGGGGCTAGACGGGCAAAATTCCATCCCTAGCGGCTCCGCTTGCAGCGGGCAAAGCTGCGAGAGCGCTTTTAAAACGCCATTTGAGCCTATTTGCATTACCGATGCCGCGGAGCTTGCGAGGCTATGCGAGAGTATCGACGCAGAGACCTTGGTGAGCTTCGATACGGAAACCACTAGCGTCGATAGCAAGAACGCCAAAATAGTGGGCTTTTCGTTTGCGTTTAACGAGGAGCGCGCCTACTACGTCCCGCTCGCGCATAGCTATTTGGGCGCTCCGGCTCAAGTTTCTTTGGACGCCGCAAAGGCCGCGATCGGCTCGCTGTTTCGCGGATATGTCGTGGGGCAAAATTTAAAATACGATTTTGAGATCGCAAAAAATAATTTTAATATTGAGCCGCCTGCGCACTTTGCCGATACGATGGTGCTAGCGTGGCTGCTCGATCCCGCAAACGCCGTGGGGATGGACTCTATCTCGCCGCGGTATCTTGGGTATGAGACCGTGCATTTCGGAGATGTCGTTAAAAAGGGCGAAACCTTCGCCTCCGTGGAGCTGGACGCCGCTACGATCTATGCGAGCGAGGATGCGTGGGTGACGCTGAGGTTGTATTTTAAGCTCAAGCAGCTACTTGAGCCTGCGCTTTTTAAGCTCGCGCAGGAGCTTGAGTTTCCATTCGTGAGGGTGCTTTGGCAGATGCAAAGATGCGGCATCAAGATCGACGCGGAGATGATAAAGAGCCTAATCGGGCGCAACGAAAAGTCCCTACGGGCGCTCACCGATGAAATTTACGAGCTTTGCGGCGAGCAGTTTAACATCAACTCTCCCGCTCAGCTCGGCGCCGTGCTTTTCGAGCGGCTAGGACTTCCTGCGGCGAAGCGCACCAAGACGGGCTATAGCACCGACGAAAGCGTGCTAAAGGATCTTACGGCGCTGCATCCCGCGGTGGGTAAAATTTTAGACTACCGCGAGCTGTTTAAGCTGCAAAGCACCTACTGCGAGCCGCTGCTGCAGCTTGCCTTAGTCGATCCGCAAAACCGCGTCAGATCGAATTTCTTGCAGACCGGCACGGCTACCGGGCGGCTAGCGAGCAAAAATCCGAACCTGCAAAATATTCCTGCGCGCGGCACGTTTGCGAAGGACGTACGGGACTGCTTCCTAGCAGACGAGGGCTACTCGCTGATCTCGCTTGATTACTCGCAGATCGAGCTGCGCCTGCTCGCGCACTTTTCGCGCGATCCTGCGCTTTTGGCGGCGTTTAGGGCGGATGAGGACATTCACGCGCGCACGGCGATCAGTATCTTCGGCGACGCGCAGCCCGCGCACCGCACAATCGCAAAGAGTATAAATTTCGGCCTCATCTACGGCATGGGCGCGGGCAAGCTAAGCGACAGCCTGGGCATCGCGCGCGCCGAGGCGAAGGGCTATATCGAGCGCTATTTCGCGGCGTTTTCTACGATCAAGGATTTTTTGCAAAGCATAAAATCGGACGCGAAAGCGGACGGCTACGTAAGCACGCTTTTTGGGCGCAGGCGCTACTTCGACTTCGCAAATGCGCGCAACAATATGGTCTATGCAAGCTACGAGCGCGAGGCGGTGAATACGAAATTTCAAGGCTCCGCCGCCGACATCATCAAAAAGGCGATGGTTGAGATTTCGCCGCTGCTAAATGGCGAGGCACGGCTGATATTGCAGATCCACGATGAGCTGATCTTCGAGGTGCGGGATGATTTGGCGCAGAGCTTCGGCGAGCGTGCGCAGGAGATAATGCAAAGCGCGGCGAGCCTGAACGTGCCGCTTAAGACGAGCCTAAATATCGCCAAGCGCTGGGGCGAGCTGAAGTAACTCCGCTAAATTTAAAACGCAGAGAAATTTTGCCCTGGATGATTAGTAAAAATTTCAGCGCGATTTAGGTATATTGTGAAAAATTTAAGGTAAAAGATGAAATTTAACGATATTGATTTATCAAACTGGCACGAAAGCGATGTGTGGACGGATGATTTGTGGCTAATCCAAAGCCGCGAAAAAAGCGGAAAACACGAAAATATCTATCATGGAAATTTCGTGCCGCAAGTAGCGTATCAGTTGATTTCTCGTTATACTAAAAAAGGCGAAACGGTTCTGGATCCGTTTTGCGGTAGTGGAACAAGTCTTTTTGAATGCGAAAAGTTAGGACGAAAATTCATCGGACTTGATATAAATGAGCAAATTTTAAACTATGTAAAGGCTAAAATGGGCGGTAGTTCGCAAGATTTTTTTGCTTTAAATTTATGCGACAATACCAATACCTCAGCTAAAATCTGCATACAAAATTCGCTTGATTTCTTAGGGCAAAAGCAAGTAGCATTCGCGATTTTTCATCCGCCGTATCATGATATTGTCAGATTTACCCAAAATTCGGTGGACTTATCAAACTGCAAAAGCATAGATGAGTTTTTGATTGGATTTAGGAAAAGTTGCGAAAATTCTTTAAATTTTCTAGCTAAAGATAGATACTTTGCCGTTGTTATTGGCGATATTTACAAAAATAGCGAGGTTGTACCGCTATCGTTTTTATGCCTTGATATGATAAAAAGAAATTTTAAAACTAGACTAAAAGGCGTAATCGTAAAAAATATCGAGGGTAATCGCGGAAAACTCGGAGCGGGCGGAATTTGGCGGTATCGTGCATTAAAAAATGACTATTATATTTTTAAGCATGAGTATATTTTGATTTTTAAAAAGGAGTTTTGATGAGTAAAACTACTAAAACAGAGCTTTTCTTAGAACTTGCAAGGCCAAATAAAAATGGTGTTTCTAGATGGGTGAGCGTAGGCGAGTTCATAGGAATTTATAAAGAATTGCAGCTTGGAAATGGCGGTAGCTGGTGTAGGGCGAATTCAACATTAGCTAAAAATTATATCGTTGAATTTGATAAAAGTCAAACAAGAGGTAACTCAATTGATGCTATTAGATTAAATGGGCTAAATTTAGCCCAAAATTTTAATCAAAATATTAGGCAAGATATAAAGAATTTTTACAAGACAAGAAATTGCGTGATGCTAGGTATAAATGGCACTAGCGAAAATACAAAAATAGAGATAGACCACAAAGACGGCAGAAAAAACGATTGGCGAGTAAGCGATACCGCTACGCAAAGATTAGATGATTTTCAGCCACTTTGTAAAGCTGCAAATGATATAAAGCGTCAAATTTGTAAAAAGTGTAGAGAAACAAATAAACGTTGGAGGGCTAAAAATTTGCTTGGTAATCCTTATGACTTTTATGCGGGAAGTGAAGATTATACGGATGATCTAGGTTGTGTAGGCTGTTATCAGTATGATCCAGTGGCATATCGTAAAGAGTGTGTGAGAAAAATCGCAGATGAAGCAGCCAGGCATACTAGTGAGTTTATTTTTGCCAAGCTATATCAAGATGAGCAATGAACTATATTGGCTCAAAATTTTCATTGCTCGGTTTTTTGGATGAGAGTATAAGCTCGGTCGTGGGTGGCGATTTATCGAATTTAACGTTTTGCGATATGTTCGCAGGTACGGGCGTAGTCGGTGCATATTTTAAAAATTGTGTTAAAAAGTTAATCGCAAACGATATAGAGCCTTATAGCTACGCTTTAAATAACCACTATATAAAAAATAACTTAGACGAAAACAACTTAGAAAATTTAGTGAATAAATACGCTAATTTAGCACCTAAAAAAGGTAAAATTTTTGAATTTTATGCACCTGGCGGCGGCAATGGACGACAATATTTTAGTGATGAAAACGCATGCAGAATCGATGCAATTAGACAAGGAATTTCAGAGCTTAAGCCTGACTCAAATGAGTATTTCGCTATGATTGCGAGCTTGCTTGAAAGCGCCGATATGGTGGCGAATACGGCGTCCGTTTACGGTGCATTTTTAAAAATTTTTAAAAAAACGGCCATAAAACCTCTAAATTTTAGTTTGGCAAAATTTACGCCACCATTGCGGCAAAATGAAGTGTATATGGCAGATGCAAATAAACTAATCGAGAAAATTTCTGGTGATATTTTATATCTTGACCCGCCGTATAATCATCGCGAATACGGAGCAAATTACCATTTGCTAAATACGATTACGCTATACGATGACTTTACGCCGCGCGGTAAAACGGGACTAAGAGAGTATCAAAAATCACTTTGGTGCAAAAAGCGAACGGCGATTATGGTATTTGAGGATTTGATCAAAAAAGCAAATTTTAAATATATTTTTTTAAGCTACAACAATGAAGGTCTTATGAGCGATGTGCAGATTCGAGAAATTTTAAGCAGATATGGCAGATATGATTTAGTAAAGAGGCAGTACCAAAGGTTTCGTGCCGATAAGGAGCAAAACCGCAATCATAAGGCAAACTCTACTCTAGAATATCTGCACATTTTAGAGAAATTTTAAAATTTTAGGACGACAGGGTTTTATAAGTTCGGTAAATTTTAATAGTAGAATTCTGCCTCCAAGGGGAATTTGTATGAAATTTTACTTACTCTAAAATTTTAAAGACTAGGCAAAGTTAAAAAATTTTTATGTTTTTATAAAAATTTAGCGAGCTTTATAAATTATAATTTCCATTCACGATAGGTGAAAAGCCTAGAATTTTACTTGCCGCAAGCTCAAAATCGAAATTTTAAAATTACAAGCTTACGGTTTTGGGCTTATAAATCCAAAAAATCCTTACCGAGTAAAATTCTAGACAAAGAATATCAAGCTCGCGCTAGCGCAAATTTTTCAAGTTTACGTAAATTATGCGCCGCCTATTTTTTAGATTTTTCTAGCGCGGCGGCAAGGTCCGCTATGAGATCGTCCGCGTTTTCGATGCCTATGGCTAGGCGCAGCAAATTTTGACTGATGCCGATGCGCTCTTGCAGCTCGCGCGGATAGCTCTCGTGCGTCATCGACGCGGGGTGGCAGATCAGGCTCTCTACGCCGCCTAGGCTCACGGCTAGATCAAATAGCTCAAGGCTGCGCGCAAAGGTTTTATAGTCGTATTGCGGCTTAAGCACCAGCGAGATGACCGCTCCGATACCGCTAGCTTGGCGATCTTGTATCTCTTTTTCGTTAGCCGAATGCGAGCCTGCAAAATTTACTGCCTCTACCGCAGGATTGCCGCGTAAAAATTCTATTATCTTTAGTGTATTTTCGCTCTGACGGTCGAAGCGCACGCTTAGCGTTTTAAGTCCGCGTATTAGCGAATACGCGTCGGTAGGCGAGAGCGTAGCGCCCAGAGTGTTTTTCATAAACTGAATTCTTGCGGCAAGCTCGTCGTCATTCGTCGTAACGATGCCGGCGATCAGATCGGCATGCCCGCCTATGTATTTGGTCGCGCTATAAACCACGACGTCTGCGCCGTGCTCTAGCGGGCGCTGATAATATGGGGTCAAAAAGGTATTATCCATAACCACAAGCGCGCCGTTTTTATGCGCGAGCTCGCTGATGCGCTCAATATCGGTTACGCGCAAAAGCGGATTTGATGGCGTCTCGATGAAGACCATTTTGACGTCGCTTGGAATTTCGGTGATCAAATTTAGATCATCCACCAAGTCGTAATTGATCCCTTGATTTTTAAAAATCCCGCTTACGTAGCGATAGGTGCCGCCGTAGACGTTGTTGTTTAACAGCACGCGATCGCCGCTTTTAAGCAGCGCGAATGCAGCGCTCGTAGCCGCCATACCCGAGGCTAGCGCGAAGGCGTATTTGCTACCTTCAAATTTTGCGAAAAGTTCCTCGAAGGCGTTGCGCGTAGGATTTGCGCCGCGCGAGTAGGCGTATTTGCCGAAATCATCCAGGCTTTCTTGCACGAAGGTGCTGGCTAGATATATCGGCGGAATCACCGCGTTGTGGGGGTTGGACTTGGCCTCTATGCCCTTTACGATTAGGGTATCTACTTTCATCTTTTCTCCTTGAAATTTAATGGATTTAAAAGCTCATCGCTCCGATAAATTTAGCTATGCGCTCGTCGCTGCTACCGAAGAATTCCTCTGCGTCGCCGTCAAATGCGATAACTCCGCCGTCTAAGAATAAAATTCTATCTGCGATCTTGCGCGCAAAGCCCATATTGTGCGTGACGATGATGAGCGAGCGATCCTCTGCGGAAAGCTCGGCGATAGTCTTTAGCACCTGCGCCTCAAGCTCGGGATCAAGCGCGCTCGTAGGCTCATCCAGCAGCAAAAACTCAGGCTGCATCGCAAGCGCCCGCGCGATCGCCACGCGCTGGCTCTGACCGCCGGAGAGGCGAGCCGGATACGCGCCAGCTTTATCCGCCATGCCGACCTTTTTTAGCAGCGCCATTGCATTTGCCTCGGCAAGCTCGCGTGGCTGCTTTAGCACGTGTACGGGTGCTTCGATGACGTTTTGCAAGACGTTGAGGTGCGGAAAGAGATTGAAGCTTTGAAAAACCATGCCCGTATGCGCGCGGAATGGATGATACTCGCTTGTTTTATGCGGAGCGTCGAAATTTATCTTAAATTCGCCTAGCTGTAGCTCGCCGCCGCTTGGAATTTCGAGCAGATTTATGCAGCGCAGCATCGTGGATTTGCCGGAGCCGGAGCTTCCTAAGATCACTGTCGTTTGCCCGTCGCGAAATTCTAAGCTTAGCCCATTTAGCACGACGTGATCGCCAAAGCGCTTAGTTAAGTTCGTAAATTTTATCATCACACGAACCTTGAAAATCGTCGCTCTAGCTTGGATTGTAAGAACGTAAGAAGGGTGCAGACTGCTAGATAAAATAGCGCCGCCAGCACGTATAACGTGAGCGGATCGAATGCCCGCGCAGCAATACGTTGAGCGACCATAAACATATCGACCATCGTAATCGAGGCTACGAGCGAAGTGTCTTTAAGCGTAGAGATAAATATATTTGATAGCGGCGGCAGCGATATGCGCGCTGCTTGCGGAGCGATAATGCGGCGCAGAATTTGAGCGTAGCTCATGCCTAAAGAGGTAGCCGCCTCCCATTGCCCCTTTGGCACTGATAGGATCGCAGCTCGCACCGCCTCTGAAGCGTAAGCGCCGATATTGAGGCTAAAGGTAATGATCGCAGCAGCCCAAACATCAAGCGTGATCCCAACGATTGGAAGTCCGAAATAGACGATAAAAAGCTGCACCAAAAGCGGAGTGCCGCGAAAAATCCAAATATAAATTTCGCTTAGCTGCTTTAAAATTTTAAAATTTGCGATGCGTGCGACCGCCGTCAGCACCGCAAGCACGAGCCCGAGCAGAAATGAGATTATCGTAAGCGGGATCGTAACTTGCAGCAGGGCTAGCGCCATCGGCTCTAGCGAGCTGCTAACAAGCTCTAGAATTCTGCTTGTTTCGTTCATTCACTCACATCTTTGCCGAAATATTTAAGCGAAATTTCTTTTAGCTTGCCTTCGGCTTTGAGTTCGTTTAAGGCTTTGCTGATTTGATCTGCGAGCTCTTTATTGCCCTTCTGCACGATCGCAGCGCTATAATCGGCGTCTTTTAGCTTTGCGGCGATTTTAATCGGAGCGTTCGGGCGCTGCTTTAAAAAGTCGTAAAATACGGTATTATCGCGCACGACGGTATCTACGCGGCGAGCGATCAGCAACTCCATACTTTTGGCGAAACTATCTACAGTTACGTTTTGCGCGCCGTATTTTTTAGCGACTTGCGCCCAGTTGCTGGTAGCGGAGTCTGCATTTTTCTTGCCTTTTAAATCCTCGAAGCTTTTAATGTCGTTGTTATCTTTATGCACGATAATAGCTCCGTAAACGACGGTGTAGGGCACAGAATACTCATATTTTTTCTTGCGCTCATCAGTAATGCTTACTTGATTAAACACAGCGTCTGCCTTGCCTGCATCAAATGCCGCAAGCATCGCATCCCAAGGCGCGGTTAGAAATTCTATTTTTAGACCAAGTTTTTCGGCGACTGCGCGCGCGACATCTACGTCGTATCCTACGAGCTCATTTTTGTCGTTATAATACGAAAATGGCGAAAAGGTGCCTTCCGTAGCTACTTTAAGCGTACCTTCGCGTAGTGTTTTAGAGTTCGCGCCGCATATTAAAAGCGCGCACGCAAGCAAAGTTTTTATTAAATTTTTCATAATTCCTCCAAAATTTTATGAGCGAAATTTAAAATGCAAAATTCCGCTCAGCTAAGTTTAAAATTCCACGCTTCAACTAAGCGGTCGTAGAATTTATTCCGTAATGTCTTTGCCAAAATATTTAAGTGAAATTTCTTTCAGCACGCCTTTTTGCTTTAGCGATTTTAGCGCGGAATTTATCTGCGCCGTCAGCTCGTCGTCCTTTTTAAGCAGCACGGCGGAATAGATCGGCTCATTGCCTTGAGCTGCGATCTTTAGCGGGGCGTTCGGGCGCTGCTTCATATAGTCGAAAAATGTGATGTTATCGTTGATCGTAGCGTCTACGCGACGAGCTATGATAAGCTCCACACCCTTGCTAAATCCGTCTGCTGTGACGATCTCAGCGCCATAGCTACGCGCCATGTCTGCCCAGTTACTGGTAGCGGAGTGGACGCTTTTTTTGCCTTTAAGATCCGCAAAACTCTTAATCTCCTCGTTATCAGCTCGCACTACTAGTGCAGCATAAGCCACGGTATAAGGCTCGCTAAAATTATATTTTTTCTTGCGCTCCTGCGTGATGCTTACTTGATTCATCGCTATGTCCGCTTTGCCTGCGTCAAATGCCGCGAGCATCGCATCCCACGGCGCGGTTAAAAATTCCGCCTTTAGCCCTAGCTCTTTTGCCAGTGCGCGAGCGATATCGACATCAAAGCCGGTAAGATTATTTTTCTCGTCATAGAAAGAATACGGTGAGTAAGTCCCCTCCGTGGCTATTACGAGCGTGCCCTCTTTGAGCGTCTTAGCGCTTATGGTAGCGGTGATCAGCGCTGTTGCGAGCAGGGCTTTAAATATTTTCATTACATCTCCTTGAAATTTAGCTATCGCTCGCGCTGCGAGCAGATGCGCGATTATATCGTGCGGAATATATAATTTTTATTAAAAATTCTAAATTTTAGTAAGACGTGATACAAAATTTCGCCTGCATGACAAAACTTTAGCGTCATATATTTTTAAAATTTTGACAGAGGTGATTTATAAAATTTCAAGTTTATTAGGTAAAAGTATCGCAGGTTAAATTTAGCCTGCGATACGAAATAAAATTTGCAAGTATTTCGAGGCGATTTTTGGGGTTGCGCGGCTAAAATTTTGCGCAAGCTAGACTTCTGCTTGCAGTTGCGAGCGCAAGAGAAGCAAAATTTCTCTCAAAAGCGCTCGCAAAATGGGCCTTTTGAAAAAGACGAGCCGCTAACGAATTTGCCCGTCTCCGCGGACGACGTATTTATAGGTCGTGAGCTCCCTCACCCCCATCGGCCCTCTGGCGTGCAGCTTTTGCGTGCTGATGCCGATCTCGCCGCCAAATCCAAACTCGCTGCCGTCGCTAAAACGAGTCGAGGCGTTGGCGTAGACGACTGCGCTGCCAACTTCGTTTAAAAACCGCTCGATGTTTGCGTAGTTTTCGCTTAAAATCGCGTCCGAATGGCCGCTAGAATGCGCATTTATAAAGCTGATCGCCTCATCCGCATCCCGCACGGCGCGCACAGCCAAAACGAGATCCAAAAACTCGGCGCCAAAGTCGCTCTCGCTGGCAGGCTTGACGTTTTTAGCGCCTCGCAGCTCCGACTCGCACGCATTAAAAAGCTCCGAACTCACGCGAAACTCGACCTCTGGCATTTCGCGCACAAGCTCAGGCAAAATTTCGCCCGCCACGCGCTCATGCAAAAGCACGCACTCAACGGCGTTACAGACGCTTGGACGCTGGGTTTTGGCGTTTTTGATTATCTTTGCCGCCTCGCTCAAATTTGCGCTCTCATCGACAAAGATGTGGCAAACTCCCTCACCCGTCATGATGATCGGTACGGTCGCGTTTTGCGCGATAAAATCTTTTAAGCTCTTGCCGCCGCGCGGTATCAAAACGTCGATATACTCGCTCATTTTCGCCATGTGCGCTACGACTTCGCGTTCGGCGCTCTCCACGAGCTGCACTGCACCTGTCGGTAAGCCGAATTTCGCCCCCGCCTCGTTAAATAAATTTACTAAAAAGATGTTTGAATTTAGCGCACTAGCACTGCCTCGCAGGATCGCTGCATTGCCGCTTTTTAGCGCCAGAGCCGCCGCGTCGATGCTGACGTTTGGACGGCTCTCATAGATGATACCAAGCACCCCCAGCGGCACGCGCACGCGGCTGATTTGCATGCCGTTTGGATGGCTCCAGCCGCCTAGATTCTCGCCCACGACTTCGGCGAAGCCCGCCACCTCGCGCACGCCCTGCGCCATAGCCTCGATGCGGGCGTCAGTTAGCCTTAGACGGTCAAGCATCGCTGCGCGGAGGCCCGATTCCTCGCCGTTTGTAAGGTCTTTGGCGTTTGCCGCTTTTATCGCATCCTTTTGCGCGAGCAGCTCGTCCGCCACGGTGTTTAAAATTTCAAATTTAGCCCTACTGTCAAGTCTTAAAAGCTCGCCGCAAGCGGCCTTTGCGCGCTTACAAATCTCTAAAATTTCGTTCATTTTCGCTCCTTAATCTATAAAACAAATCACACGCTTTGTATCAAAATTCTGCGAACAGCACCTATATCGCGTCTAAAATTCCTGCGCGTCTTATTTTTATCCGCACGGCGGTTTAAATTTAGCGCGCTTTGGGTCATTTTATTTCGGATTTTCTTATGTCAAAATTTCGCTTACTCGCCGGGCATTATGCCCAACCTTCTCATTCCAATTTGCGCATAGCACTTTTACGTAATCCGCCGGCTCCTATCCGCACAGTTCAAGAACGTCTAGCTCGCCGTTTTTATCGGCGTCCGATTCGTCAAATTTCGCCGTCCACGCCGCGCCTGCCAAAAGTAGCGCAAAAAATATAATCTTTTTCATCTACGCCCTCCGTTTAAAATTTAAACGCGCGAACACGGCTAAAATTTCATTGCAGCGCGATATTATCCGCATGTATCGCGTCATCGTCGCTTTTGTAGCCTAAAGCATGCTCTATCTCATCGCTTTTTGCGCCCGCTATGCGCTCAAGCTCGCAGCTTGAATAGTTGCTAATGCCGTGCGCCAGCAGCTTGCCGTCCGCCATGCAGAGGCTTACGATCTCGCCGCGCTCAAACTCGCCGCGCACCTCGGTAATACCTACTGCAAGCAGGCTTTTGCCCGATTTTATCGCCTCTGCCGCCCCCGCGTCGATAATCACCGCGCCTTTGCTGATCGCGCCGTATGCGAGCCAATATTTACGCGAGCTAAGCCGCGCCGTGCCCGCGCTAAAGAGGGTGCCGACCTCCTCGCCTGCCGCTATTTTAAGCAAAATTCCGTCCGTACGCCCGTTTGCGATGATCAGGCTCGTGCCGATCTGATTTGCCATTTGCGCCGCCGCGATCTTGGTCGCCATGCCGCCTGTGCCGAATTTACTGCCCTCGCCGCCTGCCATTTTGACGACGCGCTCGTCGATTTTTTCAATAAAGTTTAAAAGTTTTGCGTCCGCGTGCTCGCTCGGATTTTTGTCGTACAGCCCGTCTATGTCGCTTAAAATCACGAGCAGATCAGCATCGATTAGCCCCGCTACTAGCGCGCTTAGCGTGTCGTTATCGCCCACTTTGAGTTCATCTGCTACGACGGGATCGTTTTCGTTTATGATCGGTACGATGCCGCGCGAGAGCAGCTCCGCGCAGACATTTCGCACGCTAAGATAGCGCGCCCTGTCGCTAAAATCGCCTCGGCTTAACAGCAGCTGCGCGATAATGCGGTCATGCGCCCAAAACAGCCGCTCGTAAATATGCATCAGCGCAACCTGCCCGACCGCCGCTAAAGCTTGCTTGCGGCTTAAAATTTTGGGTCTTTGCGCGATACCTAGCAGCCCCATACCCGCGCCCACGGCGCCCGAGCTTATCAAAGCCACGCAAAAGCCCGCATCTTTTAGCTTGCAAATTTGCGCGACTAGACTTTTGATGAGCCGCTCATTTAGCGAACCGTCCGCATTGGTAAGCGTTGAGGTACCGATTTTTACGACGATACGTTTTGCGCCGCCCAGAAGCTCTTTTCTACCCATTTTCCGCTCCGAAATTTTTGAAAATTATATCGAAAACGGCTTATTTTAAATTTTATGTTTTGAGCTGAGTAGATGCGAGCTTTTGGTTTAAATTTATTCCCGAGTAATTCTAATAAAGCGTAGAGATAGTCCGTCTACGAAGATCGTAACGGGAGATAAACTCCCGTTATCGCGCGAAATTTTACTGACTTAAAATTTACCGGATCCTTGCTAAAGCGCGGCGTTGAGGTTTAGCTGCATCTCCACGTCGTCGCTAACGAGCAAAATTTTCTTCATTTTAGCCTACTTTTTGGTGGCATTGCCTTCTTTATTTTCTACTTTCGGCCCCACATAATCCTCCCCGAAATATGCCTTCTTTATCTCTTCTTTTTTGATTGCGGCTTTCTTTTCGTAGATTTTGTATTCAGGCTTCCAGTAGTTTAGCATATTGTTTAGCCCGCTGTGGCCTACCTCGGCATGACAGCTAGCGCAGGCTAGTTGCTTATCGGTATTTAGCAAGCTTTGATAGTGAGCGTGCATCTTTTGAGCCTGGGCTGAGGTTAGCTTATTATCTACCAAATTCGTATGACAGCTAACGCAACCGTTATCAAATACGAAGTGCTCTCTTTTCTCTCTATTTTTATGCCAGTCTATAGCCTCAGGATCTTTAAAGAAATGAACGTATCCCTCCATTAGTCCGTTTTTAGCTTTAGTTAAAACGTATTTGGCTAGATTGTCGTGAGGTATGTGGCAGTCTACGCATTTAGCCCTTACTCCGCTTTTGCCTTTGCCGCTGTGAACGTCGTTGCTATAAGCTATAACCATAGGATCCATCTCGTGGCACACTACGCAAAACTTCTCTCCGCTAGTTTCTTCTAGGGCGTAATGCACGGGAAGTACGACTAAAAATCCTATAATGCCGCTTACTAGTATAATAAGCGCTAGTATTTTCTTTGAAATTTTCATGGCGTTACCCCCATCCATTGCGGAACTTCGTGTTCGTGGCACTCCGTGCACATATTGGTTGATTTTTTATGCTCGTTGTGGCACTCGTCGCAGTATAGCGTAGGGCCGTCGTGAACCGAGTTGTGGGGATTTGCTTTTAGCAGATCCATATATTCTAGTCTTTTAGCTATCTTTTTCTTGTCGCCGTGACAGGATATACAGCCTTTATCGCCGATAGATTTAAATTTACTAGCGTCGTTTCCTTGTCCTTCGTGACAATCAAGACAGGTGAAGCTTAGCTTTTCGTGGTGAGGTTTTAAAGGGTGTTTGGCTCGCAGCTCGTCGGTGACGTTAAGATCTACTAAAGACGCTATCTGTGCGCTTGGTGCACCTGCGCTAAATGCAAAAGAGCATAGTAGCATAGATACGCACAAGGCGAGAAACGCTTTATGTTTCATGCGAATTCCTTTCGGATGTCAAATTTACAAATTTAACTGCAAATTTGGCTTCAAATTTAAAAAGATCGCAGGCTGAATTCTCGAATTTAGTCTTAAATTTGACCTGCGATACTAAATAATATTTGCAAGTATTTCGAGGCGATTTTTGGGGTTGCGCGGCTAAAATTTTGCGCAGGCTAGACGAAATAGTCTGCCAAGCAAAATTTTAGCAAGCTCCGCAAAAAGCGTCCGAAAGACGCCTCAAATTAGCCTATATTCTCTCCGGCAATCATACCAAACGTTAAGCAGTCAGCTATCGCCACGCTACCTAAGCGGCTGGCTCCGTGTACGCCGCCCGTGATCTCGCCTGCGGCAAATAATCTTGGGATAGGCATCTCGGTTTGTAAAGAGATGACCTGAGCTTTGGTATTGATATCGATACCGCCCATAGTATGGTGAAGTTTTGGCGTACCGCGCATAGCGTAGAAAGGCGGTTTAGAAATATCTACGCCGTTTGTAGTTGTTTTATCCATTGGTTTGCCAAAGTCTTCGTCTTTGCCTGATTTAACGAAGCTATTATATCTCTCGACGGTCTTTTTTAGCTCTGCAGCAGGGATTTTATAAGCCGCCGCTAGTTCGTCTAAGGTTTCAAATTTCTTTAGTACGCCAGATTCCAGCGGTTTAGTGTAGTGTTCAGGTATGACCATATTTTTTACGCCCTCAGAGTCGCAGAAGTTGATAGGATAGATATCGGCTTTTGCGTCGATTACTTTAAACATAGCTTGAGAGCGGGTGCGGCGGTCTGCTAGCTCGTTCATATAGCGTTTGCCGGTTCTTGGATCGACTGAAATTCCGTAGCGGAAGCTTCCGTTTACGTTAAACATAGAGCCTACGCCAAAGCCTTTTTCATCAGGGCATGCCCATGGGCCGAATTGTATCCAGCTTAGCTGAACAGGGGTAGCGCCGATCCTAAATGCCTCTTTCATAGCGCCTGCGGTAGCGCCCGGGTGGTTGGTGCTATCTGTGCTAGGTAGGATAGATGGATCTTGGACCTGTCTAAAGAATACGTCGCGGCAGAATCCGCCCGCAGCTAGTACTACGCCTTTTTTAGCTTTTATCGTCTTTTTAGTTCCGGTAGTGTTTTCGGCGTCGTCTTTTTGGCTCTTTGGATCAAATTTATAATCCTCTCTGATGATCACGCCGTCTACGCCGCCGTCTTCGCCAAGGACAAATTCGTCAAATTTAGCTCTTTGTCTTAGCTCGCAGCCTTGTAGGTTTTTAAAGTATTCTACCATCGGCTGAACGATGCCAGATCCCGAGCCGTTAGCGGTTTGAAGCGATCTAGGTACGCTGTGTCCGCCTGCGTGAGTAACTTTATCTATGTATTTAGCGCCGCATTTTAGAGTTAGTTTATATGCGTCTTGAGCGCGAGTAGCGATGGTGTCGATGAGATCTACGTGATTTAGGCCGCGGCCCGCTTTTAGACAGTCTTTGATAAATAGCTCGTTGCTATCTTTGATGCCTTCGGCTTTTTGTTTGTCGCTGTTTGGAACTGCGAAAATTCCGCCGTTGATAACTGAGTTACCGCCGACGCGTCCCATCTTTTCTAGGATTAGGACTTTGTTGCCCTTTTCGGCTGCGGTGATACCAGCTGCAAGTCCTGCAAAGCCGGAACCGACGATAACTACGTCCCACTCCTCGTCAAATTTGACGTCTTTAGCGTTAACCGCGGCATTTGCGTTTACGGAGCCGAGCGCTAAAGCACCCGCGCCAACTAGGCTCATTTTGAGCAGATCACGTCTTGAAACGTTTTCCATGATGTCTCCTTTATTTTACCGTTATACGGTTTTTTTCAGATGCCTAATTTTGGAGTTATTGTACCAAAAGTTAAATAAAAGCAAAATAATATTATTTAAAAATTGTTTTTAAATTTTAAAAAACCGCCGCCGCTAAAAAGCCGCTTATCGGCTGCCTACTAGCTCTAAATTTAGACAAATTTTAAATTTAAATCTCTACATAAAATTTTGTGCGCTATGAGAGTGTGTATCCTGTGCCGGATAAAAGACCCGCAAAAGCAGGTCTTCATTTCTCGCAAAGCTTGCCGCATGCGTCGGCGCGGCATCTGCTGCAGTGAGTCATTTGGTGAATGTAGCCGCCGATTAGCTTTCGCATGCTGCGAATTTCTTCGTTTGATGGCGATTTGAT
>NZ_CALKTT010000017.1 GCF_937997535.1 uncultured Campylobacter sp.
GGCGGAATTCTGATCCGCTTCGGCTTCTAAATTTAAAGCGTCAGGATCGGAATTTAGGGTTTCAGAATTTAAAGCTTCAGAATTTGTAGCTCTAGAATTCAGGGATTCAGAATTTGAAGCTTCGAAATTTGAAACTTCAAAATTAGAGGCTTCGGAATTCTGGATTTCAGAATTCGGGACTTTAAAATTTTCGCCGTTAGAATTTTGTTCCAAACCTCGCTTCGGCTCTTGATGTCGCTTTTGTAGTGGCTTTTTTAATTCATCTAGCCTGCTTTGATCCATTTGCCGCCTTTAAATTTGATGGACGCGCCATTTTATATCCTCGCCGCTTAAAGCTCAGTAAATTACCGCTCACCCGCTGTGCGCCGTTTGATCAAAATTTAGCCTTCATATCTTTGCAGCGATTTTTTATATGTTTTCGCCGTAGCGCAGCCCGTGCTCAGATATGCTTCAAACTCCTCGCTGGTAAGCCTGCGCGGCTCGTTTGCAAGCCTTGCTGCAGCCGCTGTACCCGTCGCACAGCTAGCGCTTGTACCGAAATTCGCTTCATTTACGATCTCGCCTCGTCGGATTCGGTTGCTAAAGCCCGCTGCATGCGCTATTTGCGGCGCACGCCGTAGCGAAAAGCTTAAATTTCGCGTTTGTAGATTTAAAATTTTACCCATGCATTTGCGCGGACCCGTGATAAAATCGCCGTTTTTTACAAGCGTGGCGACGGCAGAGCCGAGCGGACCGCTGCCCGCGGAGCCGCTCAAGTCGCCCTCTGAGCCAGTTAAGCGGCTTGCCGTACCAGGTAATCCGCCCGCCAAAAGCTCTGCGCCGCTTAGGATGCGTAGGCTTCGTACCAAAATCCCGCCGCCGCTTTGCGGGACGCTGCGAAACGAAATGTCAAAGCCGAAATTGTGAAAAAATATCTCGCCCGCCCGCGATATGCGCTTGTAGGTGTTGCGATCCGCGCCCGTGAAATACGCCTTGATCTCCGCGAAGGCGAATTCCGCCCCGCTTACGCAAAGCACATAGTTTTGCAGCAGATCGCGCATGAAATTTTCGATCTTCGTCTGTGCTCGCTCGGCGTCAAACTGCGCCCGCGGCGGATGGGCACCTAGCCCTGCTTGTGATGGGCGGACGTTAAATTTTAAGTGTGCTTGCTCCGTATCAAGACGTGCTTGTTCGGCATTAAATTTTAAAATTTCAGCTTGCTGCGTGCCGCTAAAATATGCCTGTCCGACGCAAAATTCCGAGCCATTTTTTGATTTTAAAAGCTCGCCGTCGCTCCCGTCTCTTGCGCTTCCATCAAGCTTGGGATTTTTTGAAGCGAGCTTTGAGCCCGCCGAAATTCCAAACTCCGCCGCGTCGATTTTTGAGAAAAATTTTTCTAAATTTTCATCGCCCAGCATTTTGCTCTTCCGTAGAATTTCCTTCGCGCTTCGCGATGTCCGCCTTGCTGCCCGCGGTGCTAGATTCACCGTTGTTTCCCTCAGCGTGCGTTAAATTTCCCTCGCCGTTCGTCGTACCTGCTTCGCCGTCTTTTGATTTGGGCGTTTTAAAGCCCCAAATCTCGCAGCGATCTCCACTAAAGCCTTGGAAATAATATCTCTCGCGCTCTCCTAAGCTTTCCACTCCCTTTTCGCATGTGCGCTTGATATATGCCTGGCTCGGATACATTAGTCGATTTACCGCATGGTCATCGCCGGCGTCCGCGCGCTCTATTAGTCCGGCTATGCAGGCATCATCCTCTTCGCCCTTATTGTTTAAAAAAGATTCCCAAATGTTGCAATACGCGCCATTGTTTCTTATATATAGGGCACACAGAATAATAACTCCTACAATTAACAAAAAAATTTGACTTTTACTGATTTTCAAGCTCGCTTTATCGCCCGACATTTGACCCTCCCGTAGAATTGATATCGCGTTTGATTACACCTGTTTCATCGCGGATTGTATCCATACCTTCGCGCGTTAAATTTCCCTCGCCATCCGTTGCGCTCGTATCGCCGCTCGTCGTATTTGCTTCGCCGCCCTTTGATTTGGGCGTTTCAAAGCCCCAAGCTTCGCAGCGATTTTGGATGTAGAGCTCAAAATAATATCTTTCGCGCTCGCCCAAGCTCTCCACTTCCTTTTTGCATGTGCGCTTGATATACGCCTCGTGCGGATATCTTAGCCGATTTGCCGCATATATATTACCCGCGTCCGCTCGCTTTATCAGCTTGGCGATGCAAGCATCATCCTCTTCGTCGTGCCTGCCTGAAAAAAATTCTCTCGCGCTGCAATACCCGCCGCTACCGCTTACAAACGCGGCATAAATAATAATAAGCGCCAAAATTAGCACAAAAACATGGCTTTTACCGATTTTCAAGCTCGCTTCCTTCACGATTAAATTTTGATTTTTTTCGCAGATTTACGATTTGCGGGCAGATCGTAAACTCGCTTACATTGGACTTCGTGCGCAGAATTTGCAACGTAAAATTTGCGATCTCCCCCGCATCCACAAAGCTCGCCTTATCATCTGCGGGCTCAAAGCTCAAATCCTCGTAAAAGGGCGTTTTGGTGATGCCCGGGTTGATGCAGCTTACCCTGATCTGCTTGCGCGCCTCTTCAAAAAGACAGAGCAGAAACGCCCGCAGCCCTGCCTTGCTCGCGCTATAAACCGCGCTAAAGCGGCTCGTCCGCAGCGCCTCGATCGAGCTGATGCCGATGATATGGGCGCGGTTGTGCTTTAAATTCGGCAAAAGCGCGCGCGCGATGATGATGTTTGCGGCAAGATTTACGTTTAAAATTTTTAAAATTTCGCTCTCGCTCATCGCTTCAAGCGGCGCAAATTTCGTCGTACCCGCGCATAAAATCAGCGCGTCGATACCCTGCGCCGCAGCCAGAGCGCGGCACTCTTTTGCCAGCGCGTCCAGATCCTCGAAGCGCGAGGCCAGCGTTAAAATTTCATAGCCGTTTTGTCGCAAAAGCTCTGCAACCGCGCTGCCGATACCGCCGCTTGCGCCCGTGATCAATGCTTTCATCTTTTCTCCTTTAAATTTTAATGCCGCTTCGGCGCGTTAAGCTTAGCGCGTCATGTAAATTTCGCTGCGCTAAATTTTCTTTGTTCATTGTGCCCGACGCTAAATTTGCGCGGTTTAAACAATCTGCGCCGCAACCCCGCCGGGTAAAATTTTAAATTTAGCCCGCGGACATTTTGCCGCGCCGCCGCTTTGTAAAATTTCATCGCCGCTCGCTGTGCCCGTCCCGCACGATTTATAAAATTTAATTTTATAAAACTCGGCGCGCCGCTAAATTTTAACCGCTGACTCGCCATAAATTTCGCGCTGTGTCCTTGACGCCGCATGCGAGCCGGCACAGACCTCGACGTCTGCGGTAAACAGCGTGTCTAGCGCTGCCGTATCTTTGCGAAATACGCCGCTTTCATCGCCCCCTCAAATGCGTCGTTGCTTTCGTACTCGTGCCCCAAAACCTCGCGCCACAGGCTCGCATCCTCCATGCAGAGGTAGAAAAACACCCACTCGCGCCACGGCGAAAGCGCGTCTGCGGCAAATTTGAAAAGCTCGCGCTTGATCTGCGGCGGGTAGGACAGCTTGCCGTTCGCGTCCGCAAGGGGCATCTGCAGAATTTTGCTCCGCAGCCCGCGCGAGCGCAGCTTCTTGACGACGGGCTTGATGAAAGTAAGCGTGCCGAGCGAGACCATCGCGACGCCGCTTGGATCGAAGCTGCGTAGCAGCCGCTCAAAAAGCGCGCCGTAATCGTTTTGCCACCCCTCGTACCAAACCATCGGGTGGAGGTGAAAGCCCACTAAAATGCCGTGAGCCGCGAGCGCTTCTGCCGCCGCCAGCCGCGCATCCAAGCTCGCGCTTAGATGCTCCTCGTTCGCTATGATCGCGGGCGTATTTAGCGAAAAGGTGACGATGAGATTGCGCGGGATCTCGCGCTGCAGGAAAAACTTAATATTGTTCGACTTGCTTTTAAGCTCCAAAATCACGTTTTCATGCCGCGCCGCAAAATCGCATAATGCGCTTAAAATGCCGAAGCGATCGCCCCACATAAGCGAGTCGGAGCTCTGACCCGTGCCGATGTGGTAGCTGCGCGCGGGATCGAGCCGCAGCCGCGCCAAATTTGCCGCGAAATTCTCGTCAAAGCCGATTTTCCCCTCCTTGTAAAAGGAGCCGATCGCGCAATAGGAGCAGTCAAAGCCGCACGAATTAACGGCATCTAGCGTCAGCAGATTGCAGCAGCGCGTGTTTTCGCTCGCCACCGGACAGCGCCCCAAAGCGATACGATCCGCGCGAAAGGATGAAATTTCAAATTTTTTCGGCTCGTAATCGCTTTTGAAGCTCGCGTATGAGTGCGGGCGCGACTTGAGATCCAGCCAGGCTTCGCGCACGAAATTAAAAATTTGCTCGCCGCTCGGGGCTTTCCCTGCTTTATTAAATTTGGCTTTATTAAAATTTAGCTCGCACCGCTCGCTCGCAAGTAGCTCATAAACGGGCGTCTCGCCCCACGCCTCAAAATCGCTCGCAAACTCCGCAAGCTGCTTTCGTTGCTGAAATGAAAAGTGAAATTTCTCAAATAGCACGCCCAAAAACGCGCTCGATCGCTCGCCCAGATTCACGCCAAACTGCGAGCCCGGCTCTTTTTTCGCCTCCGTCATCTTGCTCCGCTTCGTTTAAATTTTGCAAATTATACTTAAATTTCGCGCGCCGTCACTGAAAATCGTTGAAATTTCAGATCTCGCCGCAGAATAGTCGCTCGAAATAGAAGGCGTAAGCTAGCGTAATAGCGACGTTTAGGATCAAAATTCCGCCGAGTATGAGCTTTTGCGGGATTTTTTTGACGCCCGTTCGGTAGTAATACGGCAGGGCGCAAAAGAACGCTGGCAGCACGAGCAGAACGATGCCTAGCGGTATGCCCGTGCCGCCGGTGCCTATCTCCGTACTGCGCACAAACTGCGCCATGGCGGGGAATTTAAGGGCGGCGAAAATGGCCGCCGCAAAGAGTAGCTGCACGCAGACGCAGTAAAATAGGTAGCGCGCGCCTATTAGAGCGTCTTTTAGCCATAGCCCGATGCAGGCAAATGCGAACAAAAGGACTAAAAAGACTAGCGAGGGCAGATCGGCAAACAGATCCGCCATGGCATACGCGCAAACCGCGATGCATGCGCACGCCAAGAGGGCAAAATACAGATAAGAGCCTTTTATTTTCATCGTTTCTCCTGCGCCTCCGTAATGCCTTTTAATTCCGCGATGCATCGGCATATGAAGCCAAAATTTATCCCTCGGCCAGGTTTTTGCACGCACTCATAGTTAAATTTTGCCCTTTATCGCGGCGCGGATTTGCGGCAGGCGCGCCTTTACGAGCTCATAGACGAAGCCTTTACCAAGCCGCTCGCCGCGCAGATGATCGCTTACGATCTTCATCATCGCCCACGGCACGCCCGCGCGCTCGCAAACGCTCACGAAAAGCGCACTCTCCATATCGTAAAGCCTGATGTCGCGATTTGCACGCTCGCAAGTAGCAGCGTCTTTTGCCGTGCACGGCGTATTTTGTGCTGCTCGTGCTGCGGTATTCGTCGCGACGCTGTGCCCGCCTACCGCGATTTGTGAGAGTTTTACGCTCGCTAAATTTTGCGCCTCGACCTGCGTCGCGCTTTGTGTTGCGGCCCGCACCGCGTCGTGCGTGAAATTTTTTGTATCTGCTGCATCGTTCGTTCCTTGCGTTGGGGCTTGTGCGTTTATCTCGCCGCACGCCTCGATCGCTGCGACATTTGCCTCACCGCTCCGTTCCGCTGCATTTAAAATTTTAGGTTCGCTTACGCAGATTAAATTTGCCCGCAGCTTGCCGTCCAAACTCGCGCCGCAAAATTCCTGCGCTGCCGTGCCGTCAAAGTAAAACGCCTCGCCGATTTGCACATTTGTATCCTCACAGCCGCAGACGCCTATGTTTAGCGCAAAGTCCACGCGCCGCGAAAGTAAAATTTCGCCGAAGCGCTCTGAATTTCGCGCGGAATCAAGATCTAAAATTTTAAAATTTTTGGTCGCATTTCGCGCAGAGCCGGTCTCTGCGCCGCCGCCGCAGAGCGCGCCCGCGTCCAAACGATGCTCAAATTTTAGATCCGCGCCGCGCCGATCCTTGCGAAGCTCACGCCCGAATTCCGCGCCCGCTTTAAATTTAGCCCCAAATCTCACGCCGCAGATGTATAAAAGCATCTGCTCGCCTGCGAACAGATCGCCGCTGCGCGTAAGTTTAAAACTCTCGATTATCGCTTGGGCTTCGCAGCGCAAAGCCGTGCAGATTAGTATCATCGCCGCCCCTTCCAAAAGCACAATTTTAACAATTTGAGCTATAATGTAAGATTAATTTGGCACAAAAGGGCGAAAATGAACGATCTCATCACTATCACGGGCGCGCGCGAGCACAATCTGAAAAATATAAATTTACAAATTCCAAAGGACAAACTCGTCGTTTTTACCGGTCTTAGCGGCAGCGGCAAGAGCACGCTGGCGTTTGATACGCTATATGCCGAGGGGCAGCGCAGATACGTCGAGAGCCTAAGCAGCTACGCGAGGCAGTTTTTAGACCGCGTAGGCAAGCCTGACGTCGATAAGATCGACGGTCTGACGCCTGCGATCGCGATCGATCAAAAAACGACATCGAAAAACCCGCGCTCGACGGTGGGCACGATTACCGAAATTTACGACTATCTGAGGCTGCTTTATGCGCGCGTGGGGGTGCAGCACTGCCACAAATGCGGCAAGCCGATCTCAAAGATGAGCTCCAGCGACATCATCGCCGAGATTATGAAGCTGCCGCGCGGCGCGAAGGTGATCTTGGGCGCGCCCTTGGTGCGCGAGAAAAAGGGCAGCTTCGCCGATATGTTGCAAAGCTTGCGCGAGCAGGGCTACGTGCGCGCTCAGATCGACGGCGTGTTGGTACGACTGGACGAGGAGATCGAGCTAAGCAAGACGAAAAAGCACTCGATCAAGGTCATCATCGATCGCACGATCATCGACGAGGAAAATTCCATCCGTATCGCAAGCGACGTCGAAAAGGCGCTCAAGCTCAGCTTCGGCGAGCTTGAGGTGGAGATCGCAAACGCCGCCGAGCTGGGACTCGCGCAGAGCCTGATCCACTACAGCGAGCATATGGCGTGCTTTGATTGTAAAATTTCATTCAAGCCGCTCGAGCCGCTCGCGTTTAGCTTCAACTCTCCAAAGGGCGCGTGCGAGAGCTGCGACGGGCTAGGGATAAAATTTAGTCTTGATCTGGGCAAGATCATCAACGAAAACGCCTCGATCGAGGGCGGCGCGATTAAAGTGATGTCGGGTTTCAACAAGAGCTATTACTATAAATTTCTGCTCGGATTTTGCGAGGCAAACGGCATAAACGTCAAAATTCCGTATGCAAATTTAAACGAGGAGCAAAAAAAGCTGATCCTCTACGGCAGCGTCAAAGAGATCAATTTTTACTGGAAAAAACATAAACTCGTGCGTAAATTTGAGGGTGCGATCAAATACGCCTACGATCTGCTCAAAAACGAAAGCGATCTGGACGATTATATGAGCGAAAAAATTTGCCCCGACTGCGGCGGACTGCGCTTGCGCCCCGAAAGCCTAGCCGTAAAGGTCGCAGACAAGGGTATCGGCGACGTGATAAATATGAGTATCGCAGACTGCGTGGAATTTTTCAGCGATGAGAAGCGGTTTTCAAATTTAAGCGAAAAGGACGCACAGATCGCTGCGCCGATCCTAAAAGAGATCAACGAAAGGCTGTTTTTCTTAAAGGACGTGGGGCTTGGATATCTCACGCTGGGGCGCGATGCGCGCACCATCAGCGGCGGCGAGGCGCAGCGTATCCGTATCGCAAGCCAGATCGGCTCTGGTCTTAGCGGCGTGATGTATGTGCTCGACGAGCCTAGCATCGGACTTCATGAGCGCGATACGCAAAAGCTCATCAAGACGCTACGAAGCTTACAGGAAAAGGGAAATTCCGTAATCGTCGTCGAGCACGATAAAAAGACGATTGAGGCGGCGGATTTTGTCGTGGATATCGGCCCGGGGGCGGGCAATCTAGGCGGCGAGGTCGTATTCGCAGGGGATGTCGCGCACCTGCTTAAAAGCAATACGCAAACCGCGCTGTATCTGAATAATCAAAAGGAGATAAACTACCAAAAGCACCGCAAGCAGGAGCTTTGGCTAAGTATCAAAAACGTAAATATCAATAACATCCACGGCCTTTGCGCAAAATTTCCGCTGCGAAATTTAGTCGGCATCACGGGCGTTAGCGGCAGCGGCAAGAGCTCCTTGGTGCTGCAAACCATACTGCCTACTGCGCTTGAGGAGCTAAATCGCGCGAGGAAAGTGCACGCGGTAAAGGACGCTAAAATTTCTGGGCTTGAGAGCCTGGATAAAGTGATCTATCTGGATCAAACCCCGATCGGACGCACCCCGCGCAGCAATCCCGCGACCTACACGGGGGTGATGGACGAGATCCGCGCGCTTTTTGCCGCGACGAAGGAAGCGCAGCTGCGTGGATACAAGATCGGCCGTTTCAGCTTCAACGTCAAGGGCGGGCGCTGCGAAAAATGCGCGGGCGAGGGCGAGATCACGATCGAGATGCACTTCCTGCCCGATATCAGCGTCGTTTGCGACGTCTGCCACGGCACGAGATACAACGCGCAGACGCTTGAAATTTTATACAAAAACAAAAGCATAGCCGACGTTTTGGCGATGAGTATCGACGAGGCGCTCGAGTTTTTCAAAGCCGTGCCTAAAATTTATCAAAAGCTAAAGACGCTCGCGGACGTCGGGCTCGGCTACGTTTCGCTAGGCCAGCCCGCCACGACGCTTAGCGGCGGCGAAGCGCAGCGCGTCAAGCTCGCCAAGGAGCTAAGCCGCACCGATACGGGCAACACGCTGTATATCCTAGACGAGCCGACGACGGGGCTACATTTTGCAGACGTAGATCGCTTGGTGGCGGTACTGCATCATTTGGTCGATCTGGGAAATTCCGTCTTTGTGATCGAGCATAATCTGGACGTCATCAAAAACTGCGATTACATCATCGACATGGGACCCGAAGGCGGCGAGGGCGGCGGACGGATCGTCGCTTGCGGTACTCCAGAAAAGCTTGCGAAGGATTTTAAAAAGACAGGTAGCTACACGGGAGAATTTTTGGCGCAGGAGCTAGCAGCGATGAAAAGCGCAAGCAAAAATAAACGGGGTTAAAACGCCTTATCGGGGGCAAGAATGGATTAAAGCAGGCTTGAAGAATTAAGAAAGCTTTTGAATGAGCGGCGCGGTAATGCAAAGCGAAGCTGCGACAAGGAGTTTGACGGAGAAAATTTTGACGCTCAAAATTTCGAAGCCGAAAATTTTGATAATTCAAAATCCGATAGATTAAATTTAAATGCTTCAAATTTTCACGCCTCAGATTTAAATGATACAAATTCTAAATCTTTAAATTCCGATGCTTCAAATTTAGACGACGTAAATTCTAAAGTTTCGAATTCTAAAGCCCCAAATTCCGATCCTGACGCTTTAAATTTAGAAGCCGAAGCGGATCAGAATTCCGCC
>NZ_CALKTT010000018.1 GCF_937997535.1 uncultured Campylobacter sp.
GAAATTTTATCCGTTTTTATATACGAACATTATATAATTATCAAAATTTTTTCCAAGGAGAGAGGATGAAAAAGCTCGCTACGATACTTGCGCTGCTCTGTGCGGCGGCGTTTGCCAAGGAGTATGAGTATATGGTGCAAAGCATGAGCTACGGCTCACTCGGGCAGCGCAAGGAGAGCACGCATCTAAGCTACGACGCGGCGGCGCGCAAGCTAGAGCAGGTAAGAGATACGAACTCCTCGGACGGCCTAGGCTCTAGCTACAAAGAGATCAGCTACTTTGACGAAAAGGGGGGAATGGTTAAATTTGAAGTATTTATCCTCAATCTTAAAAGCGGCAAGTGGAAAAAAATAGAAGACTACACGGAAAGCGTAAAGGGTAACGTCACGACGCGCGAGAGCAATTCGATAGCGGATGACGGCACGCGCAATGCGAGCAAAACCGTCTCCAGCTACGACGGCAACGCGACCAAAGATGTGCGATATAAGCTCACAAAGGGCAAATGGCAGAAAGAGAGCATGAATAGATCCGTAAAAAACGCGTGGGATAAGGAGGAGCTTACGATAAGCTTCAAATGGGACGGCAAGAGCTGGCAGCCCAAAGATAAAACCGAAATTTTCTACGACGGCTCAGGAGAGATGAGCGGATACGTGAGCTACGAGTTTGTAAACGGCGCGTGGCAAAACAGCGAGCGAGAGATGCTTAACGGCGATAGAAACGGCAGCTACGAGCAGATCCGCAGCACCTTTAAGGACGGCGCGTGGCAAAACGCGACGATGAGTAAGCATGAGCTTGACGCCGCGAGGGGCGAGGAGGTCGTTACGAGCTTCATCTGGAACGACGAGAAGGGCGCGTGGGATAATATGAGCAAACAAACCGCTATCAAGAAGGGCGCGGATCTTAATATGACCTCTTATTTGTGGGATGAGCAGCTTAAAGATTGGGTCAAAAGCTACTCAAACGGCGAAATTTACGACAAATCGGGCGAGCGCCCGCTCGAGCAAAGCTACGAATCAAATTCCAGCAGCGGCAAATACGTCTATAGCTATGACGAGCGCGGCAGCAATACGGCGATGGATATCTACAAGCTTGATGCGAGCGGCAAATGGGTGCAAACGGGGCGCTCGGAGGCTACTTACGATACCCAAATCCCGGCAGATAGCGTGGGGCACGGAGCCGCGCTGATGATGTTTGAGATGCCTAGCGCCTACGCGATAACGAGCTTTAAGGAATTTAAGCTTAAAGACGGTAAACCCGAGCTCATAACGGAGCAGACGTGGAAATACAAAAAGATAAAGTAGCGTTTGAAGATGCACAGGTAAAATTTCGCGGCTAAATTTTATCTGCGCGGCCTTACGCGAACGTCGCGGTTAAATTTAGCGGACGTAGCAATATTCGTGCGAGTGCCGCGGTTAAAATTTAGCGGCATAGCGGTATTTATGCGAGAGTCGCGATTAAATTTAGCTAGCGCGGATGTTTCGTGTGCCGCGTAAATTTTAAAATTTAAATCCTACGCCATCCTACGCCGCGGCAGGTCCGCACGCAGCGACGACAAAAGAAAAGGTTGAAAAATGGTTTTAATCAGAGCGGCAAGAGCGGCTATTCCGGCTTTATTTCGGCGAGTATCTGTTTCGGCGCCGTAGAGGCGCAAGATCACGGTGCGGCGAGCGAGCAAAAACAGACGATAGGGGGCGGCGGGAGAGAGGATCTGGCGCCCGCAGGCAAGCAAAGTAGCGAAATAAGCGCAACAAAGCACGCAGACGAGCAAGGCGACGAGGCGCAAAATTTTAAAATCAAAAGGCGCTATTTTCGCAGCTGTTCGTGCCTGCATAAACAAAAATCAAAGGAGCCCGCCCGCCTCTACGATGAAATTTCGCAAGAGCAGGCCGAAAGATCGGCGGCCTATTTCATCGGCTATTTCAAAGAGGGCAAGCTAAGTCGCTATGAGAAAATTTACAAAGGCAAGAGAATTTTTTCGAGCGAGGATATAAAGCGATAGACGCGATTTAAAATTCAGATAAAAGGAGCGGTCATCAGAGGTGTTTTTAAAATTTTGCCCGAGGGCGCGGTAGATTTTGTAGCGCTAAATTTAAAGGCGCGAGCGATTGTTTCGGCGGGTGCTTTTGAGGCGCAGGCGGCGGTTTTAGCAGACAAGCTTCGAGCGCGAGCGGCAGTTTTAGCAGGCTCTATTTTAGCGGCGACATTAGTTCTCGCGATGCCTGCGGGCGCGACCGAGACGGGTGCGGCGGCGAATAAAATTTGCCTGCAAAAGACGAGCTATAAAACAGAGGGCGGCGCCGTGCCGCGCTACGAATATGAAGTAAGCCAAAACTACGACGCCAAAACCCGCCGCCTAGAAAAAATCTATAAAAAAAGCAGCGAAGAGGGAGTGTCCGTATCGAAAAGCTTTAGCAAATTTGACGAAAGCGGCGAGCGCGAGATCGAAAATATCGAATACGACTGGGACGCGAATACAAACAAATTTCGCGAAACGGCGATAAGCAAACAGGAGATCGCAAAGGACGGCTCGAAAATTTATTTTAGTCTGCAAAAGGACGGCAAGCCATACGAGGGTGAAAAAGCCGTTGAAAAGCGCGAGGGCAAAACGGAAATTTTACAAAATTTCACGCTAAAAAAGGGCAGATGGACGCCGACGCACCTTACAAAAAGGATTGTCGATGAAAGCGACAGAAATAATTTCGTAGCGACCTATGAATGGAACGCCAAAGCGAAGAAATGGGTGCCGTACGAAAAATCGATATATCACTACAACGGCGACGTTTACGCGGGCTACGAAGGCTACGCATGGCGCGGCAAATGGGTACCGCTTACAAAACATACCGTCTTTACGGCGGCGGACGGGACGCGCAGCGAGATAAATTTTGCGTGGCGCGACGGCGCCTGGGGGCGCGATGAAAAGATCTTGCGCAAGATCGAGCCTAAGTATAGGCGCTTTAGCGAGCTAAGATCGCGCTGGGACGCCGCAAAAAACGAGTGGAGGGAGTACTACAAAAACGTGCACGAGGAGACCGAGGAGAGCAGGCCTCTACGCGAGCAAACCGTGCTTTGGCGCGAGGAGTCGCAGCGCTGGGAGGTCGTGTTTGAAAACGAGTTTGGCTATGATGCGCGCGGCAATGTGATAAAAAATCGCACGGCCTCCGACGGCAAGCAGTACGAGTATATCTACGACTACGACGAGGCGGGCAACAACATCTCGATCACCCTGCGCGAGCCTGATGAGAGCGGCAAATGGCACGAGACGCAAAGGACGCAAAACGTCTTTGAGCCTGAAATTTTAGCGCACGACGTCCTGGATCGCGGCTTCGTCGGCGACTACATAGCTACGGGCGAAAACGCGATCAAAAGCAGCAAGCAGTATTTTCTAAAGGACGGCGAATTTAAGCTAAACGAAACTCGCGAGTGGGTTTACGGAAAGTGCGAGCCGCAATAAAATTTAAAAAGCCTCATGAACGAGCCTTATATCGTTAAAATTTCAGATAGCGACACGATGATGTTCGGCTGCGAAGCGGATGAGCGGGTGCGCGAATTTACCGCCAAATTTGACGGCCGGGAGTACGAAAGCGAGTTTGAGCGGACCAGCTATCTGCTCGGCACGGACATTTTTATCGAGATTGCGAGCGAGGAGAGCTTAAATGAAGGCTCCTTACGCGCTCAAATTTTAAACGAGAAGGCCTTGGGCGCTGACGGCGGCACGACGTTTTTAAGCCTGTGCGAATGGGACGGCAAGGGGCATTCGCGCGAGCGATGAAATTTTACGCG
>NZ_CALKTT010000019.1 GCF_937997535.1 uncultured Campylobacter sp.
ATTTGACTGGCTTTACTCCAGCAGCGCAAATTTAAACGGACAAAACTTCGACGAAACCTGGGCGAAAGCGGCGGCGGATCAGGTCGTGGATCAAAATTTCAGCCAAAACGCAAGCTCAAAAATATATAAAATTTCAAAAACTAAAATTTTACGGATTAGATAGAGATGCCGATTAAAATTTACGCGCGCAAAGAGCGCTCAAAAAGAGGCGCAGTAGTTTATAAATTTAAGCGACTTTGTAAATTTAAATTGCTCTATAAATTTACCGAACCGTAAAATTTCGTCACATATAAACCGCGCAAATACCGTCTGGAATTTTAAAAAATTGTAAAGGATCACGGCAGGCTCGCAGAAAAATCATATAAAAAGCTGCACCCCCATTCCCCGTTACCTTCAAATAGTAAAATTACTGCCGTTTTCGAAGCCGTAAAATTTCGTCATTGCTAGCTTTGAATGAAATTCTATCGCCAGATACTCTCGATCAAAATTTTAACTCGGGCGAGCTAAGATTATCGCTAGAAATTCTCGCATCCCGAGTGTTCTGGATCAAAATTTTAAAGATCAGACATTGCCGCCGGTTTTTATCCGAGTCGCTACACGCCGTTTTATCGCAGCCCTACCGACGCTGCTTCTACCTTTGATTAAAATTTCATCTTTAATAAAAGCTCATCTGACGCCGCTAAAATCAAAATTTCGCCGCTGCACCAATAGTTTTAATAAAATTCAGACGCCGCTTCTGCCGACACCTATTCGATTAAAATTTTATCGCCGCTACTGCAAGTAGTTTGCGATCAAAATTCTATCATCGCCGATTGTATATCAAAAATCCCGCCGCTGCCGATACTATCGCCTTTCATCGCCGCTATCGCTGCGCCCCCCCATCGCTACTATTATTGCTTTACCTAGCCGCTATTGCTACTGCCGCCGCAGCAAGCGTCGCAAAGCCGTCTGCGTCGCTCACGCCGCCCAGCCGCCAAACCGGCACGTAAAGCTTAAATGTACCGCCATTGCTGTGCCGAGACGACGGCCGATCCGCGATAAAATTTCCGCCGCTGTCAGAAGCGCTACTACTTGCCACAACGACTTCCGCCATTACTCCGCCGCCGCGAGCGCCGCAAAAACCTTACCGCTCGCGCTAGCCGCATAGTGTGCAGCGCGTCAAGGCAGACGCTGCAAAGCGCGCAGCGTATCAAAGAAAACGCGGTAAATTTTAAAATTTAAACCGCCTTTCGCCGTGCATAAATTTTAAATTTTCATGAATTTAACGCCGCCATTCTTGCTTTATATTAAAATTTCGCTAAAATTACCGCATTAAATTTGAAGCGCAAACGGCTTAGCTTAAACCGCTTGCGGGCAAATTAAATCCATTCAAGGAGCTTTTATGAGCGGTGTTGCGTTAATCATCTGCTTCGCCATAGCGGTCGTCGTGATGATTTTTTTGATCTCCAAAGCAGGCGTTCACCCATTTTTGGCGCTAATGCTTATCTCCCTGGCGCTCGCGATCGTTGCGGGCATACCGCTAGCCAAGATCCCCGCGATTATCGGCGACGGATTCAGCGGCACGTTTAAGAGTATCGGTATCGTCATAATCTTCGGCGCGCTCATAGGCACCGTGCTCGAAAAGACCGGCGCGGCGCTCAAACTCGCCGATATGGTCGTAAACGTAGTCGGGCAAAAGCGCCCCGAGCTTGCGATGCTCATAATGGGCTGGATCGTAGGTATCCCCGTATTTTGCGACAGCGGCTTCGTCGTTTTAAACCCGATCCGAGAAGCGATCA
>NZ_CALKTT010000020.1 GCF_937997535.1 uncultured Campylobacter sp.
TTAGCGCCTTGAAGCATTCCTTGATAGGTAAACCACTCTGAAACGAAGCCGTTTACCGGAGGAAGCGCTGCGATACCCATGATACCGATAAACATACCGACGGCAGTTAGGGGCATTTTTTTAACTAGTCCTCCTAGCACATCCATATTCTGCGTATGAGTAGCGTGGATTACAGAGCCTGCACATAAGAATAGCAAGCCTTTGAATATCGCGTGATTTACTACATGGTAGCAGCCTGCTAAAAATCCGACTGCGGCTAGCGTTACATTGCCTGCTGCGACGCCGTAAATTCCGGTGCCAAGACCTAGCAAGATAATACCGATATTTTCAACCGAGTGGTATGCAAGAAGCGCTTTAAAGTCGTGCTGGCACAACGCGTATAAAACGCCAAAAAGCGAGCTGGCTGCTCCTAGGATCAAAACTGCAAGCCCAAAATAAATGCTTAGTGGCAAAAATAGCGTAAATTTAACAAGCGTAAAGAGCGCTACTTTGATCATAACGCCGCTCATTAGCGCAGAGACGTTTGACGGAGCCGCAGGGTGAGCTTGCGGTAGCCAGACGTGAAAAGGCCACATTCCCGCTTTTGAGCCGAAGCCGACCAAAAATAGTATAAAAGCAGCCACGGAAGCACCCATCGGCATATTTACGTTTCCCCACTTTGCAAATTCAAAGCTTCCTGCGTAGTTTGCAATGATAAGTAATCCACAGGTGATACAAAATGCACCGATCTGCGCTATACCTAGATATACCATAACAGCTTTGAGCGTGCCTTTGCCATCGTTTACTATGATTAGAAATGACGAAATTAACGTCATAAGCTCCCATAAAACAGCGAAGCAAAATACATTATCCGCACTGATGACTAAAAGCATAGATAAGATGAAGGTATTAAATAAACATGCAAAAACGCCGATATTTGCCTTTCCGATATATTCCTCAGCGTAGCTCATGCCGTAAACGCTGCTTGCAAAGCCTATAAAAACGACTACGAAGCTGAAGAAATTTCCAAGCGGACTTAAAGCAAATTTTGGCGCATATAAGAAAGTACCGCCCAAAACGAAGCTGTCGCTTACGCCCATATTGGCTACGAAATGACACATCGCATAAAAACAGCTGATAGCACCTAATCCAAATCCCACCTTAACAGCAGTTTTTGGAGCGCAGTATAAAAGGATACTAATTACTGCACTGACGATAAATAAAGTATAGACGCTTATCATTTTGCGCCTCCTTCTTTTTTGGCGACGCAACTGATTTCGCCGTTTAATACGTCTTTTGCAAAAGCATTAGCCGCATCGTAGTCTATCGCAAAGCCCAATTTATGCTTACCTTCTTTAGGATCTATCATAATGATAGCGCTAGTTGGGCAAACCTCGACGCATGCAGGACCGTTCTCGCGTCCGTTGCATAGATCGCATTTGATGGCGGTGCTTTTGGCGCCCGCTTGGCTTTCGATCTCGAGATAATACTTCGGCTCGACCGCATAATTTACTGACGGCATAAGCTCGGCATTCGAGCTGATCGCGCCATAAGGACAGGCGAGCGTACACATCTTGCATCCGATGCAAATTTCTTCGTGTAATTCGATATAGTTATTATCGAAGCGAAGCGCACCGGTAGGGCAGACATTTGCGCATGGTCCGTCATCGCACTGCCTGCACTGCGTAGGCATAACGCCGTAAGCCTGTCTAAGCACAGTAAGTCGCGATTTAGCAAGCTTGCCGCGCTCGTAGGCACTTGAGTAACAGGCCGCCATGCACGTCGTGCAACCGATACATCGTTTGTAATCGCAGATTACAAATTTATGTTGTTTCATACCTTTCTCCTTGACTTAAGGAATTTTAAAAATTTTTTACTAAAAATTTTGGTGTAATTATATTTAAGTCCGCAAAAAAATTCCGTCATTTATCTGACGATATTTGGAATTTATTTGATAAATTTGCTTTCAAAGCTTAAATTTAAAAACTAATTTCTTTTTTAAACCGGTTCGTTGATTATTTGCTTTAAATATCTAGTATATCAGTATTAAAGTATATTTTAAAATTTAAATTACTATTTAAATTACCCCAATTTACTCCTAATTATAATTGAAAAAATTCTTTTAGCTTAAGACAAAATTTCAATTTTATTTTAGGTAAGAATTTATATAATTGTGCCGAAATTGCATATATGGTAATTTTGCATGTTTAGTATTTTCGAAAGGAGAAAATATGGCGAATAAAGGCAAGGTCATATGCCCTTATTGTGGCACAGGCTGTCAAATTGAGCTGACTGCGGAAGACAATTATATCAAATCCGCAACCGGCGTAAGCGACAACCCCGTAAATCAAGGTTGTTTATGTTTGAAAGGTTACTACGGATGGAATTACGTAGGCTCTAGAGATAGACTTACTACTCCGCTAATTCGTAAAAAGAATGGCAAATTTAGTAAAGATGGCGATTTGGTCGAGGCTAGCTGGGACGAAGCGCTTGATCTGGTTGCTAAAAAGATGCTCGAAGTTAAAGAAAAATACGGCGCCGACGCGATAGCCGGAAACTATTCCGCACGCTGTACGCATGAGGATAACTACGTAGCGCAGAAGCTACTTAGAATTTTAGGTACGAATAATATCGATCACTGCGCGCGCATTTGACACGCTCCGACTGTGGCAGGTCTTGCCAAAACAATCGGTAACGGAGCGGCTACAAATAGCTTCACGGAGATCGGAACTCACAGCAACTGCATTATGATGATCGGCTCAAACCCGGAAAATGGTCACCCGATCGTAGCTATGCACGTTCAAAGAGCGCTAAATAGAGGAGCTAAACTCATCGTAATTGACCCGGTTAAGACGGAATTTGCAAATCGCGCAGATATCCACCTCCAGCTTGAGCCGGAGCACAATATCCCGGTTATAAACGCTTTAATCCATGCTATTATCGACGAGGATTTGGTAAATCATGAATTCGTTAATAAATACACCAAGGGTTTTGAATATGTAAAAGAGGCGGTTAAGGATTATTCGCCTGAGGCCGTAGCTAAATACACTAGGTTAAACGCTGAAGATATTAGAAAAGCGGCTAGAATTTACGCTACTACGCGACCTGCGGTCATCACGCACGGCATGGGCGTAACTCACTTCAATCACGGCGTGGGCGCGGTCTGCGACATTTCAAATTTAATGCTCGTAACGGGCAATGTGGGCGAGCTCGGAAGCGGCGATCTACCGATCCGTGGACAAGAAAACGTTCAAGGCTGCTGCGATATGGGAATGCTTCCTAACGTATTTACCGGCTATAAAGCCGTAACCGACGAAAGTGCCCGTGATTGGTTTGAGCGCCAGTGGAATTTGCCAAAAGGTCATCTAAATGGCAAGATCGGCATTCATAAAACCGAAGTGCCTGACGCAATTCTTGATGGTAGGGTAAAATTCTTCTGGACGATGGGTGAAAACCCGGTTATGACCGATCCGAACGCAAACCACTTCTTGCGCGCGATTTCGCAGGTAGAGATGTATGTGATCCAAGATATTTTCTTAACTGAGACGAGTCGCAAAGCAGATGTCGTGCTTCCTGGAGCTTGCAGCGGCGAGAAGGAGGGCACTTATGCTAACGCCGAGCGCCGCGTACAGCATAGTGAGATTGTAGTTGCCCCTCCGGGACAAGCTAGACAAGACTGGGCTATCATCTGCGAGCTTGCCAGACGCCTAGGTCTAGGAGATTATTTCACATTCCAATCTCCTGAGCAGATTTGGGAAGAGGTGCGCAGGGTAGCTCCACACAACTACGGCGGAATGAGCTATTACCGCATCAAAAAATACCACGGACTTCACTGGCCGTGCCCTGATGAGAATTCTATGGGCGGACCTGCATTGTATCTTGATAAGAAATTCTTTACTCCGGACGGTAAAGGAAATTTCGTCCCGGTTCTATTCGTGGATGATAAGAGCAAGATCGAAAGCGCCAAAGAGGAATTCGCAAAGCGTATGAATATGCCGAAAGATTATCCTGTAATGGCAGGCTCCGTGGACGAGAAGACCGACGAGGAGTTCCCGATCCAGCTTCTAACTACGCGTAAGGTTTACGAGTACGCAGGAGGCGCGATGACTAGGCGCTCTAAGACCGTCGAGCAGGGCGGCGACGCGATAGGACCGATTGCGGAAATGAATCCGAAACTCGCCGAGCGATACGGAATTTCACAGGGCGATTTCATCGTCGCGTGGAGCCGCTACGGCTATATCGCGATCAAGGCGGACATCACCGAATGTATAATGGATGGTATCATTCAGATGTCTTATCACTACTGGGAGAGCTGCTGCAACGAGCTAACGAGCGGCGGCTGGGATCTAATCGCCAAAACGCCTACGTTTAAGGCGGCGATTCAGATTAAAAAGATCGATGAAGAGGAATTTTTGCGTATCCGCGAGCTTAAGCGCATTAAGTTTCAGACCAACAAGGTCGTTTACGACGACTTCCACCACCATCCGATTAAATTCTAAGAATTTAATCTTATCCGTAGATTCGGGGCTATGCTCCCGAATCTACTTTTTAACAATCAATTCAAATAGTATGAACAATCCAAATAATATGAAATTTTTACGATCTAGCTGTATTGCGATATTTTAAAGATCAAAAATTTCAAAATTCAATCAATTCAGCGATATTTTAATACGCCTCTTCGCGTAGTCGCACTATTGAATAAAAGGGCATAGAATTTATCCGCTATTGCGTTAATAGATGCGGCTGCAGAGACCGGGCATTCGCGATTTATCAAATCCTAATAAATTAGCCTTAATTAGAGCGGCGCAATGGAGTAAATTTTAAAGATAAGCATGATAATAAGGCTATTTTATCGCGACAAATCTTACCAAATTACATTATTGATTAAATTTTAGCGTGCGTAGGCTGATTTTATGCGAATTAGCCTATATTGCCAAGTAGCGCTGCAATTTTAATAACGCAAATGCAATTTTTGTGATTTTAATATATAAATGCAAAAGGCTCATAGGCTTTTAAAGCGCTAGACGCGGCTTTTAGTCTTAATGGTCGCAAATACCGGTTTCTAGCATAACCGGAGTAGTTTCGCGCTCCGTCTGAAATCCATAAATTTTGATTTTAAAATTTTAGATTTAAAATTCCGAATTCCGCCGTGCTTGGAGCTCGGAATTTTTATAATTTTATTTTATCGCGTGTTTTTGGCGTTCTATTTTCACGCGGGAGCCCTTTGCTGCGCCAGATCACGCCGCTTATGATGTTAAAGTTATTGCGCCAAAGCTTCTGCCTGCTTGCGGATGAGATTTATGAAATTAGGCTCTGATATTGAAGCTATTGTGCTAAAGCTGCTGCGGCAGAATTCCATCTACTTTATGCAAAAATAGTTAGAATTTCTGCCGCTTGTCGCTCCTGAGATACTTATTATGCCGATCTGTTCGTCGCACCTTATTTTTATCGCTCGCAGCGCCCGCTTTACTTTGTCGCGCCTAAATTTTTGCTGTCAGTCGCGTTAGAATCGCTCGCAGCGCCGTGATTTTCGCTGCTTGCAGAATCTGAGCTCGTCGCACCGCTAGAGCCTGCGGAGATTGGATTTGCTGCACTTTCGCCTGCGATGCCGCTTACGTTATTTATGTAGGCTACGGTGCTTATTTTATTCCATTCTCTGCCGATTTTCAAAAATGCGCGCTGGCTGTCTAGGATCTCTTTAAACATCGGATCTTTCGCCGCTTCTTCGTCTAAGATCTCATTCGTTGCTTTTTTAAGCGCGGCTATCACGTCTGCAGGGAAGTCGCGCACCTGCACATCCGGAAACTGCGCTTTTAGCTCCGCCCAAATGCGAGCGTTTTCATAAAAGCCCTTATTTTGGAAGTTCTCTCCGGCAAGTCTTGCTGCAGCCTCTAAGATCGCTTGAAGATCCGCAGGCAGCTTCTCTAGCGCCTTTTGATTTACCAGCAGTTGGCAGTCTCCCATAGGCTCTTGCCAGCCTGTGTAGTAGTATTTAGCCACTTTGTGAAATCCAAGTGGCATATCATAGACAGGGCTTACCCACTCGACCGCGTCGATCGTACCCATCTCTAACGCCATAAATAGCTCGCCCGTAGGCACCGTGTTTATAGTAGCACCTAGCTTGCTCATCACCTCTCCGCCTAGCCCTGGTATGCGGAATTTAAGCCCTTGCAAATCTGCAACCGAGTTGATCTCTTTTTTAAACCAGCCGCCCATTTGCATGCCGGTAGATCCCATCAAAAAGGTCTTCATACCGTATTGCGCGAACATCTTATCATTAAGCTCTCGCCCACCACCATAGTAATACCACGCGTGCTGCTCATCAGTAGTCATACCGAAAGGCACCGCCGTCCAGAGCATAGTTTTGGCGTCTTTGCCTTTATAATAATAAAGCGAAGTATATCCTAGATCGTATTGACCGCTTTTGACGAAGTCGAATATGCCAAAGCTTGCCTTGTGCTTGCTCGGCGTATCGATGCGGATCTGAAGCCTACCACCACTAAGGCTTTCGGCATAGTTTTTAAAATCCTCGGCGGCAGCGCCCAAAACGGGCGTAGTCGCCTCCCACGTACTAGCAAGTCTTAGGCGATATACCTTATCGTCGCCGAAAAGCTGCGAGCCCAAAAGCATGAGACATGCAAACAAAAAAATCTTTTTCATTTCTATCCTTTCATAAAGTTTTAAATTCATAAAATTTCAAAATTTAGCGCGCCGCCGGCTTAAAATTTAATCGCGCTCTGCGTCACTGCTACGAAGTTCTGCTTCACGGTGCCTATTTTATCGACACGTTGCTTTGCTATTCTATTTTACGACGCTTCATCTTATAGGCACCTTGCTCTGCAAATGTCTTATTCCGCGACATTTTACTTCTTAGCGCCCTGCCCAAGCTTTTTATTTTACTATGCCTGGCTTTGCGACGATAGAGTGCCGCGTTCGTTTAATTTCGCTACGTTCGGATGTTACCACACCTGCACCATATCTAGCGATAATATTTTATCAAGCGCGCTTGCTTAAAAGCTTCCAGCGCGGATCTTTTTTGCTTAGAAATAACAAAAGTATCTTAAAATGCTATCTTTGCGCCTTTGCAGATAAAATTCTCTTTTTCTTTCAAAGCGAGCTTTGTCATTATCGGCAAGCTTAGACGCTATGCCATTTTTTGATCTTAGACGGCAGAATCGTGCTTTTAAATTTAAAATTCCGCAATCTGCGTGATCTTCGCGCCACACTGGCAAGCAAAGATTTAGCCTTTATATTTAAATTTTGCGCCTTAGTTGAGCGCAAAATTCCGCGCGGAGTTTTGATGCAAATTCTGCGAGAAGCCTAGATTAGAATTTTATGCAGAGCCGCCCCGCGTTGTCTAAAATTTTTTGCAAAATTCCGTGCCGCAAAATGCACTTAAAATTTTAAATTTGCTATTGCGCGGAATTTCTTAGCGTAAATTCTAAGCCTTGAAATTTTGCTCTTGTTTGACGGTATAAAATTTTAAAATTAAATTCTGCAACTGCCATGCCTTAAAATTTTATTTGCAAAACATGCTTGCTAAATTTTAAAATTTTAAATCTAAACCCGCAAAATTCTGTATTTTGCGTTTTGAAATTCTATTTAGCAAAATTTTATCTCGCGGATTTCTTGCTCTATAAATTTCTGCGTTTGGTAAAATTTTGCTCCGCAAGTTTGCGCCTCGTAAAATTCTAGCTCGCAAAATTTCGCTTAAAATTCCGCAAGCTAGCCCTTATTTTCGAATAGTTCCGCGTGTTTGCTACGCAAAAACTCGACCACGGCGATCACCTCGTCCGCGCCGCTAGCGTCAGAGTTCGCAAGTACCGTATCGATGTTTTCGATATACAGCTGCGCCGCGTCGGCGAGCCGATCGCGTTTCACGCCCGCATAAAGCAGCATCGCGTCAAGCAGGATGTTGATCTCGTAGATGAGGTCCTGCTCGGCGATTTTTTCGTCATTAGTTTTCATCTTCTTCCTTTGAAATTTGAGTTTTTTTCTCGATTAGATCCACGATTTGCGCCTTTACGGCTTCGTACGAGCTCGCGTCTTTAAAGCCTGCAAACATCCCGCCGCTCGCGTTTACGTGCCCGCCGCCGCCGAGGAGTAGCTTTGCCATTTCGCTAACGTCGATCTTGCCGTCGGCGCGGAAGCTGAGCGTTTTTTTGCTCGTTACGTCGATGAAAAAATCGACATCGGGGTTTTGCGTCAAAAAATCGTTGCCGATGACGCTTACGTTGCCGATATTATAGGTCAAAATGCCCTTTTTATCGAGATAGCTGATCTCGAAGCGCTGCTTTTGCGCGCTTAGGCGGGCGACTACGAAATGCGAAACGAGATTGCTTAGCGTGTCATCGCGCTCACTTTTAAAAAATTCTTTCTTTATACCGTGCAGCGCGCTATCTAGCGCGATGTGAGCGTCCGGCTCCTCTTGAAATTTAAAAATTTTTTCTAACAGGAAAAAGATATAATCCCTGCTCTCCCGCTCGAACATGATCTTATTGATCTCTTTCGCGCCCGAGACCATGCCGAGGCAGACTTTGCCGAGCTCAAACTCGCTCTGCTCCTTCAGCCAGATGTCCACGGCGTTTACGACGCGCACGAGCTTATCCAGCCGCGTCTCGCCGCCGAACATCGCGCTGAAAAAATCATACGTTATCTTCGTGGCGCAGCGCGAGGAGTCCAGAAAATACCACGGGAATTTCTTCGCGCACTCAAGCCCGCTTTGATGATGATCCAGAAGGATCACGCGGGCGTTGCGGCGCGCCAGTTCACCGCTAAATTTCTCGCACTGCGCAGGTAGTAAATTTAGATCGGTGATCAAAACCAGGCTTTTCTCGTCTGCGTCTACGGCGAGCCGCTCGTCGATGCGAGCGAGGATGAGATCAAATTTTTCGTTTATCTCCTTGCCGTAGTTGGCGTTGAAAAATTCCACGTCCGTCAAATAGTGCGCCGCGACGAACTGCGCGCCGTAGCCGTCCAGATCGGTGTGGCTGAGGTGATAAATCGTCATTTGTGCTCTTTGCCGATGATGGCGGCGAGTGTGATCGTATCCATATACTCGTCGACCTTCTCCTGAAGTTCGCCGAACATTAGATTGACGCGGCACAGCGTGCGACCGTTGGGGCAGGCGTCGATCCCCTCGGCGGTGCAATCAAACACCGTCGCCTTGCGTCTTTCGGCGCTTTTGATGATCTCGCTTAGCGTGATTTCATCTGCATTGCGCGCGAGCACAAAGCCGCCTTTCGCGCCTTTGTAAGAATTTAGAAGTTTTGCGCGCGCCAAATTTTGTAAAATTTTAGCCAAAAAGCTGCGTGAAATTCCAAGCTCGCTAGAGATCGAATCCACGTCCATAGACTCATTCTTGCCGGCGATACAGATCATTGAAAGCAGGGCGTATTCGCTTGCTTTAGTAAAAAGCATTTATTTTCTCCTTTGGTGTCAAAGCGTGCATTTTACATCAAAAAAGCAAAAATTTAGGTTAATTAAGTATAATCTCTTCCTATTTTACCGATCAGGAGGTCATCATGGCTTTAGACACGGCTCAAAAAGCACAGATAGTTGCGAAATTCGCTAGAAGAGAGAAGGATACGGGCTCTGCGGAGGTGCAAATCGCGCTTCTTACAGAAAGGATCACGCTTCTTACCGCCCACATACAGGCAAATCCGAAAGATTTTTCATCCCGTTTAGGACTACTAAAGCTGGTAGGTCAGCGCAAAAGAATGATGAAATATCTCAAAAATAAAGACTACGCAGTTTATTCCAAGCTCGTTAGCGAGTTAAATTTAAGAGATAAATAAGCTCCTTTGCTCGCGGCGGCGTTTATTTCGCCCCGCGATTTATACACGGCGTCCGTCAAACGGCGGACGCTTTTTTTATGCCCGAAATTTTAGACAGCCACACTTTTTCAATTTTTGAATTTTTTGAGAATTTTGTAAAATTTATAAATTCTGCTTGGACTATGAAATTTTAAAATTTCATAGAATTTTTGAAATTTTGCCGAATTCTAATAATTTGCGCAGTTCAAATCCTCGACGAAATTTGAAATCATAGGTTAATTTTATCTGCGCCGTCTCGCATATCGCTAGAATTATACATTCGCGCTGTTTGGATAGTCTAATCTGCATCAAAATTTAATTGCAAAATTCCAAAGAATTTAAATAAAAATCCTTGCCGTATCACCCGAAAAATACGGCGAGTATAAAATTTCAGCAAATTTTAATGGGGGGGGGGCGTATTATTCACAAATTTTATTTTTAACTAAAGGATTGTTAATGGATTATTTTCACGGTATCGCAATCAGTGCTAAAAAAGAAGTTCTAACAGACATGAGTAGCGTAACTAATACTACTGTAAATACTGTAAATAGTGGCGATGTAAGTAGCGGAGGCTTGGGTTATCCCTTTTTGTCTATCAATCCGTTCGCCGTTCGCGGCAGTTTTAACAGCAATACGACGACAAATACGACCACTAAAACAAGCACTACGCATACTCATATATGGACATTTCAGCTTAAGGGGCAAGGTAAAGATTTGTTTAGAGCGGTTTTAGATAAAAATTTTTTGATTTTGGATGGTGATGAGATAGCTGGTTATGTCGAAAAAAATGGTGGTTACATTGATTGCGGTCTAACTAAAAACATAACTAGAAAAGTAAGCAATGAGGATCAATTCTGGGCTAATGCCGAAAGCTATAAACCCAGATTTGATTATGATATCGTTGGCTGCGGTACATTTATAGGTGGAATACTGGTATTTATATGTATATGTTATTTTCAAATACTTTATTTCGAGCTCTTGCCATTTTTTGCATGTATTGGAAGTAGTTTCATTTTGACGTTTATAGTTTGCCGATCGATTTATAGAAATAGATGGCGTAAATATAAAAATATCCTAGCCGATACGAAACGTTTTTTAGACGATTTTGAAAATCGTATCGCTAGCGAAAAAATAGATGAAGAAACGGGGTTAATCACAAAAGTAAGCCCGCAAGTACAAATCACTGAAACAAACCAAGAAGCGCAGTAAATAGAAATGAAGTAAAATTTAGTTTAATTGGAATTTGTATCAATTATTTCTAGATTGTTAAAATTTTACGTAAAATAAAAGGCTTTTGGGCGCTCACATTCCAAAAGTTGCTTGTACGAGAATAGGTTTTATGCCTTTGAAATACGGGAGCGCTTTTGCGTACAGAATAAAATTTAAAATTTGCACTTTGCATTTTGCTTCAAATTTTATAATGCAAGAGTTTTGGAAAGTAAAAAAATTCGGAAATCATTGAAATTTTTAAATTCATAGAATTCTAAAATTTATACTTCTTGTAAATTTAAATTATAGCTATTTAAACGCCGCGAAGCTCATAAAATTCGCCCATTTAAAGATACTCTCGACGCGCTTAAAGCCTGCGCTTAGCGCTAAGGCGCGGTTTTCCGCTTCGGTGTAGGGCACAAGCACGTTTTCAAGCGCCTCGCGTTTTTGCGCGATCTCGTAGCGCGAATAGCCTTGCGCGCGCTTGTAATCCTCGTAAATTTCGATCATCCGGCGCGCCAGCGCAGGCTCTTCGTAGACGATCTTTTCGCTAAAGATCAAAACCCCGCCCTCGCGCAATCCGTCGTAAATTTTACTCACGAGCGCGGCGCGGCGCGGCGGCCTGATGAACTGCAGGGTGTAGTTTAGGATCACGGCGTCGCAGTCCGCGAGGCTCGCATCCAGCACGTCCGATACGCTAAGCTCGAGCTCGGCGCCGAACGCCGCCGCCTTAGCGTGGGCGTTTTGTATCATCGCCTCCGAGCTGTCGATGCCGCACAGCCGCAGATCGGGGCGCAGCGCAAACAGCGCCAGTAGCGCGGTCGCAGTCGAGCAGCCAAGATCGATCACGCGTGCCTTTTGCGGCAGTATCCGCGCCAAAAGCTCGCTGCTAAGCCGCGT
>NZ_CALKTT010000021.1 GCF_937997535.1 uncultured Campylobacter sp.
GCGCTCGCGTCGTAATATAAAATTTTAGCCAAGCCTAGGCCTTAGGCACCGTCATCGAACCAAACGGCAGGATGATGATTTTAGCGTCCGCGCCCTTTTGCGCGAGCGCGTCGTCCACGGCTTTTTGGATGTCGTGGTATGGCTTTAGATGCACCGCGCGCATCTGCTCGTCGCTTAAGTCGCTCACCGCCCAAGTCTGCGCCCAGAGCGAGATTTCGGCCATCTTAGCGGCCTTGTGATAGCCGAGCTTAAAGCCCGCGCTGATCTTTTCTAGCACCTTTTTAGGCGTGTCAGCGGATGCCATCAGATCAAAAAACGGCTTTGGTCCAATGCCTGTGCGGCACTTTGCGACCATTATTAAAATTCCGTCCTGCGCGAGTGCTAGTTTGCCGTTGTCTAGGGCTTTTTGCGCCTGATAGAGATCGACGTCCATCGGATATGGCGCGACCGAGATCACGATGTCGGCCTTGCGTGGGATATTTACGCAAAAGACCTCGTCGGCCTTTTTCACGCAGTCGTAAAAGCTGTCGTTTAGGTCGCCCGCGCTCGCGTAATATACGCCGTGCTCGCTGTCAAGCACCGTCTGGATCGAAAAAACGTCGATATGCGCAAGAACTTTCATCGCGTCTATCATATCCTCGTGCACCGGGTTACCCTCTAGTCGCAGAGCTTGCGCGTCGGCGCTTAGAGCGAGCTTGTGGTTTTGCGTGATGCTCTCGTATGACGCGGTGCCCGGCAAAAAGGCCTTTCTGCCGCCGGTGTAGCCTGCAAAATAGTGCGGCTCGACCGAGCCTATGACGATCACTTTTTTTGCTTCTGCTACGATTTTGTTTAGATACATCTGCGTGCCGTTTTTGGACTCGCCTAGATAGCTCATCTCGTCTTTTTTCGAGTCGTGGTCGCATACTTCGCCTTTGGCGCTAATCTCCGCGTAAATTTCTTTGCCGAAGATCATCTCGTATTCTTCCTGCGTGCCCTCTCTATGGCAGCCGGTAGCGATGATGAAAATTTTATTTTTCTCGCAGATTTTCGGGTAAATTTGCTTTAAAATTTTTGCCGTCGGCGTCGGGCGCGTGCCGTCGTTTACGATGATGACGATCTTTTCGTCGCCCGCGATAAACTCGTCAAAGCTTTTTTGATTTATCGGATTTGTCAGAGCCTTTGCGATGAGCGCCGTTTCGTCAAATTTAGCCACGGGGTTTGGATCGAAAATGCCGAGCAAATTTTTCTCGTTTATCTCTAGATTTAGATGATCATCTTTGCCGTATGCGATAGGGATTTGCATATCTGCCTCCTGTGTGGAATTTGGCGGGATTATAACGTAAATTTTATTTAAAACGATTTAGCTTTGCGCGGGTTATGAACGGAATTTAGAAAGCTTTAGAATTTAAAAATTTAGAGCATTTAAAATTTCAAAATTTTATAAAATTTTAAAAAGCCGCTGGGATTTGAAATTTAAAGCTCGCGAGCCATATGCTCGCGAGCGCAACTATTATAAATAGCCGTAAATATGAGCGAAGATAAAGCCCATCGCGCATGAAGTAAGAACGCCTATTAACCCAGGGAAAATGAAGCTGTGGTTGATGACGAATCTGCCGATGTGCGTAGTGCCGGAGCGGTCGAACTGGATCGCCGCAAGATCGCTCGGATAGGTAGGTAGGATATAGTATCCGTAGCAAGCAGGTGCAAACGCAATAATAAGACCCGGATCGATACCGATGCTAACCGCTAGCGGTACGAAAGTAGCAACCGCTGCTGCTTGAGAGTTAAGGAATTTACTAATTAGCAGCGAAACGATGACATACGTCCACGGATACGCCATAACGACCTTACCTAGCGACGCTTTAAGCATTTCGATATGAGCGGTAAACATAGTCTCTGCCATCCATGAAATTCCATAAATGGCTACAAGCGCGATCATACCGCTATGAAAAATTTCATTTTTAGCGATATTGCCCGCTTTGATACCCGAGACAATCATCATAATGGATGCTGCAAGAAGCATGAAAATTTGAATGGTTAAGACCATATTTAAATTTGTGGTCTTTTTCATCGTATCTTTTACGACAATGCTTGCGTTTGCGATGCTCTCGCTCTTATCGCCTGTCGTGATGACGACGTTTCCGTCTTGAGAGACGATGCTTTGAGCTAGCTTTTTATCTTTGTCGTAAATTTCGACGCTATTAAATTTAGTCGCATCTTTGGCTTTGGACTCTTTGACGTTTGAGACGACCTTACCGCCGTCCACCATGGAGATGACCTGACCATCTTTGATCGTGATATTTTTGACCGTTTTTTTATCGACGATGATCTCTACGGATTTTCCCGGAACATTTTTAGTCCACGCAGGACGCAAGCTTTTCTCGTAACCTAAAACCGCAACTAGCGCAATAGTGGCTAAGAATATCCACATGCAAACCCACTTAATCCTAGGAAGCTTTTGACCTAACAATGTCGTGCTTTCGCCGTATATATATTTTTTCTGCTCTGGATCTTTGATCTTTTCTTGGAATTCCGGATCTTTATCTAGATCTTTACCTCTAAAAATCGACCACGTTCCGATCGCAAGCATACCGATGAAAGTAGAAGGGATAGTTAATTTAAGTAGATCCAAATACGTACTAAAGCCCTCGATATGCACGCCTTGACCTAGTAAGATCGCGACCATCGAAACGCCGGCAACCGAAACGGGGCTAGCGATGATAGCAAGTTGCGAGGAGATCGTAGAAGCAGCCATCGGGCGCTCAGGGCGAATTCCGTTTTTAATAGCTACGTCATAGATGATCGGAAGCAGCGTATAGACGGTGTGTCCGGTTCCGCATAAGATTGTAAGCGTCCACGCCACAGTTGGAGCGATGATACAAACCATCTTCGGATGCTTACGAAGCAATTTCTCCGCTATTTGAAGCATTACGTCAAGTCCTCCCGTAGCCTGTAGCGTTGCACTTGCTACGACAACTGCGAGGATAGTTAAAATAACGTCCACTGCCGGCTTACCCGGCTCTAATCTAAATCCAAACACTAAGATCACTAAGCCTATACCGCCTAGAATTCCCAGCGCCATACCGCCTTTTTTAGCACCATAAAATAAACAGCCCAAGACTATAATGAGCTGCAAAAAGAATTGAGTGCTTTCAGACAAACTTGTCAGAAACTCCATAGTTTCTCCTTCAGTAAAATTTAAAACAAACTTTGGCGATTATACTAACTTTTTATTTAAACAAAATTAAAGGAGCGTTGCGAATTTTCAAAATCTGTCAAAATAAAAATTTACTGAAATTATAATTTTAAAGCGGAATTTATATAGCGAAATGCGAAAAATAAAATTTTACTTAGAACTATTTTTATATCGTAGAATTTCGTAACTTTTAAGAAAACTTAGAATTTCATTATAGCTCAAGCTTTAAACCGATTTTTAAGCCTTGGAGGAGTATCATTTCGCAAAGAGCGGATTAAGATGAATTTTATAAAATTTTGTATTGCCTTTTTGATTTGTTTATCGCAGATGGCGGCAGCTGGCAGCTTTGATCTAAACGCCACGCTACGTCTGAGCACATTCGACGCAAGCTCTCACCGACTGCTTTTATGCGGCAGTGGCGGCGAGCTTAGGATGTTTGATACTGCTAAATGGAACGAGGAGTTCGTACAAAAATACAGCGATAACGAAATTACGGCTCTAAATTTTAAAAACGGCAAAATTTATCTAGCTTGGGGTGGAGCCGAAATCGCGGTGCTAAACGACAGATTAAAGTTTTTACACGCGCTTAAGACGGGGCGTAGCGGCACAGCCCAAATAGATGCGATCTATGCCGCAAAAGACGCGATTTACGCGGTAGTGGATAAGAATCAACTAATAAGATTAGACGAAGACCCTGATAACAGCGCGGACGGCGGCTACGCCCCAAGAGAAAATTCCACCGCGAACGGGCAATCTTTAAATAAAAATTCCGCCCCAGATGGGCTGCGCGGAATTTCGTTTCATTACGGCAGGATCAATGCCGTTAGCCTGGGCGCTAACGGACTTTGCGTCGCAAGCTGGAACGGCGTAGCCTGTTTTAGCGCAGATCTTTTTGCGATTAAATTTAGCGGCATCGATACAGCGCCTAATCGCGCCGCGCAGGGAGAGCTTGGTAGCGTGAAATTTAAAGATGCAGAATTTAATAGCACGAGAATCGTGCAAGGCTCCGAGCAAAACGAAACGAAAGTTGGCGGCGCAAAGAGCGCAGAATTTCAAAGCTCAGAATTCAAAGGCGCAAAATTTCAAGACGAGGGGCTTAAAACTCAAAGCGAAATTTCAGCCGAAGCTGGCGATAAAAATTTAAGCGGCTCTATCGCCACTGCGCTTGCAGACTGCGACGGGACACTGTTTGAAGGCGATATAGAGGGGAATTTTATAAATTTAAAAAGCGGCGAGCGTAAAAGCGTGGGCTCTTGGATCAAATCCATCGTGTGCGTCCGCAGCACGCAGTTTATCGCTACTAAAGATAAAATTTACGAAAATCAAAAAGCAGGATTAAAGGAGGTTGTGGATTTAAAAAGCGAATTTTTAGCGATGTACGCAGACGGGGAAGCGATCCTCGTAGTCAGCAAATCAGGCAAAATTTTAAAATTCTAAGAAAGGATTAGTATGTTAAAAAGTTTCAAACCCGTGCTTTTGGGCTCGGTTTTGTTCGCCGCAAGCGCCCTGTGTGCCGCGGATAGCGACCTAGAGCGCGTGATGAAAGAACGAAATTTAAGCGAAAAAGACGTTTTAGCGGCGGCTAAGACCTATCAGCCGACCGGTAGGAAGGACGATTATATGGTCTTCTCTTCCGGCGGTCAAAGCGGACAGGTGATCGTTTACGGCGTGCCGTCGATGAGGATCTACAAATATATCGGCGTATTTACCCCGGAGCCTTGGCAGGGATACGGTTTTGATGAGGAGAGTAAGGCGGTCTTAAGATCGGGCTCCATTAACGGCAAAGAGATCAACTGGGGCGATACTCACCATCCAAATTTCAGCGAAAAAAACGGCGAATACGTGGGCGATTATCTCTTTATCAACGATAAGGCGAACCCAAGAATCGCGGTTATAAATTTATCCGATTTCGAAACCACTCAAATAGTCGTAAATCCCGTAATCAAAAGCGATCACGGCGGCTCTTTCGTAACGCCTAATACCGAATACGTCATCGAAACCAGCCAATACGCAGCCCCTTTTGATAACGACTGGCACCCGATCGAGGAGTATCAGGCGGTTTATCGCGGTGCGGTAACGCTATGGAAATTTGACTACGATAAAGGCAAAATCGACGTAAATAAATCCTTTTCTCTAGAGCTTCCTCCATATATGCAAGATCTAAGTGACGCAGGTAAGGGCGAGAGCTTTGGCTGGGCGTTTACCAACAGCTTTAACTCCGAAATGTACACGGGCGGCATCGAAAAGGGTCTGCCTCCGATGGAAGCCGGTATGAGCCGCAACGATACTGACTACCTGCACGTTTACAACTGGCAAATTCTAGAAAAGCTTGCTCAAGACAGCAAAAACTATAAGGTCGTAAACGGACACAGAATCGTTACGATAGACGCCGCCGTAAAAGCGGGAGCGCTATTTTTGATCCCTGAAGCCAAATCCCCTCACGGCGTTGATGTTAGCCCTGATGGTCGCTATATCATCATCGGCGGTAAACTAGATACTCACGCTAGCGTTTATGATTTCAAAAAGATCAAAGAGCTAATTGATAAGAAAGAATATGCAGGCAAGGATCCATACGGAATTCCGATCCTAGATATGCAAAAGACGCTTCACGGACAAGCAGAGCTTGGTCTTGGACCTCTTCATAATACCTTCGATTCGCAAGATGGCGTAATCTATACATCGCTTTACGTCGATAGCCAGATCGTAAAATGGAACTACAAGACGTTAAAAGTTTTAGATAGGATCAACGTCCACTACAATATCGGTCACCTTGATTCTATGGAGGGCAAATCCTCTAAGCCTGTCGGCAAATACGTAATCGCGCTGGATAAGCTTTCGATCGATAGATTTAATCCTATCGGACCGCTTCATCCGCAAAATCATCAGCTCATCGACATTACAGGACCTAAAATGGAGATGCTTTACGATCTTCCTATCGGTCTAGGTGAGCCGCACGACGTAGTTTCTATCGCAGCTAGCAAGCTTCATACGAAACCTACCTATACTATGGGAACAAACTCCCGCACCGGCAAGCAGCACCCTGCCATGACGTTAGCGGGTCAAGAGCGCATCGAGCGCGACGGCAAAAACGTAAAAGTCTATGCTACGGCGATCCGCAGCCATATTAATCCTGAGCACATCGAGGTTAATAAGGACGATAACGTAACGATCTATATGACAAATTTAGAGCGTGCTGAGGACGAGACTCACGGCTTTACGGTTGATGATTACGATCTGCATATGTCGCTTGAGCCGGGTAAGACTGCGAGCGTAAATTTCATCGCAGATAAAGAGGGCGTATTTCCTTTCTACTGCACGGAATTCTGCTCTGCGCTGCACCTTGAGATGTTTGGATATCTATACGTAAAAGATCCGAATAAAAAATA
>NZ_CALKTT010000022.1 GCF_937997535.1 uncultured Campylobacter sp.
ACTATCAGCTCGCAAAGCAGCGGGATAGGTATCATAAAGCCCTTAGGCAGGACGTGGCGCGCATTTTTGATCCAAATCGGCACGAGCGGGACGTCGGGGCGCTGTTGCGCCAAACGAAATACCCCGCTTTTAAACGGCTGTAACGCTAGATCGTCGTCCGTCTTGCGCGTGCCTTCGGGAAAGATGATGAGAGAGTGCGTCTGCAGCGCCTCGCTCATTTGCGCTAGCGACTCTAGCGGATCTTTATGGCGGCTGATTAGAACCATGTTAAACACGTTTTTAGCAAGAAACCTACGCAACGGCCCGCTCCCCCAGTACTCCGCCGCCGCGACGGGGCGCACGCGCTTTCTTGCGCGGTAAGGCAGCGAGACGAAAATCAGCAAAAAATCGCCGTGGCTAGCGTGGTTGGCGTAGTAAATTTTAGTGCCGTCGCCGATGCTTAAAAGCTCCTGCGGCGGCCGTACGCCCGTAATAAATATCGTTATGCGGCAAAGGATAAAATCAAGCGCGGCCGCTAAAAAATTTTTCATCTTGTATCCTTTTTACTCTTTTGTTTTTCAAATTCATTTTTTGTGACGCCCTCAATTTTACGATTGCGTGCGGCAAATGAGCTTTTACCCGCCTCGCCGAAAACGAGCTAGACATAAATTTGAGGCGATTAAAGCCGATACGGTTTTAAGTAATGCCTGCAATTTGCCGCTTTTGCTACTTGCCTTTGATTTCGCCGAATTTGATAAAACGCTCGAAATTAACCAAGCACGTTTTGCGCGCCTAGCGTCTTTTAAAGCGTCTAAATTAAGTAGACAAATTCGTCGTGATATTTTATCCTCGCCTCAAAAAATCTCGTAAATTTAAACAAGCTCAAATTTATAGCGATTACGTGCCCGCGCCGAGGCGAGCTTAAAACTTTTGCAATTATATCAAATTTAGACAAATTTACCTTGCGTAGATTTTGGAGATAGCTATTAAATTTATCCTCGTCCGAGGCTCCTTATTCCCCGCTTTTTAGTCCCATCCTCACGCGGTTTGCGCAAGTAAGCGCAAGCAAAAATATCGCGGCGTAAAGTACCCAGCTAAACCGCTCCGGTAGTCGCCCAAATAGCGCATATATCGTACCGATAAGCCCAAATATAAACGCGCGGTCGCTCTTGCCCATAGGCCCGTCATATCGCCTACCGCAACCGTGCACCTGCCCTAGAACGCCCAAAAACTCACTCATAAAAGATAGAAAGATAACGAGCGTGATAACGCCCCAGTCAAACGGCGCTACGAAGGCAAACGGCAGATACAGCGCGGCGTCCGAGATGACGTCCGTGGTTTCGTTCAGGTAGCCGCCCAGCGGGCTTTTTTGATTAAACTCGCGAGCCAGCATGCCGTCGATGGCATTTAGCACCATACGCAAAAACATCCAAACGGGCAGCAGAAAGAATAGCGTCGAAACTTCGGCGAATTTTATCAGAAGTCCGCCTAGCAGAACGGAAGTGACGCAGGCTGCGATCGTGACTTGATTTGCGCTGATGCTCGCGCCGTAAAGGCGTCTTACTAACGGACGAAGTAAATTTTGAAATTTGGGCTTTAACTCGTAAATCGTCATGAGGACTCCGAAAATTTGATTTTCGTATTGTCGCTTAAAAATGCTTGGAGGCAGATTAAATGTGTGGCCGGCTTTTGTGTGAGCTTTTTAATCGCCGATTTTTAAAAGCATTAGGATGGCGAAATGAACGATGAAAATCGGTACAGAGAAGCGCTCAATTCCTCTATGCGGGCCGCAAAAATTTATAAACCGTATGGGATTTCGTCGCGACAGGTTTCAACTTCGCTCTCTGCCGCAAATATAATAGACCCTGCGGCAAAGTCCATAAGACCTTATCGCGAAAATTCTAAATCATAGCGGCGCCGAGCCGGGAAGAGTACTTTTAAATTTCAAAATTTCGCGGCGGCGCAAAGCCTCCGTATTTGCGGATTTAAAGTCAAATTTTAGAATTTAATCCTGCCAGATATTTTCGTTTAATTTTAGACTTTTTACAATGGAGAGAAAGAATAGAAGCTCGTGCTTGATAGACGCCGCAGGACCTGCGCTAAGTACGCTACGATCTACGCTAGGCTCGAAACTATCGTATCCCGTGCGGATGAAAATATAGACGTTTTTGCCCGAAAAGCTTAAACTGATCGGTTCGCCGGCACCGCTTCTAAAGCGAAGCAAGCGCCGCATAAAGGCGGGCGTGAGGGCATACATTGCAGACACCGCATCGGCGCTATACACGCTAAATGCGGAGCTAAACTCGCTATCGTCCATCGCGATCTTCTTAAGTTCGCCAAGTGTTGGTCTCGCGCTGAGCGAAGGCAGGATCACCGCCACCGAGTTTACGCGCTTTTTAAATTCTGCGTAGAAAAAAATCCCCCTGCTGCTACGTCGTTCGTCAGTATGAGTCACGCAAACATCCGCAAAGCTAAAAAATACTCCGTCATAAACGCCGGAAATTTTATCTTCGCAATCAAAATAGCTTATGCCGTCTACGAAAAGACCGCTAGCGCGCAGATACGACGGCCTAAACGAGCCTGAAATTTCGTAGCGGTAGCCTAGGCTTGCGATATAGGGCGCGATATATTGGTGTTTAAAGGCGCGGACGAATTTTTTGGATCTGTTGTATTTGATCCGCTCCAGCGCGGCATCTGCGATATTAAACAAAGAAAGGCAGATGGTTACGAGTGCGATGACGAAGCGCAAGGTATCATTCTCGCACATTTCTACGCCTTTGGCAAGCATCCACAGCAAGGTGCAAAAGATAAATACGTGCACTATATTTGCATCTTTATTTACTACTCTATAAGAGATACTGCCGCAGCTAAATACCACTATGATCCAGCAGAGGCCTACTGCTGCTTCTTGATCTCTAAAATTGAGAAATAGCCACAGCGCCGAGGCCAGCACCGCTAGTATTATTATCGAAAACGCCGTGCCTTTATGCTGCTCCACCTCATCTAGGATGCCGAGTCTTAGTTTTTCCAGTTCGTTTGCGGTCATCTTTATCTTTCTAAATTTAGCTAGCAAATTTTAAAATTTAGCTTCGAATTCGCCCCTAAATTTAAAGAACTAAGCTTTAAATTTACAAAATCCGCGGAACTTCGCTCTTTAAATTTAGCGTAAAATTTAGCTTTGGCACAAAATTTCTACGATCACTTGCGGCAATAGCTCATGTTCGATCTCGTGGATTTTGGCTTCATAAGCTTCAAGGCTCATTCCTGCGCTCTTTTCAAACGCGCGCTGAGCGATAATCGCGCCGCCGTCAAGCTCCTCGCTGACCCAATGCACGCTCACGCCACCCACCTTCATATCGCTCTCGAAGCTCTGCTTAATCGCGTGCGCGCCCTTAAAAAGCGGCAGCAGCGACGGATGCAAATTTATCGCGCGAACCCTGTTTGTAAAAACAGGTGTGAGGATGCGCATAAAGCCCGCAAGTACCGTAAGCTCCGCGCCGCTTTTTTCGATCTCGCGCACGAGCGCGGCGTCGAATTCCTCGCGGCTAGCAAAATCTTTGTGATTTAGGATCACGCTTTGAAGTCCGAATTTTTCGGCCTTTGCTATGCCTCCCGCGTCCGCTTTGTTGCTTAGCGTTAGCACGACTTCGATTTTAATACCCCCAAAAACCTTGCCGTGCAGCTTCTGCAAAATAGCCTCCAAATTTGAGCCGCTGCCGCTAAAAAGCACGGCGAGCTTTTTCACAACCATTTTACCTCCTCGATGAGATCGAGCGGATTTAGCGCGTAGGAGTTTTTGGCGAAGGCTCGCGCGGCGAGTGCGTGGGCTAGGACGCCGCAGATCGAGGCTTGCAGAGGCGAGTAGTTTTGCGCGAGCAGCCCGCCGATGAGCCCTGCGAGCACATCTCCGCTACCGCCCTTTGCGAGCGCGGCGCTACCTTTGTCGCAGACGTAGATGATGCCAGCTTGGGCGATGAGCGTGTTTGCGCCCTTTAGCACGAGCACGCCGCTAAATTTATCGCTCCATGCCCGCGCAAACTCGAAGCGCCGCTCTTGCAACTCGCTCACGCTAAGATCTGCGATGCCCGCGATCTTTAAAAGCGAGCAGAACTCCTTTGGATGGGGCGTTAGGATTAAATTTGAATTGGCGTTTAGCAGGCTTAAAATTTCACGCTTGTAGCACAGATCGGCATCGATGACGCAGCTTTTGCCCCGCAGCGCGGCAAGATCGATCTTCCGCTCCCCCAGCCCGCAGCCGCAGACCACGACCCGCGCGTGCTCAAATGAGCTTTTTTGCATCAAAATCGGGCTTAGATTTAATGACCCCTCACTAACGACGCTAACGAGCCCGCTGCCGATCGCGTGAGCCGCTAGAGCCGCCATCTGCGCCGCTCCGCTCATCTGTCCGCTTACGACGTAGGTGTGCCCGAAGTCGCCCTTGTTGGTGTTTTGCTTCCTGCGCAGCGGCAGCTTCAGATCGCTTTTTTGAAGCAGAAAATATTCGCTCCCCCTTTCAAAATTTGAGCGCGAAATTCCAAGATTTGCGACCTTGATCCGTCCTACGCAATCCTTTGCCGCATCCGAAAACAGCGCGAGCTTGAGCGCTCCCATCGCGATCGTCAGATCCGCGCAAAACGCGCAGCCTAAAACGCGCCCGAGCTTGTCGATGCCGCTTGGAATATCGACTGCGATTTTTAGGGGTTTTGCGCTATTTGCGAGAGATAAAATTTCGCAAATTTCAGAGCTTAAGGCTTTGTTTAAACCGCTGCCGAAAATTCCGTCGATTATGCAGTCTGCGTTTGTAATCTCATCGCATAGGGCGCCGCTCGGCTCGCCGCAATCGTTGCCTGGCTTGCCGAAATCTCCGTCGTGTTCCGCGGTTTCAAATTTGGCGCTCGTAAATTTTGCGCTTAATTTATCGCCGCTTAAAATGTTTGCGCCGCTTAGGCTTTTGCCCTCGCCCCGCGGCTCGCTCTCACAAGAGCTAATGCCATTTAAAGAGAAACCTTCTACGCTTTCATGCGCGCAGACATCCTTGCTAGATGCGCCGCTTACGTGCCCGTAAGCGTCTTTTGTGCTTGCGATATCGATAAGCCTAACGCCCGCAGCCCGCGCCGCTTCCGCTTGAAATTTACCCGCCGCGCTTCTGTTTTGAAGCACGCAAAGCGCCGTGCAGCTAAAATCGCCGCTTAGCTTTCGCAGCGCCGCCATCGCATCCGCGCCGTTGTTTCCGCCGCCGCAAAGCGCCAAAACGCGCGAGCCCTTTTTGAGCCGCTTTCTGATCTCGCTCTCGATCCTGCCGGCGGCATTTTCCATTAAAATTTGCTCGCCAAGTCCAAATTTTGCGCTAGCTCGCGCGTCGAGCTCCTCGGTGCTAAAGAAAATTTTTTTCAAATTTCGCTCCTTATGCGAAAGCTAAGAGCCTCCAAAATATGCGCCTTAGCGATGATTTCGGCGCCTGCTAGATCGGCGATCGTGCGCGCGAGCTTTAGCGTCTTATTCACGCCGCGCTGCGAAAGATCGTAGCGGGTGATCGCCATTTGCAAAACATCCCGCGCAGCGCTTTCGCAGACGCAAAATTTTTCGGTTTCCTCGTCGCGCAGCTTTGCGTTTAGCTCGCTCTGTCCGCGAGCCTTTTGCGCGCGAAATGCCCGCAGCACCGCATCTGCCATCTCCTCGCTACAAACGTCGCTTCTGTCGTCCGCGCCAGTCTCGTCCATCGCGACATATATGTCAATACGATCAAGCAGCGGCGCGGAGATCGTGTTTTTGTAGCGCCTGATGTCGTTTAGCGAGCAGGTGCAGGTGAGGTTTTTGGAGAATAGATTTCCGCACGGGCAGGGGTTTTGCGCCGCGACGAAGATAAATTTCGTTTGGTATTTGACCTTGGAATTTACGCGCGAAATCAAAATTCTATTATCCTCCAGCGGCTCGCGTAGGCTTTCTAAAATTTGCTTGCCGAAGTGCGGCAGCTCGTCGAAAAACAGCTCACCGCCGTTTACGAGCGCGACCTCGCCGATTTTTGCGCCGCTACTGCCGCCGCCGAAAATCGAGCTGCGCGTACTGGTGTGGTGCGGTGAGCGGAAGGGGCGCAGCGCGCTAAAATCGACGTCTTTGTTATTTAGCGACTCGTAGGCGCACGAGAGCAGCACTTCGCCTAGGCTCTGCGGAGGCAGAATTCTAGCTATCCGCTTGGCGCACATACTTTTGCCGCAGCCTGGGCTGCCCTCAAAGAGGATATTGTGCATGCCGCACGCAGCGATCAGGCTCGCGCGCTTGGCGCGCTTTTGCCCTTTGACGTCTTTGAAATTGAGCGAAAAATCGCGGTTGGGGACGTAAATTTGCCCGTCAATCTCCACGACGTTTTTAAAAAGCGGATGGGTTTCTCGCATTAGCCTGCTTGCGGCGAACTCCTCGTCTAAAAAAAATCTGACCGCGTCGCTTAGGCTACCCACGGCATAAACGTCGTAGTTTGGGATCGTGCAGGCCTTTAGAGCGATGCTTTGCGGCACTAAAATTTTAGCGCGCTTCACCTTCGTGCTTAAAAAAAGCAGAATCGAAAAGAGGCTCGCCGTACTCTTTAAGCTGCCGTCTAAACCGAGCTCGCCAAAGACAAAGAAATCGCCGTCAATGCGCTCTTTTTGCAGCGCGATTAGAAGCGCGATCGCAAGATCGAAGTGCGAGCCGTTTTTGGGCGTGTCGGAGGGGGAGAGATTTATGATGATTTTGGACGCGGGAAATTTAAAATTTAAGCTCACAAGCGCGGCTTTTACGCGACTTTCGCTCTCTTTTATCGTAGCGCCCGCAAGGCCAACGATATTAAATCCCGGCAGCCCCCGCACGAATGTCGACTCGACCTCTACGGGGATCAGTGCATCCGTGAAGGCAGCGCATTTTAGGGATTTCATTTCGATTTTTCTTTTAGGCTTTTTTTGAATTCTTTATCAAATTTTTTGCGTTTGTTGTATCCGATGCGCTCGATGAAAAGATGTCCGTCGAGGTGGTCCATCTCGTGCTGGATACAGACGGCTAGCAGCTCGCTAGCGTCCATTTGCTGGGTATTGCCGGCGCGGTCTTGAAACTGCATCGTGATAAACTCGGCGCGCGTGACATCCTCGTAAAAGCCCGGCACCGAGAGGCAGCCCTCCTGGTAAACGACCTCGCCCTCCTTTTTTAAAATTTGCGGATTGATGATCTCGATGAGGTCCTTTTTGTCTTGGATTTTTTCCTCATTGGCTAAATTTATAATCAAAGCGCGCACGGGCTTGCCTACCTGGATGGCGGCAAGGCCTATGCCGTTTTTTGCGATCATCGTCTCGTACATATCGTCCAAAAGCTCGCCCAGCGCCGCGTCGAATTTCACGACCTCGGTCGATCTTTGGTATAGCTTTTTATTCGGATAGGTAAGGACGTCCAGGATCATCTATTTAAAGCTCTTTTGAAGTACTTGATCGATCAGTCCGTATTGCACGGCATCCTCGGCGCTCATGAAAAAGTCGCGATCGGTGTCCTTTTCGACCTGCGCGAGATCTTTGCCGGAATTTTGCGAAAGGATGTTGTTTAAAATCTCTTTCATTCGTAAAATTTCTTTGGCTTGGATCTCGATGTCGGTAGCCTGGCCTTGCGCGCCGCCTAGGGGCTGGTGGATCATTATGCGAGAGTTTGGAAGTGCGTAGCGTTTGCCTTTGGCTCCGCAGCTTAGCAAAAACGCCCCCATCGACGCCGCTTGACCGATACAGATCGTGCTTACGTCGGGTTTGATGTAATTCATCGTGTCATAAATGCTAAATCCGCTCGTAACTACGCCGCCCGGGGAGTTGATGTATAGATAGATATCCTTATCGGGATCCTCCGCCTCCAAAAACAGAAGCTGCGCGACGATCGAGCTTGCTACCGCGTCGTCGATCTCGCCGCTAAGCATTACGATACGATCTTTTAGCAGTCTCGAGTAGATGTCGTAGCTGCGCTCTCCACGACTAGTTTGTTCGATAACGTAAGGAATCACCATCTATTCGCCTTTCTCTTCTTTTTTGCCCTGCTTGGAGAAAATATCATTGAATAGCTTCTCCTCTATAAGTGCCATTTTAACGGCCGGCAGCATGCCGTTGTTGCGGTATCTATTTAGATGCTCCTTCGGATCGGCGCCGTAGGTGTAGGCTTCCATATAGACCGCTTGGACGAGCTCCTGATCGCTCACGTCGATCTTGCGCTTTTTGGCTAGCTCGTCGATTAAAAATGTAAGTTTGACGCTGTTTTCGGCAGCCTTTCTAAACTCTTCGCGCTTTTTATCCAGGGCGTCTTTGTTGTTTTTAAATTCCTCGATCTGCTCTTTTGAAAAGCCGCTCCAGGCGTTGTTAAACTGTAAATTTATCTCCTGCTCGACAATCGCTTTTGGAAGCGCGAAGTTAAATTTCTCGGCGAGCGCGTCTGCAAATTTAGGCTTTAGATCCTCGTTTATCAGCTTTTGAAGCTTATCGTTTTTGATGCGCTCTTTAATGCGCGCTTCAAATTTCTCCTTGCTCGGCTCTTTCTCGCCTGGAAGCGCTTTCTTTAACTCCTCCTCGCCGAGCTCTTTGGCAGGTTTTTTAGTCTGAATTTCATGAAGCTTGACTTTAAAGATCGCGTCCTTGCCGGCTAAATTTTTTGCGCCGTAATTCTCGGGGAATTTAACCGCCACGTCGCGCTCTTCGCCCACTCTAAGTCCGATCATACCGTCTTCAAAGCCAGGGATGAATTGATTTGAGCCGATCTGAAGGACGTAATCCTCGGCCTTGCCGCCGTCGAATGGCTTGCCGTCCACGAAGCCCTCGAAATCGAATTTTGCAAAATCGTCTTTGGCTAGAATTTTTTTGTTGGTTTTAGAAAGCGGCGCGATCATCTGCAAAAATTCCGCCACTTTCTCGTCGATCTCTTTTTGAGTAACGCGCGGGCTGCTAAATTTAGGGATCAGCTCCTCGTACCCCTCGACGTTAACCTCGGGTCTGAAAGAAATTTCGATCTCAACGTCGATGTCGCCTTCTTTTTCGTCAAATTTAGAAAAGACCGGCTCGGATAAAATTTCATCTTGTTTTTTCTTTAAAATTTTAAGAGACTGATCGATCATATTTTTAAGAAGCTCCTGCTTTGCATCGCCCTCAAGCTGTTTGCCGTATCGCTTCAAAACCACTGCGGTAGGCACTTTGCCCTGTCTGAATCCATCGATCCTTAGCTGCTTGGAGGCCTTTTTGGCTAGCTCTTCTACTTTTGCCGCGATCTGCTTTGCTCCAATCTTGCTCGCAGCTACCGCATTTGCGGCGTCTTTCATTTTTGCTTTTACTTCCATAAAATTCCTTTTAGAAAATTTAAAAATAGTGAATAATATATCAAAAAATTTCTTATTTAAAGTATAAATTTCCAAAATTTGCCGAGCCTAAGCGGCTCGAGGCTTTTAAATTTTAAAATTTTAAGAGCCTGCCTTAAAATTTAAAGCGGGCTGAGGCTAAAATTTTACCGATACGTTAAACATAAACTGCCGCGCGTAGCCCATTTGAATAGGTATCACGCTCGTGGTCGTGCCGGTTGAGGATGAGGTGTAGTATTTTTTGTCGGTCAAATTTTTGACGTTGAACGAAAAATTCGTATCATAGCCCGAAATTTTAGTATCGTAGCTCACGAAGGCGTCATAAACCACGGCATGAGGCAGCTTAAAGGCCGTTCCTGCGGGCACGTTCGGTAGGTTCGTGCGCATATAGTAGGTGTACCACGAGCCGAAGTATCGCGCGCCGCCGCCAAGCCTAAGCCCCTTTGCGCCTAGATGCGCAAAATCGTAGTTGGCAAATAGGCTTGCTTGGTGCTTCGGCGTCGCTTCCAGCGGTTTGCCGATTAGCACCGCAAAAGCGCCGTCGTCCTCGCGCACCCTCGTTTTGGTGTATGCGTAGCTTGCCGACATGCTAAGCCCCTGCGTCACACGCCCGTTTATATCGAGCTCAAATCCTCGCGAGCGAGCCTTGCCGATCGTCTCACTTATATTATTTACCGTTCGCAGGATGTTTCTTTTATCGATATTAAACACCGCCGCACCTGCAGTGACTCGATCGTTTTGAAATTTAGTGCCGAGCTCTACGGATTTGCCTTCCTCCGGCTTTAGATCGCCGCCTATCGCCTCGCCTATGGACATCTGCGGCGTAAAGCTTTGCGCGTAGTTAGTATATACCGACCACTGCGGGCTTAACAGGTACAAAAGCCCGCCCTGATAGGTCGTAGCAGCCTTTTTCTGATCGGTGTTGTTCGGTCCTTGCCAGCTTTGTTTGGCTACTTGATCGTAAAATTCCCTACGCACGCCCAAAGAAAGTATCAACTCGTCGGTTAAATTTATATTATCTTGGGTGTAAAGCCCGATCGTTCTTAGCTTTTGATATTGTATTTTTGGCTCTCTATCGTTCGTTAAGACGGCACCCGAAGCGGTCTGTCCGATAAGCATATTGATGCGTCCTGCGGTGCCTTTTAGCGCGCCCGGACGGTATCTGTAGTAGTTTTTGTAATCTGTGCCGAAAAGGACATCGTGCTTAAGCGGACCCGTTTCAAATTTGCCGTTTAGCGTGACGCTTGCTGCGTGCGTGCGGTGTATGAAATTATCGTAGTAGTTATACGATCGCGTCGTGCCGGTAAGGCCTTGGGGAGTGAATGGATTGTTCGGACGGACGTAGCCGTATTCGTGCTTGCTGCGCGAGAAAGCGTAGGCGCCTTTTAATATCCAATCCTCGCTAAATTCCTTCTCAAAGCCCAAATCAACCGTATCGAGCTTGCTTTGTAGTTTATTTACCGGCTCGTCGAAGCGGACTTTGCCGCTGCCGTAAATTTTACCCGTACTCGGCACTAAAAATGCGCCGCGATCCACCGGATCGGTAGAGCGACTATGGGTGTAGCCTAAGCTTATCGAATAATCATCTCCTTGATACGCAAGCGACGGCGCAAAGAGCGTGTTTTTTATACCGCCGAAATTTCGCCAATAATCCTTCGCGTAGTAATCGAATATAAATCTATACGCAAAGCCGCTGTCTGCGATCGGCCCTGTAGTATCAAATCCAGCGTCCCAATAGTTGCGGTTGCCCAGCCCGCCCCAAAGCTCATTTATAAACTCATACTGCGGCTTTTTGGTTACCATGTTTATGACGCCGCCTGGTTGCTGCGCGCCGTAGAGCATGCTCGCGGGCCCTTTTAGAACCTCGACGGATTGAATGGTTTTGTTGAAATTGTGCATCACGGCGCCCGGCACGCCGTTGCGCATAATCGAGCCGTCGCGACCCTCGCCAAAGCCACGCTTGATGATCGCATCGAAAATATTTCCCGTCGTATTTGCATAGCTTATGCCGCTTACGTTTTGCAGCGATTCCGCTAAGGTCTCTGGCTTTTTGTCCTTTAGATGCTGCTGCGTTACGACGTTTACGGTTTGCGGAATTTCTAAAATTCTCTTAGTCGTCTTGCCAATCTCGCTGCGTACGGCGCGATAACCGTCGTCGTTATTCGCCCATTCTACGACCTCGATATCGCCTAGGTTTTCGCCCGAGGCGGAGTTTGCTGCGGCGTTTTGTTCGGCGCAAGCAAAAGAAAAAAGCGCCAAAGCCGCGCCAAAACTCATCTTAAATTTCATTACCGAACTCCTTTTAGATAAAGCTTATCAAAACGGCGGATTTTAAACAAAAATTTCTTAAATTTAAATATATTATCATTAATATAATGAGATTGATAAAATTTCGCGCGGAATTTTAAAATTTATCAGCGTTATAAAAGGCGTTTTTGAGTAATATCGCGCATCGATTTTTAAGGAATTGCTAAAAATGGACGAAAAGAGCCGAGCTAAATTTGAAAACTGCGTGTCGCAGATGCTTGAAATTTTAGGCGAGGATCCGAAGCGCGACGGGCTTGCGAAGACGCCGGGGCGCGTAGCTAAAGCCTATGAGTTTCTAACTAGCGGCTACGAGCTGGACCCAAAAGAAATTTTAAACGACGCGCTGTTTGAGAGCAGCAACAATGAGATGGTTTTGATAAAAGATATAGAATTTTATAGCCTCTGCGAGCACCATTTGCTGCCTATCATCGGGCGCGCGCATGTCGCGTATATCCCGAATAAAAAGGTCGTGGGGCTTAGTAAAATTCCGCGTATGGTAAATATTTTCGCGCGCAGGCTGCAGATCCAAGAGCAGCTTACCGAGCAGATCGCAAGCGCAATCCAAGAGGTGATCCATCCGCTCGGCGTGGGCGTGGTGCTGCAGGCGCGGCACATGTGCATGGAGATGCGCGGCGTGCAAAAGATCAACTCGACCACGACTACGTCGGCGCTTAGGGGGCTTTTTATCAGCCGAAACGACACGCGCAAGGAATTTTTCGATCTAATAAATTCTCCGAAAACTTTTGGTTTTTAAAACGGCAAGCGTTAAAGAAAAATTTAGCAATTATGTTATATTATCGTGCGAAATTGATAAAAGAGCGAAATTGTCTGATTAAATTTCAGACAAATTTTAGAAAGGAATTTTATGCAGCGCGTTTATTTAGATAATAACGCCACTACGATGGTCGATCCCGAAGTTTTTGAGGAGATGAAGCCGTTTTTTTGCGATAAATACGGCAATCCAAACTCCCTTCACAGCTTCGGCAGCGAGACTCACCCTGCGTTAAGAACTGCGATGGATAGGCTCTATGCGGGGCTTGGCGCTGCGGATGCGGACGATATCGTCATCACGAGCTGCGCGACCGAGAGCAATAACTGGGTTTTAAAAGGAATTTACTACGATAAAATTCTAACCGGCGAGAAGGATAATATTGTCATAAGCTCCGTAGAGCACCCTGCAATCAGCGCGACCTGTGCTTTTTTAGAAAAAATTTGCGGCGTAAAGATCACTCGCCTGGGCGTCGATAAAGACGGGCTAATCGATCTTGACGAGCTTAGCGAAAAGATCAACGATAAAACCGCGCTTGTTAGCGTGATGTGGGCAAATAACGAAACCGGCACGATCTTCCCCGTAAAAAAAATCGTACAAATCGCACACGAGCATGGCGCGCTATATCATGCCGACGCGGTGCAAGCGATAGGTAAGATAAAGGTGAACGTGCGCGATGCGGACGTGGATTTTTTAAGCCTTTCCGGGCATAAATTTCACGCTCCAAAGGGCGTCGGCGCACTCTATATTAAAGATAGCAAGCCGCTTACGAGCCTGCTTCACGGCGGCGAGCAGATGGGCGGGCGCCGTAGCGGCACGCTAAACGTTTCTGGCATCGTGGGGCTCGGTAAGGCTTTAGAGCTAGCGAATAAATTTATGGATTTTGAGCGCACTCAGGTAAGCAGACTGCGCGATAAGCTGGAGGACGCGCTTTTACAAATTCCAAACGTAAGCGTCGTGGGCGACCGCAGCATTCGCGTGCCAAACACCATCCTTGCCTCAATCCAAGGCGTCGAGGGAGAGGCGATGCTGTGGGATCTAAATAAAGCGGGCATAGCCGCTTCTACCGGCTCTGCGTGTGCGAGCGAGGCGCTTGAGAATAACCCGATAATGGAAGCGATCGGCGCAGATAAGGAGCTGGCGCATACGGCGCTAAGACTTTCGCTGTCGCGCTTTACGACGGAGGCAGAGATCGATTATGCGATCGAACATATTGGTAAAGCTATCGCTCGTCTGCGCGGGATTTCAAGCACGTTTGCTTACGCGCCACAAGGTTATGAGAAAAATAAAGGATAAAAAATGGCAAAAAATAGTTTGATAAACGGCTCTATCTGGGAGCAATACTCGCAAAAAGTGCAGGACCGCATGAATAATCCTCGCTATATGGGCGAGATCACCGAGGAGGAGGCGAAGGCTAGAGGCGGTAAGCTAGTGGTCGCAGACTTCGGCGCCGAGAGCTGCGGCGATGCGGTGCGGTTATATTGGCTAATAGATCCTAAAACCGATAGAATTTTAGACGCTAAATTTAAAAGCTTTGGTTGCGGTACGGCGATTGCGAGTTCGGACACTATGGCTGAGCTTTGTATCGGAAAGACCGTCGATCAAGCGGTGAAGATTACAAATTTAGACGTAGAGCACGCGATGCGCGATAATCCCGATGAGCCTGCCGTACCGCCGCAAAAGATGCACTGCTCGGTAATGGCATACGATGTCATCAAGCAGGCCGCTGCGAACTATAAGGGGGTCGATCCCGCGCATTTCGAGGATGAGATCATCGTGTGCGACTGCGCGCGCGTGAGCCTCGGCACGATCAAAGAGGTAATCCGCCTAAACGACCTTCACACGGTCGAGGAGATCACGCAATACACAAAAGCAGGTGCGTTTTGCAAATCCTGCGTGCGCCCGGGCGGACACGAGGAGAAGGATTACTATCTGGTCGATATTTTAAAGCAAACCAGAGAGGAGATGGAGCGAGAGAGACTTCAAGCTCAAGCCAATGCGAGCGCCGCTACTAGCGCGAAAGCGGGAGCGGAGATGAGCTTTGAGCAGTTAAATTTGATCGGTAAATTTAAAGCGGTCGAAGGGGTGCTTGACGAGGATATCCGTCCGATGCTTCAGATGGACGGCGGCAATCTCGACGTCATCGATATCAGGCCTGCAGACGACGGCAAAACGGACATATATATCCGTTATCTTGGCGCTTGTAGCGGCTGCGCCAGTGGTGCGAGCGGCACATTATACGCGATCGAAAATGTTTTGCAAGAAAACCTTAGCCCAAACATCCGCGTAATGCCGATCTAGGGCTATTATTGCTACGGTTTGCATCTTGGCATAGTTTTTAGCGAAATTTTAAGAGCTTGAGCTTCTGCGCAAAAGCGGAGCTAAATTTCGCCCCTTAGCTAAATTCGCAATTAGACGCTAAATCTGCGTAGAATTTCGCCGTTTGCTTTTAAAAATATCGCAAATTTCGCTAAGGTTTTTCTAGCGTGAAATTCATCTGTAAAATCTTGTTTATAAATTTAATTAAAAGAGCTTCTTATTTCGCTCGTGCAAGTTTTTTTATGAGATTTCGTTTGTAAATTGGACATAGAATTTCTCCGCAAATTTTATCTTTTCATAAATTTCGATGAAAATGCGCCATAAATCGCATAATTTTAGCTGGCTATAATTTCTTTTTATTATAATTGCGCCTTATTTCAACTAAAAGGGGAGCAAATGAAAGTATTTGTTTTGGCAGCTCTGCTACTTGGTTTTCTATCTGCAAATTCTTTGGATCAGATCAAAAAAGATAGGCTCGTTCGCATAGGTGTATATAACGATCAGCCGCCGTTTAGTGCGCTCGTAGACGGCAAATACAGGGGATTTGAGATTGCTCTTGGCGAGAAGCTCGGTAAGGAGATTTTCGGCGATAATCCTGGCAAGGTAAAATTTATCCCAATCACGGCTTCAAGGCGCATTAGCGCTTTGCAGCGTAATGAGGCGGATATGGTGATTGCGACCTTTACTCCGACGCCCACGCGAGCGAAAAAAGTAGATTTTTCGGAGCCTTATTTTAAGGTGCAGGTAGGTGTGCTAGCCAAAAAAGACGAAAATGTCACGAGCTTCGATCAGCTGCGCAAAAAGAGGATTTTTGTCATCAAACACTCTCCTATTCACAATTTCTTACGCAAAGCGGGCTTTAGAAAGAATTTAAACTTTTGCGCCAGTTCGGCTAAATGTTACCGCGCTTTCAAAAGGGCGAAAAACGCCGTGCATGTCGATGATAACCTAATCCTGCACGCATACGCGATCATCGATAATAAAACGCAGGTTGCTTTGGATGGTCTAGGTAAGCAAACTTACAACGCAATCGCCGTGCAGAAGGGCAATAATGCGCTGCTAGAGCTAATCAATACATCTTTAGCAGGACTAAAAAAAGATGGATTTTTAGATAAGACCTTTGACGATACACTCGGGATTTTTTATCATGGTACGATCGATAAGAAGGAATTCTTGGTTGAATAAAATTTCGTGCAGAATTTAATTCGTGCGTTTGACTTCCGCGTAAAATTCAGTTCATTGTAATGATGGAGCGAGAAAAATACGTTGCGGGCTTAATTTGCTTTTAGAATTCGGTCTTGATTTTGCTTGCCTGTGTTTTGAGACATGTAATTTTTATGGGGGTTTATTTAAATTCTACTATTCATAGAATTTTTAGGTAAACTTGCAAAATTTCATTTTTTTGATGCATAAAATATTTTTTGTTATGCATATTTTAAATTTTATAAATTTATCTACTTGAAAGAAATTAAGAATTTAATAGAATTTTATGCAAAAATTTGGGCTTGAAATTTTATGTATAAAATCCTGCGTGGGCAGGGTGATAAATTTTGCCATAAAATTTTATGGCAAAATTATACGATCAGGCCCGCAGTATGTTTAATCTTAGCTGCGAATAAAGTCATTTAGGCTCTAAGACTTATGCTACTAGATAAGCTTAATGGGTATTTATAAAAACAACTTGCGCTGTAAAATACTTGCGACAATTTCGCGCAATGGCGCTTTTAGGAATTAAATTCTGCGACATTAAATCATAAAATTCTAAAAATTTCTAGCTATTCAAGTAGCGAAAACGTCTATTTTTTCGCTTCTTTCTGCGCGATCGGCGGGTCAAGCTGCATGATCTTATCGCCTAGGCGCTGAAAATTTGCAAGGCTTTTTAGATGGAAATACGCTAGCTCTAGATATCCGCGGCGCGCGAAATCCGCAAGCTTTTTATCGCTTAACTTCAAAAGCTTTTCGCGATCTACGACCGAAAAGCCGTTTAGCAGGGACGATTCCTTGCCGCTAGAGTTGATACCGAGCTCCTTGGCCTCTAAAATCCCCGCCTTTTGAAATTCCGCCGCGGCAACGCGCGTGCGCATATCTAAATCGGCGTAATTTTTCATCACCTCTTTTAAATTTTCCAAAAACGGCGTCGGCTTGCCGTCTTTAAAAAGCGCCTCACCGTCGCCTTTGATCTGCTGTGCGTCTTTGTCGAAGCAGATCGCCGTCTGCTCGCCGATCTGGGCTAGGAAAAACGGATAATTCTGCACCGAAGAAGGCACCGTTCCTTTATAATCCTTATCGATTAGAACGTTTTTGGTGCGCCCTAGCAGCGCCACCATTTTGGGTTCTTTTTCAATGGTAAATACGATAACGAGGTTGTCCGCGCAAAACGGGATCTCCGGCGCGATCACCGGTACGAAAGGCGCGGTGGGAAATGCGTCTGCGTGATATTTCAAATCCGCGTGTTTAACGCTATCTAATACGACTGGAGTCATGTTGATCCTTTAAAAAATTTTAGTAATTATATAAAAAAGAATATTAAAATTCTAAAGGGTTTTAAAATTTCAGCTGTTTTTACTTGTGTAAATTTAGACATTTGGAATTTTAAATTTGATAGAATCACCGTTAAATTTAAGGAGCGAAAGTGGGCTTGGATGAGCTTTTAGCGCTCGCGACGAACGCCGCAAAAAAGGCAAACGCCGCGATAATGCAAAACTACGATAAATTCGACATTTTCATCAAAGCGGACAGATCGCCGCTTACGAATGCGGATCTCGCGGCAAATGATGTAATAATGAGCACCCTGGAGCCTAGCGGCATCGCGATCTGCTCGGAAGAATGCGTGCTGGATAGCAAGCAGCGCATGAGCGAGGAGAGATTTTGGCTCATAGATCCGCTGGACGGCACGAAGGAGTTTATCGCGCGCAACGGCGAGTTTTGCGTCTGCATCGCGCTGATCGAGCATGGGCGCCCGATTTTATCGGCGATCGGCGTGCCCGTAAGCGGCGACATATATAGCTCGAATGGCGGCGGAGTCTATAAAAACGGCGCGCTGCTCGCTCGCCCCGCTAGCGCGCCGCAAATCTTCATGCACGGCCGACATAGCAAATCCGAAAAATATCCGCAATTTGCGCAAAAATTTAAAATGCAGCTCGTACGCAAAGGCTCTGCAATAAAATTTTGCATCTTAGCCGAGGGGGGTGCGAGCGCGTATGCGAGATTTAGCAACTGCTCGCTTTGGGACATCGCCGCGGGAGATTTTTTGCTGCATCAAAGCGGCGGAGCGGTAGTGGATCTAAAGACGATGAAGGCGCCGCTTTATAACGGAAAAAGCCTGATAAATAACCACTATTTGGCGGTCGGCGCGAATGCGATGAAAAATTTATCTGAAATGTTAGAATTCGCAAAGAACTTTTAAGCTAAATTTATAGTAAACGTCTTATAATATAAGTCCAAAAATTTTTTATCAAAGGATAAAAACATGAAGGGCTTTACTATGATCGAATTAATTTTCGTGATCGTGATTTTAGGTGTTTTGGCGGCAATTGCCATTCCAAAACTAGCAGCTACGCGTGATGATGCGGAAGTCGTTAGAGCAGCGCAGAACGTATCTACATCACTGACTGATCTAATGGCTTATTATACTTCGCAAGGCGAGTATGATAATAGCACGACAGGTTTTAATAACATGACGAATGTTAAAAATCCTATTACCGCAAAGAATAAGGTTTGTGCTACATACACTGTCGATAGCAAAAATAAGGTTACTCTTAAAAAGAGTACAGATGGCCTATGTGCTCACGTATGGGAGATGCCGGGGTTAAAGAATATAAATGCTGTCTATTCATCCGACGCTTTATTGATTATTCAATAGAGCTTCTTTGGCGCAGGGACTATCTCTGCGCCTTTTTATTTATAAATCCAAGAAAAATTCCAATCATCCAAACAATTGCGAAAAATATAAAGATAAAGCTCCAAAATTGCGCCAGATCCACGCTTTTACTTGCTGGAAACAGATACCAGCCTCCGCTATAAAGCGCCGTTAGCTTAGCTTGCAGCCCCTCTAGCGTTACATCAGTTGGTACTGCCGGTATGTCGAATGCGCAGCTGTTAAATGTCTTAAAAATTGGCACTATGCTTAGATCAAAATTTAAAAATCTCACCGCTCCACCACAGCCGCTCATCCCGCTCATATCTCCGCTCCCTCGCAGTACCGTGTGAATTTTAGCTAAATTTAGCGATGAGACAAATCCTAACGCCGCGCCGTAAAACCATACCGCATATCCGCAAACCGCGCCGTAAACGCTCTTGCCGCAAACTGCTAAAATCACCGCTCCTAGCGCTATGGCGCAAAGTGCGAATCTCACGTGAATGCTAAAGCTTTCCGGATAGATAAAAAGGAATTTTTGCAAGAAAAAATATGAAAATGCTAGCCAAAAAAGCGCCCAAATAGCGCAAAAGGCGAGAAATCTTTTAGAGTATCTGTTTTGAAATTTTAAAATCATAAAAATCCTTTCCGCGCATAATTTTATAATAAATTGCAGATATTTTTGCTAAAATCCCAGCTTTCATAGCAAAAATTTCAAGCAAAGGGTAAAATTTTGAAGGGTTTTTTACGCAGATTAGAAAGAGCTTTTGATGCGTTCGCAAATATCTTAGGCGTATTGAGTATCGTATTTTTGGCGCTTTTAGTTATAGTCGTTTTTTACAATGTTGTGGCGCGTTATCTTTTTCCTGCCGCAAATTCCGTCGCTATGCAAGAACTTACGTGGTGGCTATATTCGGCGATGTTTTTATTCGGTGTGACCTACGCACTCAAAGAAAACGCCCACGTTCGCGTGGATATTTTTTACGAAAAATTTAGCCCCACTGCAAAAGCACTCATAAATATCTTAGGCACGATATTTTTCATTTTGCCTTTCGTGGCGCTCGTGGCGTTTTTTTCGATCGATTATGTGAGCGAGGCTTATACGAGCCATGAGGCCAGCGCCAATCCCGGCGGCATGCAGCATCTTTGGATCATCAAGTCCGCAATCACGCTTAGCTACGCGTTTTTATTTATCTACGCATTTGGATTTTTGATTAAAAATATTAACGCCCTGCTTGATGTTAGGGAAAACAAGGGCTCGGAATTTCTTAGTGGGAATTCTTCGGGCGCGCAGAGTGTGTGAGGGCAAAATGAGCTTAAATTTAAAATTCTATAAATTTTACGCTTTTCGCGCTTGGGCGGAATTTTGCCACGGCGAGATAAAAGGTGGCGAGCTATGATAGGCATAGTGATGTTTGCGGCAGCGCTTTTTATGCTGCTACTCGGTTTTCCCGTTGCGTTTACGTTCGGCGCCGTGGCTGTGATTTTCGGCTTTATCTACGGACTTAGTGAGGCGTGGGATTACGCGCAGGGCTTTGAAATTTTAACTGAAGCTTTCGAGGATATGAGCAGGCAGTTTTTTTCACTGATGCCTAATAGAATTTACTCGATTATGGAAAATCAGCTGCTAATTTCGGTGCCGCTTTTTATTTTGATGGGTATGATTTTGCAAAAGACTCGCCTTGCGGAGCGTTTATTAGAGTCGATGGCATTTTTATTCGGCGGCGTACGAGGTGGCGTGGCGATCAGCACCGTTTTGGTGGGCGCGCTACTTGCGGCTACGACGGGCATCGTGGGTGCGACTGTCATCGCTATGGGCGTCATCAGCCTGCCCGTGATGATGAAATACGGCTATGATAAGCCACTGGCTACCGGCACCATCGCTGCTGCGGGCACGCTTGGGCAGATTATTCCGCCTTCTATCGTGCTGATTATTTTAGGCGATATACTTTCGGTCTCTGTGGGCGATCTTTTTTCTGCAGCAGTTATTCCGGGGCTCGTGCTAGTGGGTTTTTACGTGATTTATATTGCGATTATTTCATATATTTGCAAAGATTATGCGCCGCCTGTTCCGCCGCTAGAGGGACTTAGCAAATCAAAGCAAATTTTTATCGCGCTTAAAAACGTCGTGCCGGTGCTCGTGCTGATTTCGCTCGTTTTGGGATCTATTTTTGCGGGCATCGCTACGCCTACGGAGAGCTCGTCGGTAGGCTGCTTGGGTGCGATAGCGCTAGCTGTTTTATACCGCACGTTTTCGTTTAGGCTGATCTATGACGCGCTAAAAAATACCGCTAAAATTTCAGGTATGGTTTTTATGATTTTGATGGGCGCCACGGCATTTTCGATGATTTTTTCTTACACGGGCGGAGATGAGGTCGTAAAAAATTTTATGGAGAATCTGCCCGGTCAGGCATGGGGATTTATCGCTCTTACGATGATAGTTATCATAGTGCTTGGATTTTTTCTCGATTATGTCGAAATTTCATATATCATTTTGCCGATACTTTTGCCGATAGTAGAGTCTTTGCATATCAATCCCGTGTGGTTTGCGATCTTAATCGCTGTAAATTTACAAACATCGTTTATGACGCCGCCATTTGGATTTTCGATATTTTTCTTAAAGGGCGTGACGCCGCCGCAAATCCATACCACGGATATTTACAAGGGCGTACTGCCTTTTATTTTATTGCAAATTCTAGTGCTATTAACGCTCGCAATCTTTCCGGGGGTTTTTGGTTTAAAAGCTTTTTTAGGCTAGAAATATTAAAATTCACGCTAAATTTAACCTAGGAGCTAAAAATGGCTAAAAAGCTTATCGATGTTATGGATACGACCTTTCGCGACGGATTTCAGTCAGTTTTTGGTGCGCGCGTGGCGATGGAGGACTTCCTGCCCGCCGTTAGCGCGGCGAAGGACGCGGGCATCACGCACTTTGAGTTCGGCGGCGGTGCGCGGTTTCAGAGCCTGTATTTTTACCTAAACGAAGACGCGTTTGAGATGATGGATAAATTTAGAAGCATCGTGGGCGAGGGGGCGAACCTGCAGACCCTTAGCCGCGGCGTAAATACCGTCACGCTCGATACCGGCAGTCGCGAGATCATTGATCTGCACGCCAAGCTTTTTGCCAAGCACGGCACGACGACGATTAGAAATTTCGATGCGCTAAACGACGTGGAAAATTTAAAATTTAGCGGCGAGTGCATACATCGCCACGGTCTTAAACACGAAGTTGTGGTTACGATGATGGATCTGCCACCGGGATGCAGCGGCGCGCACGATGCGGCATTTTACGAGAGAATTCTGCGTCAAATTTTAGACGCGCAGATCCCGTTTGACAGCGTCTGCTTCAAAGACGCAAGCGGTACCAGTAGCCCGCAGAAGGTCTATGAGACGATCAAGCGCGCGCGTAAAATTTTAGGCGACGGGGTGCATATCCGTCTGCACACGCACGAGACGGCGGGAGTTAGCGTCGCATGTTACCAGGCTGCGCTCGTTGCGGGCGTAGACGGCATCGACCTTGCCGCGCATCCCGTAAGCGGCGGCACTAGCCAGCCGGACATCCTCACGCTGCTGCACGCGACGAAGGGGCAAAATTTTGACCTGGGGCTAGATGCAGAGAAAATTTTAAAATACGAAGAGATTTTGGGCGAGTGCTTGAAGGATTACTTCATGCCGCCAGAGGCTACGCAGGTAAGCCCGCTCATTCCGTTTTCGCCTATGCCGGGAGGCGCGCTTACTGCAAACACTCAGATGATGCGCGATAATAAAATTTTAGACAAATTCCCGGCCGTCATCAAGGCTATGCGCGAGGTCGTCGAAAAGGGCGGTTTCGGCACGAGCGTAACGCCGGTTAGCCAGTTTTATTTCCAGCAGGCGTTTAACAATGTAATGTTCGGCCCGTGGAAAAAGATCGCCGAAGGCTACGGCAAGATGGTGTTAGGCTATTTCGGCAAAACGCCCGTTAAGCCGGATGAAGGCGTGATTAAGATGGCGGCGGAGCAGCTGGGACTACAGCCTACGACCAAACACGCCGTAGATATCGCTGATGCCGACGAGAGCAAGAGCGTCGCGTATGCGCAGAAGATTCTACGCGAGCAGGGCATCGAGCCTAGCGAGGAGAACATATTCATAGCGCTTGCGTGCAAAGAAAAGGGCATCGCGTTTTTAAAAGGCGAGGGCAAGGTGATGAGTCGTAAAAAAGAGGACGTAGCGCCCGCTGCAAGCCATCAAAACGGTAATTCTAAAAACGGCAAATTTGACGTTAAGATTAACGGCAAAATTTACAGCGTAGAATTCGCCGGGCAAAACGTGCTCGTAAACGGCGATCGATACGACGTTAGCTTCGATACCTCAGCGCCCGCAAAGCCGCAGTCGCAACGCTCCGCCGGCGAGCAGCCCACTGCTAACGCGCGAGGTGGTACGGACGATAACGATATAAAAGCGACGCTTCCTAGTAACGTATTTAAAATTTTAATAAAGGAAGGCGACGCTGTTAAGGCGGGACAGAATGTCATCGTGCTTGAAGCGATGAAGATGGAGATAAATATCGAAAGTCCGCGTGATGGCATAATCGATAAAATTTTGATCGCTCAAGGCGATACGGTCGATGCCGATCAAGTGCTTGCGATTTTAAGATAAGCTCTAAATTTAGGCGGGCGCTTCCGCCTAAATTTCATGGCGACCATCCTCGGTGCTTAAGCGAGCTCACCTAAATTTTAAGCTATAATAGCGCAATCTTTTATCAAAATTTAATTTAAAAAGGATGCAAAATGACAACTCCGAACGATCTGGATAAACTAGGTCTTAAAAATATCAAAAAAATCAACCACAACCTAAGCTACGACGAGCTTTTCGAGCTTGAAAAGG
>NZ_CALKTT010000023.1 GCF_937997535.1 uncultured Campylobacter sp.
TTGATCGGATTTAGCAGCTTCGTCTCGACGCCTGCGAGCTCTTTTGGGATCGCGAGGTTAAATTTCTCGAAATTTTCAAATTCGCACTTTTTGATGCTACCGTCAAGGATCGCGTTTATGCATGCGCGCGTGGCTTTGATGCTCATTCGCTTGCCCACGCCGTACGCGCCGCCGCTCCAGCCTGTGTTTACGAGATAGACGCTGACACCATGCTTGTCGATCTTTTCGCCCAGAAGCTTAGCGTAAACGGTCGGGTGCAGCGGCATAAACGGCTCGCCAAAGCACGCGCTAAAGGTCGCCACGGGCTCGGTAATGCCGCGCTCGGTGCCCGCGACTTTTGCCGTATAGCCGCTTAGGAAATAATACATCGCCTGCTCTTTAGTTAGCTTTGCGACCGGCGGCAAAACGCCGAATGCGTCGGCGGTCAGGAAGATTATGTTTTTCGGATGGCCGCCCGCAGAGCTTGGCTCGTAGTTATCAATGTGATAGATCGGATAGCTGACGCGGGTGTTTTCGGTCTTGCTGCCGTCTTTATAATCCACGACGCCAGCCTCGTCCGCGACCACGTTTTCAAGCAGCGCGTCGCGTTTGATCGCGGCGTAAATTTCAGGCTCGCTGCTCGGGTCTAAATTTATACATTTCGCGTAGCAACCGCCCTCGAAGTTAAATATCCCCTCGTCATCCCAGCCGTGCTCATCATCGCCTATCAGCTTGCGGTTTGGATCTGTAGAGAGCGTCGTTTTGCCCGTGCCGCTTAGACCGAAAAATAGCGCCGTATCACCGTCCTTGCCCACGTTTGCCGAGCAGTGCATGCTTAGCTTGCCCTCAAGCGGTAGCCAGTAGTTCATCATAGAAAAAATTCCCTTTTTCATCTCGCCGCCGTACCACGTACCGCCGATAACGGCGACGTTTTCCTCGACATTAAATATAACGAAAACGTCGGAGTGCAGCCCGTCGCTCGCGTAATCTTCGTTTTTGCATTTGCACGCGTTGTAAACGACGAAATCGGGATGAAATTCCGCAAGCTCGCTCTCGCTTGGGCGGATGAACATATTTTTAACAAAATGCGCTTGCCACGCGACTTCAGTTACGAAGCGCACGTTTTTACGGCTGGATTTGCTAGCTCCGCAATAGGCGTCTTGGATAAAGATTTCCTTGCCGCTTAACTGAGCTTTAGCTTTGGCTAAAAGTTTATCGAAAAGCTCTTTTGAGATAGGCTGATTTATCTTGCCCCAAGCGATGTATTTTTGGCTCGGATCTTGTTTTACGAAGTACTTATCCTTGGGGCTGCGACCCGTAAAGATGCCGGTATCGACCATAAAGGTGCCGTTGCTTGATACGCGCCCTTCATTCATAGCCTTTTCAAGCTCGAAAAGCTCGTCGTAGCTTAGGTTGTGGTTGATTTTTTTGAT
>NZ_CALKTT010000024.1 GCF_937997535.1 uncultured Campylobacter sp.
CTTAAATTCAGCATTTTTAATTAAAATGGCGCTAAATTTAACGGAGGCGGGTATGAAAAAATTTCTATTTTTGGCGCTATTTTGCGCCATTGCGGCAAACTGCGGCGAAAGCGGGCGAGCGGATAAAATTTCTGCGGCGGGCAAAACGGACAAAACAACGAGTATCGGCGAGACCGCAAGCGCGCGCTTTATAAAGAGCGGCGAAGCAAGCGCCGGCTCACAAAGCAGCGCCGATGCGGTCATCCAAACGGACGGAATTTCGCGGGCGGATCTGCAAAGCTGCATCGTAAAAAGTGATGAAAGCTCCTGCGAGCGCGTCGCGCGCGGTCTGAAAAGCGGCTGCGAGCGCAAAGATCAGCTATCGTGCTTTTTCTACGCAGATGCGCTCGGACGCGGCCTCGGCGTAGAAAAGGACGTCGTGGCGTCGTTTGAGCTTTTTCGCGAGCAGTGCGATGCCGGCAGTAGCGAAGCGTGCTACGAGCTGTCGGTCAAATATCTCCAAGGGATTGGCACCCCTCAAAGCTTTGAGCTCTCGGGGAAAGCGCTAGATAAGGCATGTAAAATGCATAACAAGCGTGCCTGCGCGGTGCTCGATCTACTGCCGAAAAATTAGCGCGGTAGAGGCGATAAAATTCCAAGCTTCGATCGCAAATAGGGCGCGCGAGCCTTTGAAATTTTAGCGGGTTGCGAACGCGGCACGCGATGAAGCAGTAAATCGGGGCGAGCGAGCGAATAAACAAAATCAAAAGGAGTAGAGATGAAAGCTTTAAAGCTTGCGCTGGCGGCGGCGCTGGCGCTTAGTTTAGCAAACGCGGGCAGCGAAGCCAAAGAGTTTAAATTTAGCAGCGCAAAAACTAGCGCGCTTTTAGCAAAGTGCAGTAAAAAGGACGCCGCCGCATGCTACGAAGCGGCGATGAGATACGAGCTGGGCGGTCGCGGCGTCGTGCGAAACCGCCTCAAAGCGCAGAGCTTTTTCGCAAACGCGTGCGAGCTCGCCACCCTCGCCGAGCGGAAGCAGGGAGATAAAATGGGCGGCGCGAGCGGGCGCGCGATGAGCGATCTGCGCGAGCGAGCCTGTCTAGGCAACGCCGCGGCGCTGGAGAGTTTCGCGAGCGGGCAGTGCCGCAGCCTCGTGATATACGACGAGCTTTGCGAGGGCGGCTCACAGGAGGCCTGCGACAATCTGGCGCGGATGAAGCGCGATGGCTGGGCGCCCAAGGAGAGCTGCAGCGAGGAGATAGTCGCAAAATTCGGCGACGGCAAGCCGCAGAGATAAAATTTCACCCTATTTTGCGGCGATAAAATTTTTGGAATTTTAGCAAAATAAAATTTGCCGAAATTTTAGTAAAGCTCGACCGAAAATGGTAACAAGGCGGACTAAATTTTAAATTCTAAAACGCGTTTAAATTCATGTATTAAGCGGCGTCGATTTTAGACTCAGCAGAGATTAGAATTTGCGGGGTAAAGCCCTTTGAATTAAAAATCTCGTGCAACGGCTGGAGCTATAATTTTAAGAACTAGAATTTAAACAAAATCTGCAATTTAATCGTGACGATATAATTTTTAGAATTTCGAGAGCGTAAAATTTATCAAAATTTTGCGTATCTATATCGAGCCGCTCCAAAACAAGCGCGAAATTTGAAATTTTAAACTGCCGTCTTGTGCGAAGAGGCAAGAATTTCAGGCAGAGGGAATTTCAATTAATGCGGATTAAAATACAGGTGTGGCGGGCAAATGCGTGCACCGCAAGCGATGTAATTTCAAATGTAGACTCAAAGCTCGCTAGACGCGGAATTTAAACGCCACGAGCGATAAATTTCAAAACGCCTATTTTAAAATTGCGAGGCGGGGATTTAAATTTAAGTGCGGTGAGCGATTAAATTGCAAAAGGAAGCTTAAATTTAAATATCGCAGCTCGCAAATTATGCGTAAATTTTGCGCCTAAATTCCGCAAAATTCGGCGCGCGATGAACGTTTGATGGTATCGTGGCGAGACCATCAAACCAAGCTCTAATCGCGCTTAAAATCCTATCTACCGAGCGCTTGTGCAAGCGTGTATTTCAAACCGCCGAAGCAAAAAAGCCTGATCGGAGGCGTTTTGAGGCGTATCCCAACCGACCGCCCCCATATTTTGCTCTATAGCCTAGCTCGTGCACGAAATTTTAGATTTTGAAATTTAGCGCAAAAATATTATAATTTCGCCCAAATCACGGCTAGGACTGAAAAATGAACTCACGCGTGCAAAACGAATATCTAAAATCAAAAATTATGAGCGCCGAGGAGGCCTGCGAGCTGATCCCAAACGGCGCATCGGTGGGCTTTAGCGGCTTTGTTGGGGCGGGCTGCGCGCTAGCGCTACCACAAGCTCTGGCACAACGAGCGACGGCGCTGCACGAAAAAGGCGAGCCCTATCAAATCGAAATTTTTACAGGTGCATCGACCGATCCGCTTTTAGACGGAGTTTTGACAAAAGCAAGTGCCGTGAGCTTTCGCGCGCCGTTTTTTACGGATGCCGATATGCGCCGTGCGATAAATAGCGGCGCCGTGCGATACACGGACGTGCATCTATCAAGCCTTGCTGCTCAGCTTAAGGCGGGCTTTTTTCCACATCTAAACTTTGCTGTGATCGAAGTGGTAGCGATTAAAGAAAGCGGCGAGCTCGTGCCGTCCACATCGCTAGGCAACAACCAAGCCTGGCTCGATATCGCCGATCGCGTGATTTTAGAAGTGAATTACTATCAGCCGCTTGAGCTGGAGGGCATTCACGACGTTACGGATCTGCGCCTGCCGCCGCACACTGCGGATCTGCCTATCAAGCAGGTAGGCGATCGCGTAGGCAGCCCTTACATGCATGTAGATTCTGCCAAAGTAGTCGCTGTCATAGAGGCTAGGACGCATGATCGCGTCAATAATTTTACTGCCGTGGATGAAATTTCAAGTGCGATTGGGCGCAACGTCGTAAAATTTCTAAAAAACGAGGAAGCTTGCGGCAGACTTCCCGCAAAGAAGCTACTGCCGCTACAATCGGGCATCGGCAACGTCGCTAACGCCGTGCTTAGCTCGCTACAAAATGCTGGCTACCAAGGGCTGCAGTGCTACTCCGAGGTGATCCAAGACGGCATGCTAGATCTCATCAAAAGAGGCGTCGTAGGTACTGCAAGTGCCACAGCGCTATCGCTTAGCCCCGCAGGCGTCGAGGAATTTCAAAAAAACATCGATTTCTACCGCAAGCACATCATACTGCGCTCACAAGACGTCTCCAACTCGCCAGCACTCATCAGAAGGCTTGGCGTCGTATCGATGAATGGCATGCTAGAGGCAGATATCTACGGCAATGTAAACTCCACTAACGTCATGGGTTCGCAGATGAAAAACGGCATCGGCGGTAGCGGTGACTTCGCTCGCAACGGATATTTGTCGCTATTTTTAAGCCCGTCACTCGCTAAGGGCGGCGCGATCAGCGCTATCGTGCCATTCGTGAGTCACGTTGATCATACCGAGCACGACACTCAAGTCATCATCACCGAATACGGCATCGCCGATCTGCGCGGTAAATGCCCTCGTGAGCGGGCTCGCGCGATGATAAGCATCGCGCATCCCACTTACCAAGACGCGCTGAGAGATTATTTCGAGCGGGCATGTGCGCAGCCCTGTGCGGGGCATACTCCGCACATCCTAAGCGAGGCGTTGTCGTGGCATCAAAGATTTAAGGATACGGGGAGTATGAAGGCTTAGAGCGAATTTGCTTGAGCTAATGGGCTAAAGCTTAAACCCATTCTTGCTGAAGTGGGAAGTTTGCACTTAAAAATTTCGCCTGCATTTGAAGGCTCTATCGCTAATTAGAGCAAAGCTCGTTAAAATTTTTATTTTCAAAGCTCGCGCGAAATGTTATAAAACGAATAGATCGAAATTTGCGCCATAAAATTTTAAAATTTGCAGGCGGATTTAAGGCATGGCAATCCTAGCTATAAGGTGCGCGCTATAAGTTTGCGATAAAACCGCGTAGTATTTGCCAAGATAAATTCCGTATTAAAACAGCAGCTTGCTAAATCAAAATTTATCACCTTACGAAGGCGATCTTTGGCTCGTAAATTTAAAAAGGCGGGCTATAAAGCTACGACGAGATGAGATTAGAATTTTATCCTCGAAGGCTCCATCGGCTTGCTGTAGAAGTAGCCCTGCATATATTTAATCCCCATCTCTTCTAAGATGATTGAAATTTCGTGGTTTTCTACGTATTCGGCGATGAGCTCGTAGCCCTGCTTGCGCGCGAAGTTAGCGATCGTTTCGACGATGGCGCGCGAGTTTTTGTCGTTTGCGATGTTTTTGATGAGCGCTCCGTCGATCTTTATGTAATCCACGTCAAGCGTTAAAATTCTATAGTAGTTGGAGTATCCGCTGCCAAAATCGTCTATTGCGACCTTGCAGCCGTAGTTTTTGGCTACGGCGATGAAGCTTCTAAGGCTCTCGTAATCGTCGAATTCCTCGCTTTCTAAAATTTCAATAAATAAATTTGAAGCGTTTGGGCTGGATGCAAGCTTGCGCTCTAAAAGCTCCTTGATGCCTTCGTTTGCGATGTCAAAATATGAAAGATTTATGCTAAAGCAAGTCCCTGCGAAGCGGTCTAGCAAGCGAAAGGCTTCGTTTATTACGACCTGAGTTAGCGGGATGTAAAGCGAGGTTTGCTTTGCGATATCGATAAACTCACCCGGGCAGCGTGTTTTGCCTGAGCGGCCGATTAGGCGGATTAGAATTTCATATACTAACGGGACATAATCACCGCCCTCGGTGCCGTAGGTGTTACCACTAGGATCGCGGTGAGTAATATCAAATATGGGCTGAACAAGCACAAAGACTTGATTTTTCTTGATCGCGTTTTGAATAGTGTTGATCATAATCTGATTTTGCAGATATTTTTCCTCAATCGCATTTGGACGCGAGTAAAAGCCCACGTGCTCGTTTTTGCTCTGCGCCTCATACATCGCCATAACCGCCTGAAAGACCCTATTAGCGCCGCCCGCTACGTCTGCACGCTCGCTTACGCCCATCGTGATATTTAAAGGCGCGGAGGCAAAGCCCTCGGTGGTATGGAGATTAAAGACCTTGTCGGTAAAATATTTGTTTATGATCTCCACGTCGCGCGCGACATTTAGTCCCTCGTAAAATAGGCAAAACTCATCCGATTGGATGCGAAAGATACTGGCTTTGATCTCGTGCGATTCGATACACATCGCAAGCGTACGCGCAAAGGAGCGCAGAATTTCATTCGTCGTCTCCGCCTTGTAAAAAAGCCGTAAATTTGCAAAATTTACGATAGTGATGTAGATCGCTACGCCCGTTTTTTCGGCGTTTATTAGCTCATATAGCGCTGCTTCGTTGCCCTGGCCCGTAAGATGATCGATATAGACTTGATTGTTTAAGCTCTCCTTTGCGCTCGCAAGAGCTAGTTTCATAATCTCGCGCTCGCCGATGTCATGAGCGTAAAGCGCATATAACGGCGGCTTGGATGCAGCGGCGATATTTGCTAGCCTTAGGCTCACATCGGTTAGTTCGCCGTTTTTACGAAGCAGGCGCGTATCTTTGGCGCTTTTATTTACCATCGCAGGAAGTTCGATCCCTTTATCTTTGGGCATCAAAACTCCAAGATCGCTTCCTTCCAGCTCGCTTTGTTCGTAGCCGCTTAAGCTAAGCACGCTTTTATTAGCGTATAAAATTTTAAAGTTTTGATCTGCTAAAACTATCGCTTCGCCTGCTTGTTCGCATAGTGCGTGATAGGGCGCGAGGGCGCGTTTACTACGCAAAGCATCGGAATTTATGATGTAAGTAAGCAGTAAAAACGACAAAAACACCGCCGTGTAAAGCATCGTCATTTGCATAAACGAGCCGTAGAATTCCTCGCTAGCGTAAGAAAATCGTTCGCGCAGACTTGCGAAGCGCTCGTTGAGCAACGAGAGATTATCGCTTACGATGATATTTTGACGCTCGAAATTCCTTAAAATTTGCCGCGCGATTCCTATAAACGCAGCTTCGTCGGGGCTTGACGCATCTGCGCTTTCTAACGCGCTTTTTAAAGCAGAGATCTCGGAGCGATTTTTATAATTAAGCCCTAAAATTTGAGAGTAGAGATTTGCTCTTTGCGCATTTGCGCCACTGGATAAAAATTTTTGCTGCAGACTTTGAAAAAGGATTAAATTCTGCGAATTTAAAGCCCCAAGCTCGTCCAAAAGTGAAATTTTATCGCTAAAAGCGCTTCCGATCGCGCGCACATCGCTGCTAAGTCCGATTTTATCGATGATTTTGTCTTTTTGTAAGGCTTGCAGCACCTGATAGATGCCGCGCATATCGGCATTTGCAATCGAAAAGTCCCTTCTTGCGATCTTTGCATCAAATAATATATTTAAGCGGTTATCGGCGTTATCGATCAAAGCTAGCTCGCGCGAAATCGTGCTAAATCTCGCTACATCTCTTAGCGACGAGAAATAATTCCCGGCGATGATTATGCCTAATATCATAATCCCCACCATCAAAGCCCACATTATCTTATCTTTCATCCTGCGCCTCCGTCATATCGCCTTTAAGCGTAGCTAAAAAGCTCATCAAAGCATCAAGCTCCCCATCGCTAAGATCGTATTTTAGCAGATCCTTTGCGATCTGCCGCACCGCAAGACGCAAATCCGTCTGCCCGTTTACGTAAGGCGCGGTTTGCGTGATATTGCGCAAGCTAGGCACGCGGCGCAGCTCAAATCCATCGGAAGTGAGCCTATGCCTAGGCGCATCCTCCTCTTCCGCGCTTGGGCGAATTTTGGTAAAGCTGCCGGTGCCTAGGCTAACGCCGTTGTGACATGCCGAGCATAGCCGCACAAAAAGCACATATCCGTTATATTCGGCATCATTTAGCTTAACCTCGCCGCGCAAAAATCGGTCAAATTTGGAATTTATCGCCGTTTTGGACTTTAAAAATTCCGCCAGCGCATCAATGAAGTTCGCCATATTCGCCTCGCCGTAAGCACTTTCAAAAGCCTGCTTGTAGGCTAAATTCTTCCTAATAAGCTCTAAAATTTTATCTTCGCTCGCATCAAGCTCGTTCGTGCCAAAGACCGACGCTGCGATCCGCGCTTCAAAGCCCGCGAAATTATAATCGCCTAAGTAGCGGTCAAAATAATAAGAATTTATTAGCGTAGGCACGCGTCCGTCGCGCACCGAAGCGCCCGAATCGTTTAAATAAAAATTGTGGCAGCTCTCGCAGGAGCGGCCTTTACGGCTAAATCTTACGTCGGTAAAAATTTTTGCGCCCAGCCGCGCCTTTTGCGGGTCGTATTTAGGCATCTCAAGCGGCGTAAAAAGATTGCCGCAAAGCCCCAAAACCGGCGCCAGGCTAAATATAAAACAACTTAAAGCTCGCTTCGATCTCATCGCTTATCATCCCGCCTTTAGCCCGCTTTTTCAAAAGCTCCTCGATCTCACGCTCGCTAGCCTCCGCGCCGTCCATATGCAGGTGCCACGCGGCGTTTTGCACCGCCTCTTGTAGGCTGCGTTTTTGCTCGCGCCTCTCGGTTAAAATTTCGCTTTTAAATTTGATGTCGCGCGCCCCGAGCAGCGCCTCAAACTTTTCGGCGGAGGTAGCAAGTCTTTTAGCTCCTGTGCCGAAGCGCTCAAACAACGGCGCCAGCATCGACGAATTGCGCTCGCTCGCCCAATTTAGATAAATTTTGCGCTCGCCCAAAGCCAAAAACGCCTCAAAATCCTCCGTGCTTTTTAGCGCGGGGCTCATCGTAAGAAACGCGATGTCAAAAACTGCGGGAATTTTAAAATTTTCGCTCTCGCGGCTTTTGCTCACAGCGTCTTTTAAATTTAAAGCCTGTGTGGCGCTTTCTTGAGCTTGCGCGTTTGAAATTTTACTTTGCGGGCGCGGATAAATTTTAAAATTTTCGCCCGCCGCGTCTGCAAAACCATCGCAGCTCAGCCGCTCGCAAAACCCCGCAAAGCTTAAATTTAATACGTTTTGCAAGCTGATGCCAAACTCCTGCGCGCTGCGCCTTAGCTCGCGCAGCATCCCCTCCGAGCTATCGATCGCCGTGACCTTGGCGCCCAGCGACGCGAGATACAGCGAGTAAACCCCTGTGCCGGCGCCCACGTCGAGCACGCTTTTGCCCGCAAAGCTCACGCTCCAGCCGCGCAGTATCTCAAACACCCGCTTGCCAAAATCCCCTAGCTCGCCGCTAAATTTAGCGTAACTTTCGGACTTTTTATCCCAGCTATTTTCATCTGATTTTTCGCCGATTTTCTCCACCGCTAGCCTTTAAATTTTTTGTAATAATAGCAAAATTTGGCAATTTTTCCGAATTTGGGCTATAATAAATACTTTCAAAATCTAGGCGAAAGGGCGTTCATGGCGGACGTGACGATAAAAAATTTAAACTTTGCTTACGAAAAACGCGAAATTTTAAAAGATATAAACTTAAGCTACGAGCTGCGCGATTTTCTGGCGATTTTCGGGCCTAACGGCGGCGGCAAAAGCACCCTTTTGAAGCTGCTTTTGGGGCTGCTGCGACCAAGCTCGGGCACGATCGAAATTTTAAGCAGATCGCCTGCGCTTGCCAGGGCGCAAATGGGCTACGTGCCGCAGTTCATCGCGATAAACAAAAGCTTTCCCATCAGCGTGCTCGAAGTCGTTTTGATGGGACTGATAGATAAGAAAATTTTCGGCTTCTACTCCAAATCCGAGCGCGAGCAAGCTATGCAAGCCCTGGAGCGCGTAGGCATGCAGGACCTTGCAGAGTGCCGTATCAGCGAGCTTAGTGGCGGACAAAGACAGCGCGTTTACATCGCGCGAGCGCTGTGCGCGAAGGCTAAAATTTTACTTCTTGATGAGCCGCTAGCGAGCATCGACACGATGGGGCAGGTTCAAATTTACGAGCTTTTAAAATCCCTAAACGAGAGCGGCTGCGGCATAATTTTAATCAGCCACGACGTGCAGCTCGCGCTAAACTACGCAAACCGCGCTCTTTACGTCGCAAACGGCTCGGCGCATACTCATGAGATCGATCCTGGGGGCAGAGCGGAATTTTTAGATCACCTGCGACGCGAGCACGGGCACTTCTGCGCCGTTGATCTCGCGCTTAACGAATGCTGCTGCAAGGAGGGCGAAAATGGCTGAAATTTTATCTTATGATTTCATGCGAAACGCCCTACTCGGCGGGCTTTTGGTCAGCATAGTCTGCGGCGTTGTGGGCTCTTTAGTCGTGATAAATCGCATGAGCTTCATAGCAGGCGGCATCGCGCACGGCGCATACGGCGGCATCGGCATCGCGCTATTTTTAGGCATCTCGCCCGTGCTAGGAGCTAGCGTATTTGCGCTATTTTTGGGGCTGCTCATCGCCTACGTCACGCTGCGAAACACCGAGCGCTTCGACGCCGTAATCGGCGCGATATGGGCGTTCGGAATGGCGCTTGGGATAATCTTTGCCGATCTTACGCCTGGATACAAATCCGATTTGATGAGCTTTTTATTCGGCTCGATCTTAGCGATAAATCATGAAAATTTGATCTTCATCGGCATTTGCGGCGCGGCATTTGCGGCGCTTACGGCGTGCTTTTACAGGCAATTTTTGGCGATCAGCTTCGATAAGGAATTCGCCCTGCTGCGCGGGGTAAATACGAGCGTCTTTTACTACGTCCTCGTAGTGATGGCGAGCCTCGCGGTGGTCGCGTCGATTCAGATCGTAGGACTAATCTTAGTGATCTCGCTGATGACGATCCCGCCCTTTATCGCCGAAAAAATTTCAAAAAACTTAGGCTCGATGATGGCGATAAGCTGCGCGCTATCGGCGCTTTTCTGTGCGGCGGGGCTTGTTTTGAGCTTTAAGCTCAATCTAACCAGCGGCGCTTCGATAATCCTAGTCGCCTCGGTCTGCTTTTTCGCAAGCTCGATCTTTAGCAAACTTCGCGCCTAAAATCCCGCCCAGCTCGCTAAGCAGGATGCCTGCGAGTATCAGCGCCGCGCCTAAAATTTGAAGCGCGCTTAGCTTCTCGCCGAAGGCATACCCCATAATGCCCGCGCTTACGGGCTCCAGCGCGAAAATCAGCACCGTCTTTATCTCGCTTACGCCGCGGTTTTGCGCCATTGTTTGGATCACAAACGCCGCAACGGTGGCAAAGATCGAGGTTAAAACCAGCGCAAAAACGAAATCGAAACTCGGCGAAAAGATCAAATTTCCAACCACCCTTATCTCGCCTTCAAACTGCGCGTGAGGAGTGAAAACCGCCGCGATCAGCGCGCAGACGCAGACGCAGATAAACTGCACGATCACAAAGCCGTAGAGATTGCTTTTGCGCGCGCAAACGCCGGTAAAGACGATGTGAAGCGCGTATGCAAACGCCGAAACTAGCGTCAACCGCTCGCCTATGCCAAATCCCACCGCGCCGCTTGCTCCGCTTAAAAAATACAGCCCCAAAAGCGCCACGACCGCACCGCCAAAGGCGCTCGCACCGACCTTTTTACCGAAAAACGCAAGCATCAAAAAGGGCACGATGACGACATTTAGCCCCAAAATAAACGCCACCGTCGATGATAGCGCATAATCAAGCGCTATGGTCTGGCACGAAAAATCGCAAAATAGCATCAGCCCGCAAAACACGCCCCGCCCTATCGTGCCGCGGTCAAATTTGACGCCGAAGCGCAGACAGGCGAGGTAGGTAAAAATGCTCGCCGCCAAAAAGCGCCAAAACAAAAAGCTAAAAACGTCGCCGCTATGCAGCGCGCGCTGAACCGGCACGAAGGTACAACCCCAAACGATCGCTACGAAAAGTAGCCCCAGATCCCACAGCCTGCTAGGCGGAACGGGGTTTTGCGCGCGGCTTTGCACGGAACTAGAATTTTGCCCGAAACTCTGCGGGGAATTCGAGCTTTGCGTGCAGTTTTGCGTAGAGGCAGAATTTTGCGCGGCAGCAGGGCTCTGCGTAGAATTAGAGCTTTGCGCGAAATCTAAATTCTGCGCGGAATTTAAGCTTCGAGCGGAGCTAGAATTCTGTGCCGAATTGGATTTCTTCGCAAAATTCCGCGCCTTAAAATTTTTCAATCCAAAGCTCTGCGGCGCGCTAGCGGAGCATGGATCGTTTGCAAGGGCCTCGGTAAATTTTTTTTTGAAACGTCGCGTATGAATAGCGGCGAGGTTTTTTGCGGGGCTTAAATTTGGCCCGTTTGCGGCGCTCGCTCGATTTAGCAAACTCGCGCTATTTGCGCCGTTGCGAGTGAAATTTTCCGCACAATTTAATATAAAATTTCGTTTGAAATTTCTCGCGGAATTTTCGCAAGGATCTGTTTTGTAAGCTTTTGCGGAATTTAAAGCTTTATTTTCGACGCAGTTCGGAATTTGTGCGGACTTTAAATTTGGCGAAAGAGCCACGGAGCTTAAAGCGAATTTTCTTTCAAGATTTTTGACGCGCGGAGCGGAATAGGGCGCTACGAGATTGTGCACGGCAAAACTGACCGAGGCACGATTGCGTGCGGCGAAACCAGCCGAAGCGGGATAAAATTTTAAATTTCGCACGCTCATAAAATTTAACTCGGCGGCCGCGTCTTGAAATTTGAAATTTCTTTTGAGGTAGGGAGCGGGAGCGAAATTTACCTTACCACCGGGCGCTGTGTTTTTTGCGCGCTCGCACGCCTGATTTGAGATAAAATTTAAAGCGGGTTTTAAATTAAAATTTTCCGCGAGCTCCGAGATAGAATTTTTCATAAATTTAAAGTAAAATTTCGCTGAGATCTTATCGTGGTTGCGCGCCTATCTGACCGTCTTTATCGCGTTTAAAATCGCGCCTGAGTTTTTGCGAAACTCCCTTTCGTTTTTGCTTAAAAAATCGAAGCTTTCGTTGATGAAGGCGCTGCTAAATTCGCTACTAAAATCGTCTCCAGGCTCGCGTCCGACGGCACTTTTAAAGCTTTTAACAAAGCTCGCGTCAGTTCCTAGTTCACGCGCCAAAGGGCGAATGATTTCGTAAATTTCATCAAAGGCATTGGTGCGCAGATAGTGGCTAAATAACACTTCGCCGCTCATTACTGCCTTAGTATCGGCTTCGGACATATCTTTTATTTTAGCGAGTACGAGCTTTTTGATCGGCTCTACGGCAAGACTTAGCTTCTTGCTCGCCAGCCTTTGCATATTCTGCACGGCGATGCTTTTTTTGCCCGCGCGCTCGGTAATGTAGCTAGGCAAATCAAGCTCGTAATCCTGTACGCCAGTGCGTTCGTATTCATTTGCAGCGCGTTCGATCAGAGTGCTTAGCGAGTTTTTAAAATTTTCGCTATCGCCCGCGCCCGCACTAAGCATCACGTCCAGCCCCTTTACGGCGACCTCTTCCCAGCTAGCAGTCGCAAATAGCGGCAATAAACAAAAGATTAATTTTTTAAGCAAAGTTTTTCCCTAATTAAAGATTGATTATTTTATTTCGAAAATTTTAATGTATAATCAACGCTTTTATAATACCAAAAGGGCTAAATATGGAGCTTTTACTCATCGCTTTCGCGCTTGCGATGGACAGCGTCGCGCTTAGTATCTCAAACGGCGCGAAATATCCGAATTTTAAATTTGCACAGATCGCGCGCGTCGCGTTTTTCTACGCGGCGGCTCAATTTATAATGCCGCTTGCAGGCTATGCTTTGGGGATAAATTTCGTAAAATTTATCGCGCAGATCGATCACTTCGTCGCGTTTGGAATTTTATCGTTTTTAGGCGTTAAGATGATCGCAGAATCCCGCCGCGAGCAGGACGAGCCAGCTCTACGTCTAAGCACAAAGGAGCTAGTGCTGGGCGCGATCGCTACCAGCATCGATGCGATGGCCGTGGGCGTGACCTTTGCTTTTGGCGAGATAAACATCCTCTACGCCTGTAGCGTCATCGGGCTCGTCTGCTTCGCGCTGTGCGTCGCGGCATGCTACGCAGGCAAGCTAACGGGCGAATACCTGCACTCAAAGGCGCTCGTTTTAGGCGGCGTGATTTTGATCTTAATCGGGGTTAAAATTTTGCTCTCGCACCTCGGTATTATCGATATTTAGCCGCGCGGATATTCAGCGGGTAGGCGCGGTTAAAGTACTCTGCCGCGATAGTGGCATAACGATACGTAATTTTAAAATTTATAAAATTTTAGATTTATAGAATTATAAAAAATTTCGCGGATTTTCTAAGCGGTGGGATTTAAATCCGATTTGGCACGCGGCGGGAGCGAAAAATGTGCCGCTTCAATACGGCAAATATAGCCAAAACGCAGCTCAAGCTATTTGTCGCGATACTAACGCAGTAGTGCGTCAGGTGGAATTTCAAAATTTAAAATTAGGCAGAATTCTAAAATTTGCTACATTGTGTTTTCTTAAAATTTTGCAAAATTCTAAAATTTCATAAATATTAGAATTCCAAAATTTTTAATAATTTTAAAATTTTATTCGCGTTAGCTACCGATTTTAAATCGAATAAAGACTTTCTATTTTCTACCCGCCAGAAGCTTTGAACTGCCTAGCATCAGCCATTTGGCTTCGCGAGGGTCCATAAAAAGCCCCTGCGTCGTGTCTATTAGCTCGACCCGCTCATAGCCCTGCTCTTTAAGTCGCGCTATGAAAGCGTCCATATCGCCGTAGTTTACGCGCGCGAAAATATCGTGGATAGCGAAGCTGCCGCCCTTTTTAAGCACGCGAAGCGTCTCTAAAAGTAACGCCTGGCGGTCCTTGCGCATGATGTTGTGATAGACGTAGTTGCTTGTAACCGCATCGAAGCTGCCGTCCTCAAAGGGCAGCTGCGTGGCGTCGGCCTGCTCGAAGCTAACGTTGCTAACCCCCTCTGCACACGCGTTTGATTCGCACAGCTGCTTGTTAAAAGACGCGTACTCAAAGCCCCAGCGATCGACGCCTAGCACTGATGCGTGCGGGTTGCGCTTAGCCACGGCGATCGTTAGCGCGCCGCTACCGCAGCCCACGTCCAGCCCGCGCCCGCCCTCGGGCAGATCCACATATTTCGCCGTGCCCTCTACGATCGCGCGCGAGAGCTGACGCTTGCCGCCGTAATCAAACGCGCGGTACCACACGACGCAGTAGATCGTAAAGCCGATCAAAACCAGCGCCGCGGCGCCGAAAAGCCCCGCAAGACACCATCTTAACACGCCGCCTACGAAGGTGCCGCAAACACCGAAAATCAAAAACAAAACTAACGCCACGCCCGCGCCCGCGGCAAAGCTCGCGATCATGCCCTTAGGCACCCAGTTTTTATAGTCCGGTTTCATCTTCGCTCCTTTTATTAAATCTAATCTCGCGGCGGCAAAGCACGCTGCGGTGAAATTTTAAATTTCGCCCATAAATTTTAAATTTCGCAGCTCAAACCTCGCTTAAATTTAAACGCACGCTAATAGGTATATTTAAACTCCGCGTAGTAATTGCGCCCGGGAGCCGGAGTATAGAGGTCCGAGCGTAAATTTTGGTTGTAATTATACTCCTCGTCAAAGACGTTTTTGACTCCCGCGCTTATCAAAAATCCGCTTGCGAAGCGGTACGCAGCGCCCAGATCTACGATCGTGCGCGAGTCGATCCTATCGTGGTTGACGTCGTGCGATGATGAGAAATATTTAAAATCGCTCATCAGCGTTAAATTTCTAATCGGCTCGTAATCGAGCCCCAAAACGAACTTCGAGCGCTCCACCAACGGAACCTGCTTGCCTTTATTCGCGCCGGATTGGATCTTGGCGTCCACGTATGAAAAGGTCTCGCTGAGCTTTAAATTTGAAAGCAGGCTTTGCTCCGCATACAGCTCCACGCCCTTGCGGCGCGTCTCGTCAATATTGATAAAATGCCAACCGTCGGTGATCGAGCTGCCCAGGGTTTCGTTTACGATCTCGTTTTTCGTATCGGTCCAAAAGATCGTAGCGCTCACGTATTGTCCGTAGATCAGGTCTTTAAGACCGATCTCGTAGGTTTTAAAAGTTTCGGATTTGAGGTTATTAAGCACATAGGGCCCGTTGCGACCGAGCTTATCGATGAGCTGATTAGGGCCCGGCGAGATATAGCCACGCTCAAATTTAAAATATAGATTGCCATCCTTGGAATAATTAAAATTCGGCGTGATCTCAAAAGCGTAGTTGTTTTTATCATCCGTTACGTGTGTGTTTTCTTGTGTGTGAAAGATGTGCCCCATCCTACGCACCGTCGTAGAGACTTCGCGATCTACTTTGTATTCGGCGCGCTCAAAACGCCCGCCAGCACTAAGCGAAAACGCCTCGGTGAAATTGTGCTTTTCTAAAGCATAGACTGAGTGGGTAAGTTTCTGCATATCAAAGATCGTAAGCTGCGAAAGGCTCACCATAGGATTCATCGAAGTGGTAAAGTCAATCTTGCGAAAGCCCTTGTTTTTGAGATAATCGTATCCCGCTATGAACTCGCCGCTGTCGTAGTCGAGCTTGCCTTTTAAATTTGCCCCCTCTTTGCGGTCTTTCATCACAAATCCCTTTTGCAAAATTCTAATATCTTGGTAATAAGGCTGTAAATTTGCTTCAAATCTATCGCCGAATTTCACCGCATAATCCAAGTCAAAATTTAGTCGCGTGCTTTTAGTAAAGGTTCTCTCGCCTCCTTGTTGGCGGCGATCCGCTTTAAGCTCGGCAAGACCCAGAGTAGGCACGGAATAGGTTCTGGCGCGATAAAAACTCGGATCGAAAGAGATGCTTTGATCGTCCGAAATTTTATAATGCATCCCGAGCGAACCGTAGTAGCCGGTATTTTTCTCGCCCTTGCGGTATCCGCGCTGCTTAAAGCCCTTAACGGCGGTTTTTAGAAACAGATTATCGCTCACGCCTCCGCCGAGCCCTAAATTTAGATCTTTATAATTATACGACGCGATCTTGGTGGAGACATTGGCGTATGGGTATCTGGCGCCCTTTTTCGTGATGATATTTATCACGCCGCCGCTGGTGCCGCTGCCGTAAAGCACACTACCGCCGCCGGGGATGATCTCCACGCGCTCTATATCCTCAATAGGAACGAGATCTATCGGGATACTCGTCGGCGTCGTGTCGATCATATTGAGCGCGACTCCGTTAAGAAGAACCTTAACGGAGGTATTGGCCTTCTGACCCTGTCCGCGCAGATCGACCGTATCGCCGTGAAAGCTAACCCCTGGCGCCTTTTCTAAAATTTCGCGCAGATCACGGTAGCCGCGGTTTTCCATATCCTCCGCAGTGATGACCGAGACGTTGCGAACCTCGTTTTTAAGCATATCCTCAAAGCCCGTCGCGGTAACTACGATGGTGCCCAGCCTCGTGGCGTTCGCACCGGAAGCGTTTTTAGGGGCTGCGGAATTTACGGCTCCCGCGCCGGGCGCGCTGATATTTTCGGACGTAGCGTTGTTTTCGGCTCCGTTTAATTGTAATGCGGCGCACAAACTTAGCGCGATCGCGGCATTTGAAAGATAAAATTTCTTAAACATCACTCTCCCCTATTCAAAATTAGAATTTTGCGAATGATTTGCAAATGCTATATTATAATTTCTCTTGATTAAATAATAATAAATTTCAAAGATTAAAGATAGATTTTTTAAAATTTTGGCTTAGATTGGATGAAATTTTGATCTTGAACGTTTTACGTAGCGCGGTAAAATTTCGGTTTTAAATTTAGACTCCTTAGCGATTTTTATTTCTTAAAGCGGCAAATTTGCGAAGCGGATCTAGCTGGAATTTTAAAATTTAGACTTTGCATTCGCCCGCTTTGCCGAATTTCGCCTCGATCAAAAGCACCAAGATGAAGAAAATTTTTTCGTCGTTAAACTTCGCAAGCTCGCGCAGGTCTTGATCTGCGCTTATGAGCTTGATGCCGTTTGATTTCAAAATCGCAACGAACTCGTCCGCACTAAAGCCCATTTTACCAGCGATTTCTTTGATATTATAGCGCTCGATCGCGCCGATTATGCGATCCATATTGCAAAAACCGGGATTTTTGCGGCTCAAAACCACGTCCAAAAACTCGCCCCAGAGCTTTACGAGCTTCTTTCGCCTCGTGATTATATGCAAGATCGCGACGCAAAGCAGGCCCAATCCCGCGATCTTATGCAGGCTCATCCACGTCTCGTCGTACTCGCCGCGCGCAAAGTAGGCGCCCGAAAAGCCCAAAATGCAAAGCGCGCAGCCTAGCAGCACGATGAGCGCAAATTTATAAACAATCCCCGCTTTAAGCATAAAATCTCCTTGCTTCGTTTTAAAATTTAGCGGCTTCGCGCGAAGCGTCTCGGCTAAATTTTATCACCTCTTAATATAAATGAGTAATTTTAATAAATCTGGATTTAAAAAGATATGAATTTAAAGGCGAAATCCCTGGGCCGTGAAATTTAAAGGGCCGAATTTAAAGCTCTATCGTCCGCTCAAATATGTCCTCAAGCCCCGTTTGATGCACGATCGCTAGCATGCCGAGCCTTGGTAGATCCACGCGCAGACCAAGTAGCAGCTCGCGCGCCGAGGCAGGATCTAGCGCGGACGTGATCTCATCGGCAAAAACAAAGCTCGGCTTGTGGTAATAAATACGTGCGAAACTAAGCCGCTGCGCCTCTCCGCCGCTTAAAATTTTAACGTAATCGGCGCGCGAGTTTAGCATGCGAGCGAATTTCTCAAGTCCTACGCGGCGTAAAATTTCTAAAAATTCCGCGTCGTCTGCGCGCGGCGACTGCGGATAGGAAATGAGCTCTTTTAGGCTAAGCGGCGCTAGATAGGGCTTTTGCGGGATAAACATCACGCCCGTGCGCGGCAGACTGATCTCGCCGCGACCGTATCGCCAAAGACCCGCTGCATAGCGCAGAGCCGTGCTTTTACCCGCACCGCTCTTACCTCGCAGCATCACAAACTGCGCGGGCGCAAGCTCAAAGCGTAGATCCTCGATCAGCGGCTCGTCCGCAGGCGTGAAGACTGACAAGCCCTCGCAACGAGCGGAATTTTCGTCGCTTTGTTTGACGCAAGTACGCAGATTTGCGCTCTCGCCGTCCATGCGCGAGATGAACTAATAGATCCTCTGCACGCTCGCCGCCCACTCCATGATCTGCTTATAATAGTCCATAAACCACGCAAATCCATCCTGCACGCTGTAAAACGCCGAGCGCGCCTGCATCATGTCGCCAAAGCTCATCGCGCGCGACAAATACAGCGGCAAGCAGGCAAAGATCGGGATCAAATTCGTGATTTTTAGGTAGCTTGCCGAAAAGCATTCGAGGCGAAATTCCGTACTCATAATGCTGCGCCAATTTCTCATGATCTCGCCGAAGCTCGCGCGGAAGCGGCCGCGCTCGGCATCCTCTCCGCGCATAAAGGCTACGGCTTCCGCGTTTTCGCGCACTAGCAGCAGATCCGAGCGGTAGTCGGCTTCGGCGCGCTGCTTGGCAAAATTTAGCCCCCTAAGCCTGCGCCCGATGAGATGCGTAATCAGCGAGCAAAGAAGAGTATAAATAAGCGCGACGTAGAGCAAAAAGCCTTCGATCGCAAAGTGCATGCCGAAAATTTCAAATTTCAGCACCTTCGAGACCTGCCACAAGATCGCGACGAAGGCGATGAGCTTGGCGAGATTATAGACGAGCGATTTTACGAGATCGACGCTTTTTTGCACGAGCAGCAAGCTGTCCTCGGCGATACGCTGATCGGGGTTGTCTAGCTTCGAGACCCTTTTTGAAATTTCACGATCTGCGCGAGTTTTAGATGAAATTTCATTCTCGCTTGCGCCGCTTTGCCCTGCCGCATTTTGCTCCGCCGTGCTCGGTAAAATTTCAAGCCCCTTTGCGTCTCTATATAAAGCCGCGCTGTCCGCCTCGGCTGCGAAATACTCTGCGCGCTCGTTTAAATTCGCGTCGCCAGGTTTTTCTAAATTTGAACCGCCCCGGGCGCTAAAATTTCCATCAAGGCTAGTGCGGTAGAAGTTTGCGTTATGTAGCCATTTTCGCTCCATCATCGCGCTTAGCCGCTCGCGCCAGACGATTACGAGCAGTTTGCGAAGCCAGCTGCCGCAGACGATAAAAAGCACGATGAGCGCCGTGTAGAGCAAAAACTCGCCCACGAGCGCGGGAACGAGCTCGTCCTTAAGCTCGCTTAGCGCGTCGTAAAAGCGCTTATCCCACGCATTCATCAGCACGCTGATTTTGATGATAGCGAGGCTAAAACCAAGCGCGAGCAGCAGCAGCGCCCACAGCTTCGCCGCGCCCTTGCCGAACCAGTGCGGACGTAGAATTTCAAAAAATTGCTTTAGCGTTTTCAAATTTTCTCTTTAAATTTTAAAATTTAGCGCCGGTTACAGCGAAAT
>NZ_CALKTT010000025.1 GCF_937997535.1 uncultured Campylobacter sp.
AAAGATTTATAACAAAGCTACGAACGTTGAGAATACGCGTAGGGTTCTAACATGGTGGCTAGGTTATTTAAAGGGGTTGGGGTTTAAATTTTAAGAATGAAGTGAAAAACCAAAGGCACATTCCTACTATGGATAGCGCCTTTAAGTCTATGTGCCTATGTGTTTTAGAAATTTCCGGATAAGCGGAAAGACGGCAAGATAGGAGACTAGAGCGAAAACTTATCCGCAGTTTGTCATTCTACAGCTTACCACGATTAGCGTGTAAGCTATCTTTATTCTTTTCAAAAAAGCGCTGGCTTTCCCCTCCCGCATATTACTTCTTTACTACTCCTTTCCTAAGCGCTCATCCTTAGCGTATTGCTTTCTTTTGGAGCGCTTGCCTTTTTGATACTAAAGGCGAGTGCTTGCGAGGATAGGGCTATGATAGATTATATAAATTCTGAAGCATTCCCATTCTTTTTTAGCCTTACGCTTTTTACTAGGAATTTCTTGCATATTGCATATTAAGCTTTCATATCTTTTAATACTCGGTTTGTAGGTTGTGCTTCATTGCTCCCCAGCTCTAATAGGAGGCCTACTTTAATTGCCTCCATAACCTTCATAGGTTTACCAGGTTCCTTCATTGCCTTTAGACCCATGTTTAATTAAAACACCCCCTTCTTTTAAAACAGCTCATATCATTTTTTTCTTTTCTGGCTATATTGTTTTCATAAGGTATTTTTGAAATATCTTATAACGTTTTTACTAAGGAGAAAGAATGTTTATATGTTAAAAGCCTTTAGGCTTTTTGAAGTAGCCTTTAAAGTTTTATATATTACGGTTTTTCGATGGGTTACGTTATCGGTAATGTTTTATTGATAAGCTTAAACGCTTGTCAAGCATTCTTAATCTTTAGTTCCCCGCTGGCGGTTTGGGGTAATAAGAAAAATCGCAGAGGTGCGTTATAGCTTCGCACATTAATCTAAAAAGCTTCTGTTTTAACTAAATTCTAAAGATGTAACGTCTTTTGCCCCTAGAGTTTTTTCCCTAGATAGCCTTCTTCTTCGTTTTATTTATTGCCTAAGTGCATTAAATTTAAAAAGGGGACTATCTGAAAAGCCGCGTGGAGGTAGCGCCTCCGTTAAAGGTTACGGGGCTGTCTCGCTCGTCGCTAGCGGAGCTTTGCTCGTCTGCTACCGCCGTTGCGATTATTCCTTGCAGGGGGTGTTATTGTATAGATAGAATTTTCTATATCTAGTGGGTAGGATAAGCTTTTATTTCTTTCAGGAGTATTTTTTGCCTAGTACTATATTATAAATAGTATTGATCTTAATATATTTTTATCGCTTGTGGGGATATTATCTGCCAAAGCAGCTCTTTTATCATAGATAGAGCAACCTCTGAGCCTATCCCTTTTAAGGATATTTTATGTGTAGCCTTACTTTTGATATTTTGGGCTTTACTCTAATAGAATGCTTGAGTATCGCAAAGATATTGAATCATTTAGGTATAGAAGAGAGATTGAAGTATTGAGGGTGGCTACCCCTCATTTTTTAATCGCTCTCCCATATTTTAAAAGCCTTTGGCTATCTTAATACTATATAAGAAAATAGCATGGCTTCCTTTATACTTTTAAAGAAGCCTCTAAGCCTTTAGACTTTTTATCTGCAAATGAAAGTAAGAGAAGAGATTAATAAATTTGAGCTAAGAAGCTTTTAAGATCTTTCTAATATAATCCCCTTGTTCATAAGGACGAAGAAGGCTTTAGGCTTTATCTGTTTTTATTTGTTCTCTGCCTTAAAGAACAAACATCTTACAGATAGGCGCTTAAGGCATTTGGTGAAAATGTGCTAATCAGCCTCCTTAAGATTTTAAACCTTGAGCTGCTACAAGGCTTAAGCTAAATTTCTTAAGGCTTGAAACTCCTTAACTCATTTTTGCCTATTATTTAAAGTTTCCTTAAGAGACGACAAATATTTTTATATAGTTTTTTAAAAGACTATATACTGATATTCTGTAATCGAGTGTTCGGGGGAATTCCGAGGGTTGTACAAATTCAACGCAGGACACCACTTTTATTACTAATTAAATCGCAAATTCTATGATTGATCGGTTATATCTAAAAAAGCAAAAATAAGTAAGGATATAAAATGAAATTTTTTCTCATCATAATTAGTATATTTCTTTATATTTATATTATTCTTTCGGTGCTAAGTTTTTCACCTTGTGATATTAACGATATGTTGAGGCAAAACTACAATCGTATGGAGCAAAAATGCAGATTAAAATTGATACGACGGGCTAATAATGGCAACAGCGGGGCGCATAGGCGACTTTTTTATTTTTATGAGCGATATTTTTTAGATAGATATTGTGTAGATAAAAAGGCGCAGCAAGAATTAGACAAAGAAGAGCTAAATTTTATTAAAAAATTTCATTCTGGAAATTTAGATCTATGCACGAATAACGACTTTATAGTTGGTTTATTAAAAAAGTGCGTTTTGAAAGAGGGAAATTTCACATTGTGTACCGAGCGGATCGGAAAGGAAAAAGAGATTAACATGGATGAAGTCATACATCTATATTACGCGGATAGAAAGCCGAAAGAATAAGAGATTTCATGAAAAATAAAATTTACTTTATTGCCGCCGCTATAATATTATTTGCGTGGATATTTTATCTATATAAAGAACAAAGCGCCTCTTGCGGTATAAAAGATCTTTTTATGGGCGATACCGAAATAACAAAAGAGTGCAGAATTGCTATAATAAGGCAATTTGAAAAGAACGGTAACCCGCGCGCATATAAGCGATTGAGTTTGGTTTATGGAAAAATTTTAAGCGAAAGACCGACAGAAGAGGTTTTAGATGAGCTAGATCAAGAAGAGATAGAATTTTAAAAAAATTATATCCCGATTCAAAAATTTTATCTAAAGAGTTACCGAGCAGAAAATAATCAATTTTTATAAATATAAATTTGTCATAAAGATGGCTAAATGTTTAATAAAGAATGAAAAAAGGACGGTGATTAATGGAGTTAGAACTTTTATGCCAGAATTCAACGAATTCTGATAAATTCAGCATCAATTCGTTTGTCGGGAAATTTATATATCAAAGAACCTGGTCGGATTGCGACTATTGGGAGTTAGATAAAACTTTAATGCAGATTTTGAGCTTTTATCATAAAAAAACGCTTCCAAGAGAAATTTTCATCGCAATACTAGCGATATTTAATGATGTTATCGGCGTGGAGGACAAATCGGAAATTTATGTAAGTAATATGTTGTGTGCGAAAAACAGCGACGGCGTAGTGCCTAGCATATATGATAGATTTGAAAGATTAAAGGTTCTGTGCAACAGCATCGTATTCAAAGAAAAGCTTAGCAATAGCGGTTTTTGGTATGCTCCAAAGGATTGATGCAATGAATCTTGTAAATTTTTATAGAAATACCGCATTTGATGATAGATATGATGCAAATTCCTTTATAGGTATGATTTTGGATAATAATCTATGGTCCGATGATGAATATTGGAAATTAGAAACCGATTTAAAAAAGATTTTGCGGCATTATAAAAACAAAGAGTTGGACCCAGAAATAATGCAAGGCATTATTTCTATCTCTAATGATATATTTCTAAACGGAAGTTGGCGCGACGTAGATATAGACGCAAAAAGCGAATGTTTTAAAACGTATAAATATCAAGAAGATACAAAGCCGAATATTTTCGATAGATTTCGCCGTATAAAAAGCCTATTATTGGCGGTTGCATCGGGAGATGAAAATTTTTATAAAATCAAATTTTTCTATGAAAATTGTACGCTGGAGTCTTGTGCTAAAAATAGCAAAGACGGTGCGGTAGTTAAAATTCCATTAAAAGGAAATGCGGTTTTAAATGAATAAAAAGACGATTTTAACTATTTTATCGGGAATAGTCGAAGATGGCGATTATATCTCTTTATGGGAGATCGTTTGGGAATTAAATTCTATTAACGTTGCCAATTCGCTTAAAGTGGCGAAAGAAATTTTATTGTTTTTATACGAGCAAGGTTATATAAGATTGTTTAGTTCAAACTGGGGTTATGATACAGAAATGAAAGAGATATGTGATAAGTCTAAAATTTTAAATATTTTAAGAGATTATAAAAATTATGAGCCAGTCGATATAAATAGCACATATTTTTGTGTAACAGAAACAGAGCGGGGAAGAGCTTATTACGCGAAACAATGCTAAAATACGAAAACAATAGTTTGGACGGTATAAAATGAGAATAAAAGCGCTCGATCTAAATTTAAGCCCGTATGTCTATTTCTTTAGCGAAGCGGAAGATTTTAGGTTTAAGATTTTTAAAGATTTTCAATCCGCAAGCGGGAAAAGACCACTGGATTTTTATGAGCTTGAGGCGTTTAGCCTAATGAAAAGCACCGAAGTCTATGAGACCGATTCTATCGCTAGCACATTAATTCATAATTTTAGTTTATGCGATGAGAATGTAAAAGATATTTTAATAATGCTATTTGGGCAGTTTTATCTAAATAATTTCATAGATACCGACATAAAATATAAAAATAGCGCTAATATAAATTCAAATATGAAAAAATTTGAAGAATGGAAAATTTTAAGAGAAAATTTCTTTTATAATTTAGATAAATTTATAGCCCGCTCATACGAACCTCTAAAAAATTATACTTACGCAGACTGCGCCTTTTGGGAGGAGCCGAATCGGTGGTGCCATCATAATATGTATATGTTTATCACAGAATGCGGCAAAAGATATTATAATGAAATTTTAATTCCGAGCCTCTGCAACAAGTACGAACACATAGAGGTCGATATCGATGAAGAAGGAAATGTAACTAAGTGGTACGGAATATAAAAGTAATAAAATTTAGGAGAATAAAATGGCGAGAGGAAGAAAAGCGCTTTTGCAATCACTTTTTGCTTTAGCGTCAATTGAATTTCAAACAAAGTATATTGATAATGCCGATGCAGATGCCGATGTATATACATCGCCGGAAGAATTGCTAGAGGACCTAAGTAGTGCCTGCATAGAGGCGCAATCATTTAAGGAAGAATTTACGCAAGATGAATTAGAACGATGTGAAGCAATGAGAGATAAGATAAAAAGTCTTCCCAATGAAGATATATATAAAACGCCTCTTTGGGAAAAACTACGTGAAGAAGCGAAAGATTTTTTAAATTTCATGGGTTATAATGTAAGCGATATCGACGATAGTATTTTCAAGCAATTTTAATTTTAGCCTTATGAATTTGTAGTATTAAATTTACATACAATTATAGGGTAAAAGTAACGATATTTTAAAAACGCTTTCGGTGTTAAAATTTATGAAATATCACGCCGCGCCGTAAAGTGGTCAGAAATTTCTTTGAGACAGGATTAAAGAGTAGGGAAAAAATGACGGAAGTAGTGATTGACTTTGACGAGTTACAAAAAGACAGAAGATATATTGATGAGTGGCATGATTATTGCCCCAAAGAAATAGAGCATAAGTTATACTCCTATCTATCTGAAAAGTTAGCCTTGCCGCTGCGTATCGGCCCTGATGCATTCGCGGACTTCTTTTGGTTTCTACGATTTAAAGAATGGAAAGACTACAGCGAGGAAGAATGGGAACAATATGAAGATAAGGACGAATGGGAAAGCTATAGCGAATACATCGAAGAAAAAGAAGAAAACTCGAGATATGGGTTAAAAAATAAGCAAGGTGTTCGAGACGATTTAAAGCTAATTTTCTTACATTTTGATGCATTTAAGAAAAAATACGGTGATTTGGCTGAGCAGTTACTAGACGTGATACAATGTACGCTCTCGGAGACCGCCAAATACCCAGATCGCGATGACTTGCTTGATATTCAAATAGAAATTCGAAGCTAGAAGATTATGAAGCGGCTACGAGAAATAAATTTAAGGAAAGTGGCGAATGAGATACAGCGATCCGATATTTTTAAATTTATTCCGTAATTACGAAGATGAATTTACCGGAGTCGGTCGGCGCGACTTTGTAATTTATTTGGAAGAGCTGGTTAAAGCCGGCGAATATGGTATAGCACTGGAAGATTTTTTAGTTCAAATGTATGAATATGATATAAAAATTTCTTCTAACGACTTAACGATTATAAAAAATTTATGCGAAGGCGTGAATATAGGTAGTGATTCATGGCCGGTTCTAAACATTAGAGCGGCGGGCGATTAAAAATATACTTGAAAGGGGTCCATTGTGATAGAGGAATATATAAAAATAATAGAGGATTTTTTGCAAAACAGAATCGACGTATTTGAATTTGAAAAGATATATTGGGATAAATTTATGAATGATAAAAATTTTCCCGATGAATATTATGAGCCGCTTAATAGACTTCTTACTGACATCGATGAATTCGAACCAGACGAAGAGTTGAGGGGTGATGATACGGTAGGCGATTCATTAAGTGAAGAGGATCTAAGGGAGTGCGCGAAAAAGGCTTTAAAACAAATTACGCTTTTAAAATAGTAGTTTTATAAAATGATAATTTTTGCGAGAATTTTAAAAATATATTACGATATAATGCGGGCAAAACCCACATCCCAATAAAAGGAAATCCAAATGCAAATTGACGGAAAAGAGATATTTAAAAAGGGTGATCTTATGTTCCATTTAACTCGAATGGCTTCTTTGGAACATCAGGATAAATATCTAGTGCATGCCACGGCTAAATCTTATGAAGACCCCGTGGAGATGATAGATTTGTTATATGATAATTGCAAGAATGCTTTATTGGAGCAATTCGAATTTTGCTTCCTGCCATACGAGAGGGATGCGTTAAGAGAGCTTATGGAGCTCATAGATAGATACTTTAAAGATCAAAGCTTGCTAGAGGGAGATACTTATGACTATCTAGTATATCAGAATAAATCATGGATAGAGGTCAGGGAGCTCGCTTTGAAGACCTTGCATATTTTCGGCTACAAACCATATAGCTTTAATTATGATTAGACTCGGATTAGACTTAGTAGAATGAAAAATTTATCCTATATGTCTTTACTCTGCTACTATACCTAAGCGCCTGGGCTTTGCTTGGTTGTATACAGCGAAAATAAAACCGGCTCCGCACAAGCGAATATTTTCATTTTGGTTGCGTTGCATCATACCACGCGCCTAAACGACGCATCTAACGCCACCGGGCCGCGCTAGCCGCTACGTCGCGATGTGCTCTATCGCTGCGCCTTAAATCTTTGCGCCCTAAGCGCCTAGATCATCTTTCCGACAAGTTTTTCTTTAAATTCCTTGTAAATTTCAGGACCCGCGTGTTTGTATTCGCTCGTCAGTTTGTTGTGAAATTCCGCCATATCGCCGCCGCTTTCGCGGTAGAGCTTGATCGCGTTTCGCCTTACGGCGCCGTCTTTTAGGTCGCTATCGTAGGCGATGCTCGCGTATCGCGTCTGCGCGCCGTCCTTGATCTCGCGGTAGGCCTCGCAGCCCTTGGCTCTGCCGAGCTTTGCGACGCACGCGCCGTAAAGGGCTTGCAGGCTCACGCACTGCGGGATCAGCGCCTCCGCTGCGGCGAGGTCTGCTTTGGCGATTTTAGAATTTGCAGCCTTTTGTTCCTGTTGCGCGGCCTTCGGCTCCTGCTTCGCGGTTTTTGCCCCTTGCTTTTGGGTCTTTGGCTCACATTTCGTAGTTTTTGGCTCCTGCTTTGTAGCCTTCGGCTCCGCTTTTTGGGCTTTTTTCTCCGCTGCGCCGCTTGCTTTGCCTTGCTTCGCGCCTGCTCCTACGGCATGCGAGGTTAGGCTGATCTTTTCAAATTTCGGATTTTTGCGGTAGTTTAGATTGTTAAAAAATTCTATCACGTCGTCGTAAAATTTATCGTTGCTGACGATGCCGATCTTGCCCTCCTGCCCGCAGAGCTTGCCCATCAAAAACACGATGATCTTATCGGCGAAGTCCTTTCTTTGCTTGCCGATCGTAAAAACCTCGCCTATGCTAACGCCCATCTTGGATAGGCGTGCAAGGGTCAAGGCGCCGATCTTTTTGGCGGTGTTGGAGACGATATTTAGCTCGTCGCCATCTTTGAGATTTACGACGTCAAAGATATTATCGACGTCGATATTTTCGTCGTCTATGATAAAATGGGTCAAAGTTTTTCCTTTAAATTAAATTTCAATGCCCGCGCTCGCGCAAATTTCATCTCTGAAGCGCGCGAAAGGCCTCATCGCAGGCTGATTTTGCAGATGCTCGCCGATCGGCTTTTGCATCCATGCCATATCGTACCAGCGACCGAATTTATAGGCGCAGCGCTGAAATCTTCCGACGAAGCGAAAGACCATGCGCTCGTGAAATCGCACGCTCGCGTCGTTTAGATATTCGTCATCTCCGCAAGCGATGCTAGCGTTCATATCTACGATATTTTGAGCCTTGAGTGCGCGCTGTAGCGCTTCGTAGAATAGCCTGCCGATACCAAAAGTGCGCACGTTTTGCGATACATAAACCGAGCTCTCCGCCGACCAATCGTATGCCGCGCGCTCTTTGAAAGCCGAAGCGTATGCGTAGCCGAGGATTTGGCCCGGTTTTAAATTTACGCCGCTTTGTTTTGCCGCGACGATTAAATTTGCGCCATTTTGTTTCGCGGCGATATTTGCGTAGTTTTGCTCCTTATCTGCACGCGAAATTTCACTCTCTGCGCCCGCTGCGCTCGCAGAAATTTTAAAATTTTCATCTCGTTCATTGTTCGCAAATGTCGCCTCGTCGCTTACGTAAGCGAGCAGATAGGGGTATCTTTGCAGCGTTTGCTCGATGCGCCCCGCAAATTCCGCGGCGCCGGGCACGTCGTATTCGAAGCTGATCGCCGTTTGCTTTACGTAAGGCGCGTAAATTTCAAGCAGCGCCTCCGCATCTTGCGGCGTTGCGAGCCGCAGTTTTACCTGCATAAAATCTCCTTTAAATTTAGCCGTTTTGTATAATTTCGGTTTTAAGCTTATCTAAATTTACCGCCGCGACCGGCTTTTAAATTTAGCGGGAATTTTATCTCGCGCGCAAAACGGCTAAATTTCAGAGGGGTGTTTGAGCGCGTAAATTTTAAAATTTAACCCGCGCCGTTTATTCGCCGAAAAGTCTCCAAAACTCGGGCGCAAATTTCGTCGGCGTAAATTCTATGATCTCGTATTTTGCGACGCCGTTTTGAAAGAACGGATCTTGCGCGATGATCTCATCAAGCTCCGCGCGGTCTTTGGCGTTGATTAAGATGATGCCGCCGGTGCGAGGGACTTTGCGCCCCGAGCAGATAAATTTATCGGTCGCGAAGAATTTATCCAAAAACGCGTTGTGCTCGTTGATAAAGCGGTCCGCTTCGCTTGCATCCTTGACATAGGTGAGGTTTGCAATAAACATTTTGATCCTTTGTGAGATTTGAAGCGCGATTTTAGCATAAAATTCTAACGGATAAAATTCCCGCTGGAATTTTCGCGCGCTACGTTATAAAAAATATCGGCGAAATTCCGATTATCGCGCAACCGAGTGCTGCGTAGCGAAGCTTTATCGCAGCAAGCGCGCAGATGTTTGCGAGCGCGAAAAGAAGCGGCGGAATTTGCGCCTGAAAGCTCGGCAGAGCAAAGTTTAAAAACGCAAGTAGCGGCGTATCGAGCGCGCCGCCGAGCCCGAATAGATGCAAAAATATGCTTAGCGGATAAAAGATCACGAACACGTATCCCAGCGGCATGACGCTAAGCTGCTGCAGCGAAGCGGTCGGGAAGAAATAATAGACCGCCGCGTTCATGCTGAGCCAAACGTAGAGATTGAAAAGTATGACGTTCTGCCAGAGCTTAAATTTAGGCGCGAAGTGGTGCAGATAGAGGAAAATATACAGTACGCCCAGACAGGAGAAATAAAATCCGATCGAAAAGGCTAGGTTTGGGAAAAACGCGAGCAGAAGCGCGATGGTGAGAAAAAGGTTCGTAAATTTAAGTACGTAGAAATTTCGCATCACTAGGTAAAACCCCACGCAACACATCGCAAGCGAGCGCAGAAAGCTCGGCGTAAAATCAAGCACGAAGAGATATCCGCTCATAAGCACGATCACAAAGACGCTAAGATCGCGCCTCGCGCTGCGGTACGGAAAGTAGCGATCCTGAAAATAGCGGTAGATCGGCATCGCGAGCAGAAAGACGGTGCTAAAGATAATGCCCAGATGAAAGCCGCTGATCGAAATAATGTGCGCTATGCCCCAGTTCGTCACGCTGGCGCGCAGCGGTTTTGAAATTTCGGTCGCAAAATACAGCGCGGAGTAAAGATCCGCCGTCATCTCATCTTCGTGCTGAGCGCGAACGAAGCTTATCGCGCGCCATTTCGCCCCAGAGGGCGCGGTCTCGTCTCCGATTTTAAAGCTTGGCGCGTAAAAGCGCTGCTTTAAAAAATCTAAAAATTTTACGTTTTTGGTTACGATGCCGATATTTACGCGCGCGAAGCGGTGAAATTCCCGCCCGAGCCCGGCAGTCGTGTAGAGGGTGAAATCCGTCGTTTTGAGCTTTAGCACCGTGTAGGTGCGGCCGCGCTCGTTGGTTTTGGCGTAGGCGTTTAGAATTTGCGCGTCGTAAAAGGCGTAGTTTTTCGCGCGGAATTCTTTGAATTCATAAAATTTTAGACCTAAGTTTAGCGATAAAATTCCAAGCAAAATGAGCAAAAAGTATAAAATTTCACGTTTGCGGTAAAAGAGTTGAAGCTTCACGGACGGTTTCTAAGTTCGCAGTTCGCGCGACAGAATTTTAAAAGCTCGCGCGCGGCGAAATTTTAAAATTCAAAAGCTTTATGCCGCTCCGCCTCGCAAAAGATCGGCGGCGCGGCATAAAATTTAGCCTTAGCACGAATAATTCGTCGCAAACTCAAACGGCGTAGGGCGCGCCTCGTAAGGCCAAACCTGCGTTTCAAATTTGAAATGCTGATAGGTCTCGATAAAAAGCTCGCTCATTATCGGGCGCAGATACTCGTTGTCGCGGATCACCGCCTCCAGGCTGCCGCGAAGCGTGTGCGGAAGCTGTTCGATGCCGCGCTCGCGGATCTCATCCAGGTGCAGCTTGAATAAATTTTCATCCATCGGCCCGACTGGCTCGGTTTTGTTTTTGATACCGTCGATTCCCGCCATCAGCATCGCTGCAAACGCCAAATACGGGCACGCGGTGCTATCTGGGAAGCGCATCTCTGCGCGCACCGAGTGCTCGCCGCTGCCGTAAGGGATACGGATCGAAGCGGAGCGGTTTTGGCTCGAATAAGTTAGAATGGACGGCGCCTCGAAGCCCGGGATTAGGCGCTTATAGCTGTTGGTGCTCGGGTTCGTAAACGCCGCGATGCTGCGTGCATGCTTTAGCACGCCGCCGATATACCATCTCGCCGCGTCGCTTAAATTTGCGTAGTTGCCCTTTTTGTAAAAGGTGTTTTTGCCATTTTTCCAGATCGATTGGTGCACGTGCATTCCGCTGCCGTTGTCGCCGTAGAGCGGCTTTGGCATAAAGGTCGCGGTCTTGCCGTTTAGGTGCGCAACCATCTTTACGACATATTTGTATTTTTGCACGTTGTCGGCGGCCTCGACGAGAGTGCCGTATTTGACGCCGATCTCGCCCTGTCCTTGCGCTACTTCGTGGTGGCAGATGAAGGTCTCAAGCCCGATCTGCTCAAGTACCTTTAGCATCTCGGCGCGCAGATCAACCATCGAATCGACGGGCTGGACGGGGAAGTAGCCGCCCTTTACGCCCGGGCGATGGCCGCTATTAAAGCCGTCTTTGTAGTTTTTGCCGCTATTCCAATGCCCCTCTTCGGTATCTACCTTAAACATCGCGCAGTTCATATCGTCGATGATCTTTACGTCGTCGAAAACGAAAAATTCATTCTCCGGCCCGAAGTAGCAGGTATCTCCAAGGCCAGTGGTTTGCAGAAATTGCTCGGCTTTTTTGGCTATCGAGCGCGGGCATTTTTCGTAAAGCTCGTTTTTGTAGATGTCGTAAACGTCGCAGATGACGATGATCGTCACGTCAGCGGTGAATGGATCCAAAAACGCCGTTTGCACGTCGGGCTTTAGCATCATATCGGATTTATCGATCGGCTGCCACGCCGCTACCGAGCTCGCGTCGAATGGAATTCCGTCGGCGAAGTCCTTCGGCAAGCGCTTGTAGTTGTAAGCGACGTGGTGCCAGGTGCCTTTTAGATCGGTAAATCGAAAATCGACGAACTCGACCTCATTTTCATCGCAAAATTTAAAAAATTCCTTCACGTCATTAACAAATTTTCCCATATTTTTTCCTTTTTTCCGCCCGTATTCGGGCTAAATTTAACGGCGGATTTTAACATTATTTAGTTGAAATTCGACTTTATCTGCGCCGTTTTGCGCGGTGCGATTTTTAAAATTTCACGCCACTGAAGCTTTTGAAATTTTAAAATTTGCGCCGCCAGCGCCTTTTAAATTTAGCAGAGAGCGGCTGCCGTTAAATTTACGCCAGATTTACAAACTCACGCTCGCGGTTTTTGAAAACGGCGATCTTATCGTAGCCGAACTCGCGCGCTTTGGCATAAATTTTATCGTAGTTTAGCGCCACTTGAGCTACCGAGTGCGCGTCCGAGCTAAGCGTGATCGGCACGTCCGCATCCGCAAGCACCTCTAAAAGCGCGTCGCTTGGATAAATTTCATTTGTGGGCTTGCGAAGCCCCGCGGAGTTTAGCTCCACGACGATGCCGCTTTTTTTGATCGCGTTTATCGCGCCGCCCGCCAAAACCCTAATATCTTTTTTCGGAGTAAATTTAAAAATTTTAATCAGATCCATGTGCCCTAAAATGTCGAATTTGCCGCTTTTGCACAGCGCGCAGATCAGCGCAAAGTATTCGCGATAAATGTCGTCTATCTCGCGTCCGCTCCACTGATCTAAAAATTCCTCATTATCAAAGCCCCAGTTGTTTAAAAAATGCACCGAACCGATGAGGTAATCAACCTCGCGTGCGAAAATCCGCTCATCCATTAGCTCTCTTTTCGTCATAAAATCGACCTCGTATCCCAGCCGTACGTCGATCCGCCCGCTAAACTCATCTCGCAGATCCCTAATCATCCGCTCGTAAAGCTCCATCTGCTCGAAGCTCATTCGGTATTTTTGATCGAAGTTCATCGGCGCGTGATCCGCAAAGCCGAAAATTTCTATGCCTCGTGCGATCGCCGCTTCCAAATACTGTCGCGACTCGCCGTTAGCGTGGTTGCAAAGATAGGTGTGGTTGTGCAGATCGACCCTCATCGCGTCTCCTTAAATAAAATTTTGGCTAAATTGTAGTAAAATCGCGCTTAAAAAATCACTAGGAATATATTTGAAAAAACCCGAACTCTTAGCTCCTGCTGGGAATTTAACGAAACTAAAAATCGCCCTGGCTTACGGCGCGGACGCCGTGTATGCAAGCACCGGCTCATTTTCGCTGCGCCAGCGAAGCGCGAAGGAATTTAGCAAGGAAAGCTTCGCGCAGGGCGTCGCGTACGCGCACGAGCGCGGCAAGAAGCTCTACGCGACCGTAAACGGCTTTGCGACCAACGGCCAGCTAGGAAACATCGAAAGGCATTTGGAATTTCTTCGCGATCTGCGCGTGGATGGAATTTTAATCGCCACTTTGGGCGTCGCAAGCCTCGCGCGAGCCGTAGCTCCCGAAATCCCGATCCACGTCTCTACCCAAGCTAACGTGCTAAATTATCTGGATGCGCAGGTTTGGGCGGAGCTGGGCGCCGTTCGCATCGTCGCGGCGCGGGAGATGACGCTCAAAGACGCCGTGGAGATTAAAGATAAAATTCCAAACCTCGAGATCGAAATTTTCGTGCACGGCTCGATGTGTTTCGCATACAGCGGGCGCTGTCTTGTTAGCGCGGTGCAAAGCGGACGCTTCAGCAACCGCGGAAGCTGCGCGAACGACTGTAGATTTAACTACGAGCTTTACGCGAAAAATCCCGAAACCAGCGCGCTTTTCCGCTTGCAAGAGCGCGAAGGGGAGGGCACTTTCGTAATGAACGCGAAGGATCTTAGCCTCATTTCGCACGTGCAAAAGATCATGCAAACGGGCGCGATCGACAGCTTCAAAATCGAAGGGCGCACTAAGAGCGAATACTACGTCGCGTGCGCTACAAATGCCTACCGCGCGGCGATCGACGATGCCGCGGGCGATAAATTTGAGGCCGGCGTTTACGAGCGCGAGATCGCGACGCTTAAAAACCGCGGCTTTAGCGACGGATATTTGATAAAGCGCCCATACGAGCGAGAGGATACGCAAAATTTAGACCGCAGCATCGAGCTTGGCACGCATCAGGTCTGCGCTATCTCGCAAGACGGCGAGTTTATAAGCGTCAAGGATAAAATTTTGCCCGGCGAAGCGTATGAAATTTTCGCTCCGCGCGGCTTTGAAATTTGCGCTTGCGATAATGAGATCGGCGAAATTTACGAGCTTGACGGCAAGGTCTATTTAAAATTTAAGAAGTTGCAGAGCCGCAGCGGTAAGGAATTTAGCGAGATTCACAGCGGCAATCTGAATGAGATTAAACTGCCTGCGAAGCTCGCAGAGTTTTGCTTTTTAAGAAAGGAGATAGAATGAAATTTGTTTCTATAATAATGGGCTCAAAGAGCGATTACGAGGTCGTTTACGAGGCGGCTAAAATTTTAAACGAATTCGGCGTAGCGTACGAGATGATCGTATCTTCGGCGCACCGAAGCCCCGCCCGCACGGCAAAATATGTCGCGGACGCCGAGAAAAAGGGTGCGCAGGTTTTCATCTGCGCGGCGGGCATGGCGGCGCATCTTGCGGGCGCGGTCGCTGCGAATACGACCAAGCCGGTGCTCGGCGTCCCGCTCGGCGGCAGCGCGCTTAGCGGCGTAGATGCGCTGTATTCGACCGTGCAGATGCCTGCGGGTATCCCCGTCGCGACGCTTGCGATCGGCAAGGCGGGTGCAAAAAACGCGGCGTATCTGGCGATGCAAATTTTAGCTTTAAGCGACGAGGTGCTAAGCTCGAAGCTAAAGGCGGATCGCGCCGCAAAAGCGGAGGCGCTAAAAAAGGACTCCGAGCAGATTGAAGTGCTGCTTGAGGGCTAGGCTTTGAAAATTTTAAAATTGCGCGAGAGCTTTGAAATTTGCGGGCTAAAGGCTCGCACGAATAACGCGGATGAGATTAGCGGGCGAGGGGCGATCGCAAATTTGTGGGGCGAGTTTTTAAAATTTAACGCTAGCAGAAGCAGCGCTGCGAAAAGTGAAATTTACGCCGCATATTACGACTACGAAAACGGCGCACAGGGCGAATACTCCGTGCTAATAGGTACTTGCTCGAAGGAACAGCACCATAAAGAAAGCCACGACGAAGCTTGCAAATCCGCAAATCAGTGCTGTAAAAATGAGCACGATGAAACCTGCGATAAATTACGTATCGAAGCGGGCGATTACGCGGTTTTTGATTTTGCGAATGAGCCTACGAGGGCGGGCGAATACTGGGCTGAAATTTGGAAATTTTTTGAAAGCTCGAAGCTGCAAAGAGCCTTTAAAACGGACTTTGAAAAGCACTTGGAAGATAAAATTGAAATTTACATATCGATAAAAGGATAAAAATGACGTTTTCACAGATTATTTTGACGCTTCAAAACTACT
>NZ_CALKTT010000026.1 GCF_937997535.1 uncultured Campylobacter sp.
CGCGGAATTTTAAATCCTACGTTCAAAAGCAGCTCGCTCGCGCCGAATAAATTTTAAAATTCTACTTACACGCGAGCTGCGCACGACAAATGGTTTAAATTTCGTCGTTTAAATTTAGATCTCACGGCTAAATTTCGCGGCCAAATTTGCACAGCGCGCAGTAAATTTTACGCCGTTTTAAAAACGCGCGCCGTATACCCGCCGAAACGCTCGCCGCTTCTCAAAAATAATCGCGCAAAGCTAAATTTAGCGGCAATGCACAAAGGCACGTAAATTTAGAAATGCAGACGCGCGATGGGCGGCCAGGCTTAGCCCTCCTCGCCCAAAATCAGTCTAAGCGCGACGTTTGCCTGATGTGCGGCGCAGATCGCCACGCGCGGCGCGAGCAGCCCCACGCCCTGAGCCGCGGCGCTTTTGCGGTCACCGCAGACGAAGACGTTTTTGCCGAGCCGCGTCGTGCGGATCTCGTTGGCGTCGCCGCTGCCCGCCATGCCGCTAGCGCAGATCAAAAAGCGATCTGTGCCGCTGAGCGCGTCGAAAATCATCGCCTTCGCCGCCGCGTCGTCGAAGCACTCGCAAATTATACGCTCGTTTTTTAAAATTTCGGCTACGTTTTGCGCGGTAAGCCGCTCGTTTAAGGTTTGCACGCGCACGAACGGGTTTATGCGCGCGATTTTTTCGCGCAGAGCGGCCGTTTTGGGCTTGTAGAGATCACCGATCTCGTACTGCTGGCGGTTGAGGTTGGTCGGTTCGACGACGTCAAAGTCGATCAAAAAGAGCTCGCCCACGCCTGCGCGCGCAAGCAGGATCGCGACGTTGGAGCCGAGCCCGCCGAGCCCGCAGATCGCCACGCGCGAGCCTTGCAGCGCCTCGTTTACTGAAGGAGCGTTGCGAGCAAGCATCAGCTCGCGAAGCTCCTGAGGCGCCAGCTCCGCTCCGCGGGCAAGCAAAAAGAGCTCATCGCCCGCCTTTAGCTCGCAGTTCTGCGTGCTCGCATAGCCGTTTATCACGGCGATCTCGCCGCTAAATTTAACCTCGCGCTTCAGCCCGTCAAGATCGCTCGCGGCTGTTTCGTAAGCTTTGCCGTTTAATTTTATCTGCATTTTGATCCTAAATTTTATCTTTTTGCCGTTTAAATTTATCGCGCAAATTTAAGCGCGCGGCGCCTTGCATCTGCGCGAACATAGCGCGCATTGATGCGGTATTGCGGCGCGGTTGCGGCAGAAATCTGCGCGGCTACTACGCACCGCGCAAACGCTCGCGTGAATTACGGCGCAAGCGGACGTACCTGGCGCATCGCACGCGATTTTGATCTAAAAATTTCATCTTGCTTTAACGCGTCATGTTTCAAGCCTACTGCGCGCATTGTATTCAGCTAATACGGCGCGTCGTAGAGGTCCCGTACGGCAGCGCAATGCACACTAAATCCGTTAAATTTTAGCGCATTAACCCAACTTATCGGTTAAATTTAAAGCCGCGAAGCGCTAGAGCGATCCGCCGAATTTAAAAGCTTAAACGCACGAATAAATCCATGCTGCAGCTAAATTTAAAATTTCAAGCCGAACCGAACCGACGAAAAAGCGGCACGCAGCAACATACGTCGTAGCGTACATAGCGGCAGAGATCTCGGGGTAAATTTTAAAACCCCGCGCCCAGACCCCGCAACTTCGGCGTAAATTTTAATGCTCCCGCGCTCAAGCCTACGGCGCCGATGCGGTTTTAAAGCCCATATCATGCCACCGCAGCTGGCAACGCAAATTAGCGTTCCATTACCACAATAAAAATTTAAACTCTATCGCCGCGGAGCGAATTTTAAAACTCCTGCATTCGGTCGCCGCGGCTTCCTCATAAATTTAAAAATCCCAAACACGCTATGTCCCTGCGCCGCCGTATCGCTTAAAATTTTAACGACGCGCGCGCAAATTTTAAGCCCCAGCCGCTGTGTCGCCATGCCGCTTAAAATTTAACGGCTTCCTTAGTGACCTTCGCGCAGATTTAAACCTAGGCTGCCGTAATTTAACATAACCCGAAGCTCCGACCTTAGCCGCCGCCTACGAACTCGACGATCTCATATTTTTTGCCGCTTGAGATCTGCGTGCGCTCCCACGCCTCTTTTTTTAAAATTTCGCCGTCGCGCTCGAGCGCCACGAAGCGCAGATCGTGTCCGCGCGAGCGCAAAAACTCGCTCACGCTCATATCCTGCGCCAGCTGCAGAGGCTCGCCGTTTACGCAGATCTCAATCATCGCTCGCCCCCAAGCTCTCGCGATACTCCTCGTAAGTACCCCTAAAATCGACAATTTCGCCGTCTCCTTTGAGATGCAAAATTCTATTTGCAAACGCGTCGATGAGCTCACGGTCGTGGCTCACGCAGATCGCGCAGCCCGCGAAGTTATACAGCGCCTCGCCAAGCGCGATGATCGCCTCAAGATCGAGGTGGTTGTTGGGCTCGTCGAGCACTAGCAGGTTTGGGCGTTGCAGCATTAGCTTGCTTAGCATCACGCGGTGTTTCTCGCCGCCGCTTAGGCTGCCTACGCTTTTCTCCTGCTCCGCGCCGCTAAAAAGCATACGTCCAAGGCATTTGCGAATTTCATCCAGATCCCTATTTTGCGGGCTTTGCAGATATTCGTAGAGCTTGAGCTCGCCTGAAATTTTATTATTCGTATCCTGCGCAAAGTACCCGGGCTCGATCGTGGCGCCCATGTGAACCTTGCCGCGCTGCGGCGCGAGCTCGCCCATGATGATCTTGCAAAGCGTGCTTTTGCCCACGCCGTTTCGCCCGATGATGCCGATCTTATCGCCGTGAGCGAGCTTGAGATTGAAATTTTTTAAAATTTTAATCTCGCCGAAGCTCATATCCACGCCGCTTAGCTCTAAAATTTCATTGCCGATCTCGCGCGCGGGCTTAAATAAAATACTAGGCTCTCTGCGCGAAGAGGTCGCAAGCTCGCTAAGATCGAGTTTGTCGAGCTGTTTTTGACGGCTCGTGGCCTGCTTGGCTTTGCTTGCGTTGGCGCTGAAGCGAGCGATAAATTTTTCAAGCTCAGCCTTCTCTTTGAGCTTTTTCTCGCGCTCAAACTGCGCCTGTTTGGCGATGAGATTGGACGCGATGAACCAGTCGTCGTAATTGCCGCTAAATTCGCGCACCCGCCTAAAATCAACGTCGAGGATGTCCGTGCAGACGTGGTTTAAAAAGTGGCGGTCGTGGCTGATGACTACGAGCGTGCCGGCGTGGCGATTTAGCTCAAACTCGAGCCACGAAATGGCGTCGATATCGAGATTGTTCGTAGGCTCGTCCAAAAACAGCACGTCGGGGCGCGGGAAGAGCACCTGCGCGAGCAGAACCTTAAATTTATCACTCGTCTCGATCTCGCTCATCTTTTTATCGAAGTCGTTCAGCCCCAGCGAACTTAAAATTTTCTCGATCCGCGTTTCGTACTCGTAAGCGGGATCCTCCTCGGCGCAGATCATCTCAAGCTCGCCGAGGCGCTCGTTTATCTCGTCGTTAAACTCGCCCGCTTCGTAAAGCTGCGTCTTTTCGCGCACGGCGTCATAAAGGCGCTTGTTGCCGTAAAGCACGGCGTCTTTGACGCTGAAACTTTCAAAGGCGAACTGATCCTGCCCCAAAACGCCGATTTTAAGCCCGCTTTCAATCAAAATTTCGCCGCTGCTTGCTTCGATCTGTCCGCTTAAAATTTTAAGTAGCGTCGATTTACCCGCGCCGTTTGCGCCGATGAGACCGTAGCGCCTGCCCTTATCGAGGCTCAAATTTACGTTTTCAAAAAGCAGCTGTTTGCCGAAGCGCATCGTTAGATCTTTGATTTCAACCATATTTTTCCTTTTAAATTTCTCTTTGCATTGCCTTGCGCGCGGGCTTCTGCTAGGTTTTGCGCGCAAATTTCATCTCGCGGTTTATTGCGGCTTTTGCGCCGTTCGGAGCTGCGATAAATTTCTCCTATTGTAGCTTAAAATTCTGAAATTTCGCCGAAGGAGCGCGAGCGGGCGCGATTAAATTTAAACCGCTAGAGCAATTTAAAATTTTAGCCGCTGTAATCGCTATCGCGAGTGATGATGAGCGTGTAGTTCGGATATGCCGCGCGCACCTGCTTACAGACCGCACGAAACGTCGCCTCCATATCGGGCGCTGCGAAATCGACGATAACGTCAAAGCTGATCGCGCGCTTTTCCTCGTCGAGATAAAATCCATGTATCTGCGAGACGAACTCATGCGAAAACGCCATCTGCTTGATATGCTCGTAGATCTCGGCGGCGCGCGGATCGTTCCTGTTAAACGCGTAAATTCCTACGGTATCCAGGATGATATTAAATTTCGCAAAAACGGCATTTTGGATGCGGCGCGTAAGAGCGTCGATCTGCGCTGCGGTCGTGTCCTCTGCGACTTCGATGTGGATGCTGCCGACCATCTTATCGGGTCCGTAGTCATGAAACATCAGATCGTATGCGCCGATGACGCCCTCAAAGCCCCGCACGACGTCGTAAATTTCATTCGTCAGCTCCAGGCTCGGACGCGAACCCAAAAGCTTGCTGATGGTATCGCGTAGAATTTCATACGCCGTTTTGATCAGAAGAGCCGAAATTATCGCGCCCAGATACGCTTCTAAGCTCAGCCCAAAAATAAGCGAAATCAAAGCCGCTACGAGGGTGGCTAGCGATACGAGCGCATCGTATTTGGCATCCACGCCGCTAGCGATGAGCGAGTCCGAGTTTACGCGCTCGCCCGTCTTTTGCGTGTAAAGCCCCAGGCTAAATTTCGCCGCGACCGCTACGGCGATGATGACGAGAGAAACCGCATTATAATTCGCCGCCTGCGGATGAATGATCTTTTTGATCGATTCGACGAGCGAGACGCCGCCGGTGTAGAGGATGATGACGGCGATTACGATCGCGCTTAGATACTCGATCCTGCCGTGTCCGAAGGGATGCGCGCGATCGGGCTGCTTGCTAGCAAGACGTACGCCCACGATCGTAATGGCGGACGAGAGTGCGTCGCTTAGGTTGTTTACGGCATCAAGTACGATCGCGATCGAGCCCGAAATCAGCCCTACGACGCCCTTAAATGCCGCTAAAATTATATTTGAAATGATACCGATCGCACCGGTGCGAACGATGATTTTATCCCTGCTATACGCCGCTTGAGGCACTTCCATTATCTCTCCTTTGAAATTTTACTCTAAGCCGCAATCGCTGCGCGTGTAGGTCAGATCGGCGATTTTTTCGCCGCTTTGCAGAAATTCTCGTACGCCTATGCGATTTAGACCGCCCGCTTTCATCATCGCGCATACGTCCTTTTGCCTGTTGGCGCGCAAAATGCTTTCAAAATTTTGCTTGATTTTGGGATCTACTTTATCCCAAATTTCATTTTTTAGAATCGTAGGAATTACAAATTTATCGCCCTCGCATGTAGCCGCGCCCAACTCTATATTTTTAGTCGCGGGGTGACTGTGCCCATTTACGGCGTCCGCCAAAGTCTTGCAGCGCTCGGCATCTCCCGCAAGCGCTGCGCTGCAGATAAATACGCCGAACAAGGCGGGTATAAATTTTTTCATTTTTATCTCCTGATTTTATTTGAAATTTATCATATTAAAATTTTAAATTCAATCTATTTTTAAAATTTAAGAACCCTCTGCGCGGCGCAAATCCGCGAACCGCCAAAATTACTTACGTTAAATTAGCGGCGTAAATTCCATAAATCACCGCTAGAAATTTTCTAAATCGCGGCAAAAATTCTTTAAATTCCGCGCAAAATTCTATGAGTAGAAATTTTGCGACGGATCGCATGCGCTCGCTCAAAGCGGCGTGCGGCGAGATCGTCCGTATCTTTTTCAAACTCGCCGTTTAAGTTATAGATTTAACGCAGCTTAAAAAAAAGCTCCAGCCAATCCGCGCCCGCCGTTTAAATTTATAAATTTAATGCAGTTCCGCGTTGAGTTTGATCGCGCGCTTGCTAACGCTTGCTGTAATCTGCCCGCTTTGGCTATTTTGTCGGAAGTGCAGACCGCTAAGCCCGGCAAGCTCAAGCCCTTTATAAATTTCACGATCAAACGCAAAGCCCGCATTTAGCGCCGCTAGCGCCTCGCGATCCTTTTGCGCGATGAAAACCTTCGTGCCCTCAAGTATCGCGATGCCGGCATCCACGATACAGCGATCACCGAGCGGAATGCCCGTTACGGAGTTTGCGCCCAGCAGGCAGTGCTTGCCGATGCTCACAGCATTGCCGTTGGTGCCGCTTAGCACGCCCAAAATCGACGCGCCACCGCCTATATCGCTGCCCTCGCCCACGACGACCGAGCTGCTGACGCGCCCCTCGATCATAACGCTGCCAGTCGTGCCTGCGTTGAAATTCACATACGCAGCACCCGGCATCACGGTCGTACCCGCGGCGATATGCGCACCCAAACGCACCTTCGCATCATCTAAAATCCGAACGTTTTGCGGCGGCACGACGTGGCTTAGGTAGCGCGGAAATTTATCGACGCTGATTATGCGTGGATAGCGACCTTGCATTTTTAAAGAGATTTCGTTTTCACGCAGCCACCAAAGCTCGATTGGGCGGGCGTTTTCGTCCCATGCGACGTTCGGAAGCACGCTAAATGCGCCGTCTAGATTGAGCGTGCGCGGCTCGCAGAGATCTAGCGAAAGCGCGTAAAGCTTGAGATAGACGCTCTCGACGCTTTTCGGCGCGGTATCCTCAAAGATAAAACTAGCGCAAAAGCTCGCGTGCTCGTCCGATTTCATCGCCTCTTTAACCGCAAGCAGCACCTGCAGATTTTTGTGCGCGCCCTCTTTGGCGTCTGGCTGTAGAAATTTTAAAGCCTCGATCGCCTTTTTTAGGGCTTTGTGCGTTAGCGGAAGGACGCACTCACTACCGCTAAAATCCACGACCTCGCCGCATTCGGTTAGAGCATGGATTAGCACTGCTGCGCTTGTTAGCCCATCTTTAAAATTTACGTGCGCGTAATTTACGCTTAGGCTTTTGTGCCCCTCCGCACACCCCTTAAATACGCGCCCGACCGCCCACATGATCGGATCGCGATAGCCCTTTTGGGCGCGAACTTTATCTGCAAAAGCCTGAAGCTCGCTTAGGCTTTTAATCTCTTTCATATTTAATCCTTAATCGCAAAATTGCGCGGGAGTATAGCTAAATTTAATTTAAAAATAATCAAATTTTGCCAAATTGATTCGTCCGCCATAAAATGCTTTTACTCGTAAATATCCACTTTTTCCTCTTCGTTAGCTATTTTTAAATATTGCTCAGCGAACTCACGCATTATCGTTGCGAATCTAGTAAAACCTTCCGCATCAAGGGCTTCGGCTTTTTCTTGATTCTGCTTAGCAAGCTCTCGCTCTTCCCGCCCGTAAGTAAAAGTATGTATTCCGCGCCGATTAAAAAGCGTGAGCGTGAATTCGGAGCGTATTTTATCGGCATCTCTAGCATCTAAAATATCGGCCACGGCTTTATGGATCCAAAGTCCGCCCGGATCGGCAGGCGCATAAGTTAAAATTTGTCCAATATAGTGCCTAGCAACTCCTATATGCCCCGTCTCTTCGGTAATCCTTTTGGCCTCCTTGATCCACTCTTTAAATGCATTTTCGTCAAATTTTCCATCTTCTTTAACTCCCGGATAAAGTTTCCATTCATATAAAATATCGTAGGCATTTTGGGCCAGATAGCGTTTATTCTCATCTATTTCTTTAGCACTGTCGCTTTTATCATACTTGGAACGAAAGGCGAGAGCAATCATATCGGCAAAGAATTGCGGATCGGAAGCTAGTTTTTTTTCGATTGCTGTAGGGGATTCTTCTGTAGAAAATCTTTTTAGCCAAGAAAAGAACCTAGATTCAATTTTAAGCAGTATGTCTTGATCTATAGTTTTTGATTTTTGAAGACGCTTAATTAGCTCAACTACATCATAGGCCACATAGCTATAGTCGGTAAGTTCTTGCTTACCGCTTTTACTATCAAGGACCGAGATAAGCGAACGAACCGCTAAGGCTTCATTAATTTCGGCTTTATTTGCCTTGTGAGCAGCGCAGATAACGGCCGCACCTTCGCGCCCATACGTAAGCAATTTTTCGGTTGCCTCATTCAGATTGCTGTCTGATTCATAGGGATTAACTTTAACGTTTTTCCAGTACAGATCCTCGCTATTTTCTCCTAAATACTTAGAAACCGCTTTCCATATCTCTTCATTGAAAGGTAAAAGCAACAGAAATTTAGCGCGTTGCTCTAAAGACCAATCTTTTTGCATAATCATTTCAGCCCAATCAATGCCGATTTTATAAAATTTGATCCGTGCATACCCGCTTAAAACCTGCTTTTCAACTTCATCATTTGAATCAAGAAATGTTGGCAATAGTTCATTTTCAATCAAATCATATTCTATTTCGCCCAAAGCTCGACCTACATCAAACGGCGAAGCTACTTTTTTGGCAAAATTTATGCACTTTATCAAACCTCCGCTGTCCAAAATTTCTTTTATAGCGGAATTGCGTTTTTTAGCGAGCCTTTCTATCTGCATATCGCGGTCACCATCTCCGTCCAACAACTCAAAAACTACGCCATTAAATAAATAACGATATTTTATTTCCGGCGAAGATGGCGCAAGACTATCGGCTATGTTTTTGATTTTGCAAAGTTTTTCTTCGGGCAATGCCCAGTTAGTATTAGAAAATTTTCTATGACGACGCACAATCTCATCGAGTTTCTCCCAAACCAAATAGCGTTTTTCTTCGGGCAAATTTATTATGTTATCCGACAAGCAATAATCAAGAATAAAATCGTATGCATTTTTGGGCAAATTTGAAAGCCTTTCTATAAGCTCAATAAATTTATCCACGTCTTCTTTTGCTAAATCAATCATAAGCTCGGATAAAGCAGCAATTTGCTCCAAATATTCATTTTGAAATACACCATCCTTCCAATCTAACGGGATAAAATCTCTCCAAATAGGGCGATAGTTTCCGCTTGTGACTTGGCAACCTTGCGGAAGCAACTCTAGCAGCAGAGACCATCCGATTTTAGGTTGATTTTTTATCACGGCTTTGATCGCCGCTTTTCTTATATCAAATTTTACGGTAGTTTGCACATGCCAAGGTAAAAATATATTCACAAGCGATCTCATAGGACGATTTGCCCAAGATCCGCCGGGATCAATAGAGGCAAGATCCACCAAAATAACCGCTACTCTTGATAAATAATTAGGAGACCATGCCAGCTCTTCAAGAGCCCAAAGTAAACCGCACATGTAATTACGCCCCTCTATTCCGTTTCCTTCTTGTTCAAATAGTTTATGAAAAGGAGAATTCGAAATATCGACCAATGACAACTCTACAGCATCAAGAAATTCGCTGGGCGCGGCTTCTGCTAAAAGCGGTAAGTAGTAATCTATGCTCGCCCATCGCTCCCAATCCGCCCCATCAAGCAATGTGCGCACAATAAAATTTACAGCGTTTAAAGCTTCATTGCAAGAGCAGTTACTAAGTGCTTGAGGGCGACTACCCATCAAAGCAAGCGTTTGAGAAATTCCTTTTCTAATATTTTGCGAATAGTTTAATTGTTTTCCATAAAAACTAGCGGCACATCGTTCTTCTTTCAGCAAATCAAGCGCCGGATCTCTTTCTTCTAAAACTGAAATCGCTATACTCTTAAAACGGGCTAGATCGTCATTTGAGATCATACCTCCAAGGACATCCCAAGCCTCATCACAAGAAATAACTTTCCATTTTCCCTCTATCAAAGTAAACGGAGAGTCTGGACGTAAAGCGTCGGCTCTAAATTTTTCCATCCATTCTTTATAACTTTTGCCGACAAATTCTTCTATAGCTTGAATGTCCGCTTTATTTTCTTCATCCCATCGACCTATTAAACAGGCTTTTGCCAATTCGCGAGCAGTATTTCGTTTCGCATACGACGGCGCAGCAACTCCTACGAGATACCTCATAAGTGCAGACAGCCTCCTATTTCCTATTTTAGCAAATTCCTCTGCAAGAGCATCTGGGAACTGCGCTTTCGTCAGTATCTCTTTGATCTGATATGATGGAGGACTTTTAAGGTCTATAACATCGTCATTACCAATTGATGGGGCATCGCAAAACGGCGCGATCACTCCATGCCCTTTTTCTATGGCTAACGCAAGTAAATTTTGTTGTTCATCATCCAAGCCTAGCCTTGGGCTAGCAACCAATACATGTGATCGTCGCAACTCGGATATTGCTTGCCATGTATCTTTATCTTTTATAAAAAGACACCTATCTGCATATTTTTGTGCCTTTTCTTTTTCAAGCGTCATAAGGTAGGCCGCCACAAAATCATCTACATCGTTTTCGCTCTCAGCAATAATAAAAAGTTTTTTAGCTTCGCCCGAAAAGATGGTCTTAAGCGCGCTACACGCTTTATCGCGAGAAGAGGTAAAAAGCTCGGGCGGAAAAGCCAGCCCATTAAATTGTGACTGGATCAAGTTGCAATTTTTAAATTTAGATTGAGTTAAATTCCAGTGTTCAAGCGGGGTTATGATATCACCTAAATTTGACGAAATTCCTATTTTGCAAGCCATCCACTTACCGATAGCGGGAAATTCTCTAAGCCAATCCGCTAGCTTTACCCCATCTATTATTATAATTCGTTTCCATCCTGTATTTTGCCGCCTTTTAACCCAAGCCCTCTGTTTTGGCTCATTCCAACCATTTGCTTCGGCCGAACGCGGAGTAGCGAAGACGAAAGTGGAATTTGCCCGCTCTTCATTGCTCAATTCATCAGTTCTTTTTTGAAAGTCACTACTTGCTTTTTCTTGAGGATCTTTTCCGGTGCCTATTTCCCAATATGATTTCCCCGCAGGAACAAATTCAAAAAATCCGGTCTCGCAATCTACAATGCCGTCCATGCCGGGTTGATTTACGGCATCACCGTAAGGTATGCGGCACTCGCTTATATTAGCTGCCGATTGTCTGATAAGTCGACAAATAAGCTCGGGAATTACTCCTTCGCTCTCACGCGTATCTGCATATCGTGCCAAATCGTTAGGAGTTACAATGCTTGTATGTTTCATATTATTAATAATTCCTTTCTATATTTATGTCCCTATTATATTTCACTCGATATACCTTTTACGTTATCTTAATCTCATAATGTAAACCTAAAGAGTACTTTAATCCTCTTTATCGGAACATAGATTTCACAGAAATTATCAAATTTATGAACAGTAAAATTTATTGAAGAAATTGTTATAAATACTGTCCATCCTACCTAAACACATCATCCATCGGCGTGCTTTCGCATTTCTTGCGGTCCGCTTCTACAGAGAGCAGGCGAGCTTTGCTTTCGTCTAAAATTTTCGGAGTAATAACAAGCCCCGGCAGATCTAAGGAATTTACGGCGTGCTTGCCGGCAAACGCCCCCAGGCCTCTGCCAAATATCCCGTTTACGCGCCCGTTCATATCATAAATCTCGCTTCCGTCGCAGTGAAAGACATTGCCGGAGATGCACTCGCATTTAAGCCCATCCGCAGCCTCTGTGTATCTGTAGTCCTCGACGTAAAGCGCACCGCTTACGCCGCGGACGCTACTAATGGGATTGTAAATTAACACGGCTAGAATTTCATTCTTTTGCGGATTTGAGATCTCCCACTCCACGGCGCGATATGAGCTAAGCAGTAGCACGATGGGCTTATCGGATTTGGCTAAATTTAGCTTGACGCGATTATTCATCTGCGCGCTTTCGTAGATCGCGCCGAGCCACAGATCGTAGTCCTTATCCGCGGGGATCTTGGCTACGGCGTCCTTTTGACGATAAAATGGCTCTACATCTTTAAAATCCACGAAAAGCTCACTGGAATGCGCGTCATTTAAAAACCACGCTTCGATCTTGTGCTTGCCCTTGCTAAATTTATACGTAAGCGGGCGCTTTTGATTGCTAGATGTTCCGCCTAGCACGTCCGTGCCATCTACGGCGATTACCAGCGTGGACCAGCCGTAATCTCCTAGCACCATCTTTTCGACATCTGCGTCGAAATTAAACTCGCCGACCCAATACGCCATAAGATTTGGAGACGGGATTTCATGGAAAGAATTTCCTTCGTAATTGACGCTAATGCGATCGACGTTTTCAGAGAAAACCACTTTCTTAGGCTCATCTTTATTCAGATAAAACGCCAAAAACTTATCCTGCGGGATCTGCGCATCCGCAGTAATCTCTTTCGCCCATTTTTGCATATTGCTCTCTTGCGCGAACGCCGCAAATGCAAGCACCAAAATAATCAAAAACCTCATTACCGACCTTTCTTATTTCGTATAAAAGTAAAATCCCTAAACCTAAAAGCCCTAGGCTTAGGGATTTTGCCGCTTTAGCTTCCTGCCTATACGAATGAAATTTCAGCTGCTTAAATTTCAGCTGCGCGAGAAATTTACTTCCGCAATCACTACAGATAAAATTTCATCCCAAATAAACTCTACAGAGACTTTCGCAGATAAACTCCACCGCCATAAGGCCCGGCGAAGTAAAATTTAAACTAGCGCAATACTGCAGCTACCGCTAAAAAGCTAGACGCGATAAATTTCAAGCCTAAAATTCATATTTTAAAGCCCCATCTTAAAATTTTAAAACAAAGTTTTAGCGATAAATTTTGCATTTTGAAATTCCGCAGCAAAGCTTTATGCTTAAAATTTTACATTTGAAAACTCCAAGACGGAATTCTACGGCAAATTTTACCTCGCTGAATTGCGCGTTTGGAATTTAATTTTCGCCGTAAAATTCTGCGCTTAGAATTTTATCTGAACCCTCACACAACGAAGCTTGGGTAAAATTGTAGCTCGAAATTTCAAGCTTTAAAATTTAATGCTACAACCTCTGCACGAAATTCTATACACAAAAATTTTACTGGCGCCATAAAATTTCGCGGCAAAATCGCAGCGGAATTTTAACGCAGAATTTCGAGCTACAAAATTCGGCTCGAAATTCCGAGCCGCAAAACCCGCGTGAAATTTTACCCGCTAAATTTACGGGCAAAATTCTATGACGGATTTGCATACCAAAATTTTGCGAGTATTATAAAATTTGCAGCGAAATTCGACGAGAAATTTCAAACTATTAAATTCCACGTTGAATTTCAATCTGCAAAATTCACGAGAAATTCCGCGCTAAATTTGACGCCGCACCCGCCAAAGCCCTAATTCGAGCAGGCGCTCTTGCCGTCCATCACCGGCTGGATCGCGGAGTTATCCGCCAGCTCCTCGCGATCGATCTTCTCGATCTTTTCCCACAGCTTGCGCGCGGCATCTTCGTAGCGCTTCGCGCTCAAAGAACCTGGCGCATAGAAGCTTACCGGCTTGCCGCTGTCGCCGCCCTCGCGGATAGCGATCTCGATCGGGATCTCGCCGATTACTTCGGTATTGTATCGCTGCGCTAGCTTTTGCGCGCCGCCGCGGCCGAAGATGTCGTACTCCTTGCCGTTATCGGGGCAGATGAAGCCGCTCATATTCTCGATAAGGCCTGCGATCGGGATGTGGAGCTTTTCGAACATATCAAGCCCGCGAGCGCTGTCGTCCAGCGCGACTGTCTGTGGCGTCGTAACGCACACGCCCGCCGTTACCGGCACGCTCTGAGCGAGCGTAAGCTGCGCGTCGCCCGTACCCGGAGGCATATCCAAAAACAACACGTCCAGATCGCTCCACGCCACGTCTTTTAGTAGCTGCTCGATCGCCTTCATTATCATAGAGCCACGCCAGATAAGGCTCGCGCCCTCCTCCATCAGCACGCCCATGCTCATCATCTCCACGCCGTGGCTTAAAATCGGCTTTAGCTTCTGCCCCACGACGCTTGCTTGCGTCTTATCCTCGCCTAGCATTCGCGGCAAATTCGGCCCGTAAATATCGGCATCCAAAATCCCCACCCTCTTTCCGAGCTTTGCCGTGCTGATGGCTAAATTTAGCGTCGTCGTGCTCTTGCCTACGCCGCCCTTGCCGCTGCTGATCATCACGAAATGCTTGATCTGCGGCGCGATATTTTTGCCGCTGCGAGAATTGCTCTTTTCCTCGGCGATCTTGGGTTGTTTGATTAAAATTTCGGCATCCGCGCCGAGCGCCTTTTGCGCCGCCGATCTAAGCTCTGCTGCAATTTCAGGCTTGGCGCTGGGGATTTCGATCCCTACGAAAATTCTATCGCCGATCTCGACCTCTTTTACAAATCCAAAATCCACGATACTTTTAGAAAAGCCCGGATAGATCACGCTTTTAAGCAAATTTAAGACTTCGTCTTTACTCATTCTTTCTCCTTATTTTCGGTTAAATTTCTACTGATTTTATATGCGCAAAATTTCGGCCCGCACATCGAGCAAAACTCCGCGCCCTTGTAAATTTCATCGCCCAGGCTCTCGTCATGCAGCTCGCGCGCATGATCTGGATCGAAGCTAAGCTCAAACTGCCTGTTCCAATCAAAACCATACCGCGCATCGCTCATCTCGTGATCGCGCTCTATCGCGCCCGCTTTGCCTAGCGCGACGTCCGCGGCGTGAGCGGCGATCTTATGCGCGATAATGCCCTCTCTGACGTCTTTTGCATTGGGAAGCCCCAGATGCTCCTTAGGCGTTACGTAGCAGAGCATGCTGGCGCCGCAATACGCAGCCATCGTCCCGCCGATAGCCGAGCTGATATGATCGTAGCCCGCGCCGATGTCGGTCGGAAGCGGACCAAGTACGTAAAACGGCGCGTCGCGGCAGAGCTTGCGCTCTAGCTGCATATTAAGCTCGATCTCGTTAAACGGGATGTGCCCCGGCCCCTCGATCATCACCTGCACGTTTTTTTCATTCGCGCGCAGGGCCAGCTCGCCTAAAATTTCAAGCTCGCTAAGCTGCGCCCTATCGGTCGCGTCGTATAAGCAACCAGGGCGCAAGCCGTCTCCCAGAGATAGCGATACGTCGTAAGCGGCGCAGATATCGCAAATTTCATCAAACGCTTCGTAGAAGGGATTTTGCTTATGAAATTTCATCATCCACGACGCTATCAGCGAGCCGCCTCTGCTTACGATACCCATCTTGCGACGGGACAGCAGCGGCATAAACTCTAGCTTAAAGCCCGCATGGATCGTGAAATAATCCACTCCCTGCCGCGCCTGCTTCTCGATCGTATTAAGAATAGCGCTCGTTTTTAAATTTTTAATATCGCCCAGCTCATGAATCATCTGATAGATCGGCACCGTGCCTATGGGTACGGGCGAGCGCTCGATTATCGCGGCGCGGATCTCGTCCAAATCGCCGCCCGTGCTTAGATCCATCACCGTATCGGCGCCGTATTTTAAGCAAGCCTCAAGCTTTTCCAGCTCGCCCTCGATATCGCTCGTCGTGCCCGAGGAGCCGATGTTTGCGTTGATCTTGCACCGCAGCGCGCGCCCGATGCCGACGGGTTTTAAGCTTTTGTGATTAACGTTTGCGGGGATGATCGCTCTTCCTTGCGCGAGCAAATCGCACAAGACCCGCACGTCCATGCGCTCGCTTTGCGCGACCTCTCTCATCTGTGGCGTCAGCTCGCCTTTTTTTGCAAAATAGATCTGTGATACGCAGCTTTCGGTCATTTTCGCCTCGCTTCTTAAAAATGCGCGTATAATATAACAAATTTCATTAATCCTTACTTTTCTTTTGCCGTTTATTTTCGTAACGCAGGCTGAAATTTTACCGCCGCGCAGGGTAAATTTACGCCTAAGATTAAGATATTTTAGCCCGCGAGTCGCGATTAATTTTGCTTTCATTTTTAATACGTATAATTTCGTAACAAAATTTCAAGGATAAAATTTGAAAGATATATCGCTGATTTTGCTCGCCGCGGGCGATTCGAGCAGGTTTGAGCTCCCCGTCAAAAAGCAGTGGTTGCGCGTGGGCGAGCTGCCGCTTTGGCAATACGTCGCGCAGAGCATTGCGCGGGCGCACCCATTTAAAAAAATCATAATCGCCGTGAACGAGGAGGACGTGGGCTATTGCGAGCGCCTCTATGCGTGCAGCCTAGCCTCGGCACGCGGAGAAAACTCGGAGTGCGGCAAAAGCGCAGAGTGCGGCAAAAGCGCAGAGTGCGGCAAAAGCGTGGAGTGCGGCACGAGCGAGTATAAATTTAAAAGCGAGCGAGGCGGGATCGGATGCGGCGCTGATGATCTAAACGACGCAAGCAAGCCGCGGGGCGCGGAAAATTTTAAAGCTCAAGTCGAATGCGACGCAGATGAATGCGGCTCTGCAAATTTAAAATTTCACTTCGCCCCGGGCGGCGCAAATCGTCAAAGCTCGCTAAAAAACGCGCTAAAGCTCGTAGAGAGCGAGCTCGTGCTCGTAAGCGACGTAGCCCGCGCGCAAATTTCGCCCGAGCTGATCTCCTCGCTGATACGAAATTTAGGCGGCGCGGACTGCGTCAGCCCCTATCTTGGCGTAAATGACACGACCTATCTCGGCGAGCGCATTGTGGAGCGAGAGGAACTGCGCCTCATCCAAACGCCGCAGCTTTCGCGCACGGCGCTACTTAAAAAGGCGCTTGAGGGAGACGAAATTTTTACCGACGATAGCGCGGCGGTCGGTAGCGCGGGCGGGCGGTTAGAATTTATAAAAGGCGAAGCGGGCGCGCTTAAGATCACGCGCGCAAGCGATCTGGCGGCACTAAATTTAAAACCCTGCTCGCGCGATATCTTTTGCGGCACGGGTTACGACGTGCACGTGCTTGAAAAAGGCGCGGGCATCGTGCTCGGCGGCGTGCAAATTCCATGCGAGTTCGCGCTGATCGCGCACAGCGACGGCGACGTAGCAATCCATGCCCTAATCGACGCTATTTGCGGCGCAGCAATGCTGGGAGACATCGGCGAGCTTTTCCCCGACAGCGACGCCAAATTTAAAGGCGCGGATAGCAAGGAGCTGTTACGAAAGGTAATGCGGCGCGTCAGAGGCTACGGCTACGAGCTCGTAAACGCCGATATTACGATCATCGCGCAGCGCCCGAAGATCGGTGCTTACAAAGCGCAGATGCAAGAGGTTTTAAGCGAAATTCTAAACTGCGCCCGCGTCAATGTCAAAGCGACCACGACCGAAGGGCTGGGATTTACGGGCAGAAGCGAAGGCATCGCCGCGCAGGCTGCGGTAAGCTTGAAATTTTACGACTGGCAAAAGCACGCAGCAAAGGCGCAGGACGTATGAAAATTTTAATAATCGAGAGCGAAAGCTATCTTGCTCAAAGTATCGCAAACAAGCTTGGCGCGCTTGGGCATGAATGCACTAACGCGGCGAGTTTAGCAACCGCGGCGGGCCTTGCGGAGGAGTTTGAGGCGGTGCTACTCTCTACGAGCTGGAGCGGCGCGAGCTTTTATCCGCTGATCGAGAAATTTAGGCGCTCGATCATAATTTTAATGGTCGCCTACGTCGATAGCGAAACGGTGCTAAACCCCGTAAAAGCGGGCGCGACGGATTATATCCAAAAGCCTTTTATGATAGAGGAGCTCATAAAAAAGATCGAGCACTACGCGCAGTTTCGCTCGCTAAAATCACAAAACGAAGCCTACGAAGTGTTGCTTAAAGAGATCTCTCTTTCGTGCGAAATACCGCCCGCGCGTTTAGCGCAGATAAAATTTCCGCTTCTTTTGCGCGGCGATGCGGCAGTGCGAGCTGCGGCGGTATTTAAGATCGCACTCGCGTTAAAATCGCGCCTTAAAATTCTATCCGCGCAAAGCCCTGAGCTGCTAGAACGCGGCGCGGAGATTTTTTACGCACCAGATTTTGATAGCCTAAGCGGCGCACAGAAGGAAAAATTTCTAAGCAAAACCAAATCCATGCGTATAATCGCCGGATCCATCGGCGCGCAAAAGGGCTTTAACGACGAAATTACGCTTGGCAGCAGCAAAGAACGCAGTGAAATTTTAAGCATCGAAGAATACGTAAAGCTCACGATCGTAGCGCACCAAGACGAGTATTTCGACTCCGATCTGGCGGCGGCACTTGGGATTTCGCGAAAATCGCTTTGGGAGAAAAGGAAAAAATATGGCATCGCAAGAAAAAAATAGCCGCGCGCGCTCGGTACGGATCGCAGGCGAGATAGAAATTTCGCGTGATACCGGCAATTTGCACGAAATAAAACCGCTTGAAAGCGAAGGAATTTCAAGTAGCACAAAAATTCTAAACGCCGCAAGAGCTTCGAGCGATGCGGCGCTAAATTTAAAGGCGAAGCAAAATTTAAAAGCAAAGCGCAATTTAAAAACGATGCGAAATTTAAAAGCGTCAAGGGCTGGCGATGCTAGAAAAGAGAAGGCACAAACTAAGGGCTCGGCATGGAATTTAAAAGGAAAGCAAGCCGGAAGCGAGAGCAAAGGCGCAAATAATAGCGCAATGCAAATCCGCAAGATAGTGATCTCGCGCTCCGACCTAAACGTCTTGAGCCTGCTCGCAAACGGCGCTTTCGGCAAGAGCTGCGAGCTACTGCGCCCAAGCAAGCTAAGCGTATGCGGCATAAATTTCGTTTTTTCCTGCGCGGACGCAAAAAAAGGCGATATTTTGGAGCTTTACCTCCGCAAGGACGGCATAGCTGAACGCACCGAAAATTTGCTTAGCGGCGAAAGTGGTGCGTATTTGCTAGCTAAAGAATCACGCAACTTGCAGGATGGAGTTTCTGCCGCGGCGCAAAACGAGCAGAATTTTGTGAAAAGCGGCGCAGGTTTCGCGCGCACTGCAAGTGCGCAAAGCGCTATAAACGCCACAAGCGAAGGCTTAGACCATATAGAAAGCCTTACTGCGAGCTATGATCAAACTTTTACTAGCAGCACAGATGTAAAATCTGCAAACAACGCCGCTTTGGATTTGGCGAAAAGCTCCAGTGAAAATTCTGCGGTAAATTCCGCGCAGAGCTTTGCCGAAAATTCTGCGATAAATCGCGTTTGTAGCGCAGATGCAAAATCCGTAGCAAATTCGGCGGGAAATTTTATCTCAAATTCCACCGAAAATTTCATCAAAAATTCCGCTGCAAATCCCGCCTATTGTGAGCTTGTCGCGCGCATAGACGTTAGCGACGTTTATGCCCCAAGCGCAAGCGAGGTCGCAGACTCGGTGTTTCAAAACGTATACGCAGAGCAAACTGCGGTGCAGGGGCGCATCACGCTGCTAAAAAATGGTCTTGCAGAGCAAATCGCGCGCATAAAAAAAGTCGCAAGCTCGCTTGCCGCGCCTAAAATTTCAGCGTTTTTTACCTGCGCCGATCCGATCCACCGCGTGCATGAGCGGCTGATTAGGCATATGATCGACAAAGCGGATTTCGTGGTGATTTTTTTGACCGGCACGAGCAGCGCGGATGCCCTGCCCTACGAGCTACGCAAAAAAACACTAAGCTATTTACTGCAAAATTTTTTGGTCGCGCAACGCGCTATGATGATCGATCTGGGCTCGCTTGCGATTTTTGACGACAAGCCCGCCCTGCAATGCGCGATCGCAAAAAATTTAGGTATAAACAAAATAATTTTTGGGCAAAATCACGCAAATATGGAGCTATTTTTCGAAGGTGGCGGCGTGCATTCGGTGCTGGACGAGTATCAAAAGCGCGGCGAAATCGAGATTTTGCTTATGCCAGAATACGTCTATTGCGAGAAGTGCAAGGTGCTCGTAAGCACGAAAAACTGCCCTCACGGCGCTCATCATCACGTGCATTACCGCACTCAAAATCTCAAAGCTCTGCTGCGCTCGGGGATCTTGCCGCCCGCGATTTTTATGCGTAAAGAGATCTCGGCGATGATTTTAAGCGAGCTTTTTCCCGCGCGATTTTCGGATCTGCAAAAGCTCTACGACGAACTTTTTCCAAACAGCGGGATCTTGCAGAGCCACGGTGAAAGCGAGTTTTACGAGCAGCTTATGCAGCTGTACCAAACCAGTGCGCTAAAGACATAGCTCTCGAGGGCGCAACGCAAAAATGATGTGGAATTTGCGGAAGCTAGGCAGAGGGTAAAATTTCGCGGCGTTAGAATTTACGGCGGCTAGACGTAAAGTAAAATTTCATAGTGCGGAAAGAAAGGACTGCACGGAATTTTGTAGAATAAAGAGCGGCGGACGCAGATTTGGCGTAAAATTTTGCGGTACAACGAAGCTAAATTTTTAGAGCATTAGCAGCGGTACGATAAAACGAGCTTTAAATTTTAAAGTCTTGGCTTCGTAGCAAATTTATAACGGCGCAGTAAATTTTGCGGCGAAGCGAATTTAAAATTTTAAGGCGCGATGTATATGTAAGGCAGCACGGCAAATCTAAATTTTAAGCTTTCGGCAAGCGAGTTTAAATTTAGCCAGATGCTCGCAGTAAGTCGCAGTGCATAAATTTGGGCGAGGCACAACGACTGCCACTCGCGCAAAATGCCGTGCGTTTGCGGACGGGTTTGAAAACTCCGCGCAGGCGAGCAAAATTTTAAAATTTTTACGCAAATGAGTAGAATTTTAAAATTCCTACGTTAGTGAGCAAAATTCGTGGCGAGCGAGTAGAACTGATTTCGTGTAGGCGGGCAAATTAATTCTACATGCACGAACGAAATTTAAAATTTTCGCACGCGAGCAGATGCTCTAATTAAAATAAGCGGTAAAATTTTAAAAAGCAAAATTTAAAAGGACAATTATGGATAAAATTTTCGTTACATTTTTCGGCGCGGGGCTACTAAAACCCGCGCCCGGCACTTGGGGCAGCATCGCAGGCTGGATAGCGGGGCTTGCGATCTTGATGCTCGCGGGCGAGGTGACGCTGTTTTTGTGCGCCGGCCTCGTTTTTTTCGTCTCGCTTAAGATCGTAAGCGATTACGAAAGGCGGGTAGGCGCGCACGATAACAGCGAGATCGTAATCGACGAGGTCGTGGGGGTGTGGATCGCAATGTGCGTCGCTGCGCCCGTGGGCGAGATCTTTTCACTGCCGCTGCCGGAGCTGATCGCGGGCTTTGAGAGCAGCAGGATATCGATCGTCGCGATGATTTTGGCGCTGCTGTTTTTCAGGGCGTTTGACATCCGCAAGCCCTCGATCATCGGGCGCGTGGATCGCGACGTACCAGGCGGGCTCGGCGTGATGCTGGATGACGTGCTGGCGGGCTTTTTCGCAGGACTTGGGGTTTTGATAGTTATCTCTTTAGGGCTCAAGCTCGGCGCCGCAGGATTGATTTTTTAAACTTTTTGGATGTGTTCATGGCAAACACAGCGCGATTGCGGGCGCTATCAAGCACCGAAATTTTAAAAACCGTATCTTGAGCGGGGCTTATGAATTAGCGCAAATTTAACTTCTGAGGCGCGAGCCCGCTAGGAATCTGAAATTTAAGCGGTATTTATCCGCGCAGCCTGCAAATAAAGCAAACGTAAAATTTTAAAATTTTGCACGAGTCGCGATAAAATTTGCGTGGTCTTAAATTTTAAATTTCGCAGCTGCAGAATTCTACGGCGTAAAAATTTTAAGACACAAATTTCAGGGCACGCGCAGTTGCGATATAAAATTTCGTAGCAAGAATTTTTGCAGTCTGACGGCGCAAAATTTCTACGATATAGAATTTTAAAACAAAGCGGCAGGCGCAGCTCGCGCGTAAAATTTTAAAATTTATCGCTAATCGCAGGTAGTCTAGCAGGGCGTGCTATTAAATTCCAGCAATATTTATGGTTTTGCTTGTAACATTGCCGCAAAATGCGGGTATCGACGCAAAAAATTTAAAGGAACGAAAAATGCAAAAGAGCGCGATTGAGACACGCGGCATTCCCGCCGCCGTTTGGGGGAGCCGCTCGAAAAAGGTTTATATCTACGCTCACGGGCAAGGCGGAAGCAAAGATGATGCGGAACTTTTAGCTTCCGTCGTTTGCGAGCAAGGCTGGCAGGTAATTAGCTTTGATCTGTCCGAGCACGGACAGAGACGGCACGAGCCCGCTTCTTGCGATCCGCGGCGCGCTATTATGGAATTTCGCGAAATTTTATCGTATGCGAAGAAGCGTTGGGAAGAAATCGCGCTGTTTGCCGTTAGTATAGGGGCCTGGTTCAGCCTGCAAAGCTTCCGCGACGAAAAGCTTAGCGACTGCCTCTTCGTCTCGCCGATACTTGATATGAAATACGTTATTTCAAATATTATGCGTAGGGCTGGCGTTAGCGAGGAGCGATTGAAGCAAGAGCGGATGATTTTGACCCCTGTCTGGCAACCGCTTTTTTGGGAATATTGGAGTTTTGTTTTGAATAATCCGATCACTAAGTGGGAAACGCCCAGCAGAATTCTATATGCAGAAAACGACGATATGACGCCTCTTTGTATCGTTAGAAATTTCGCGCAGAAGTTCGACTGCGACTTAAGCGTTATGAAAAACGGCGAGCATTGGTTCCATACACCGCAGCAGCTAGATTATTTGCGTAGTTGGATCAAATCGGCGGTTGAGAATCGGCGATAAAATTCTATGAGAGATTTTAAAACTCACGCCCAAGCCCGTGCTGATAAAATTCCGCGCGTCTTCGGGGTGCAAATTTCATAAATTTAAGATGATCTTGATATTTTGCTTTAATACGCTTGTTTTATGAGGCGCTTTTCGTAAATCTCAGCTCGCATCGCGTCACGCGAGGGGCATAGCTTCAAAGCACCCATTTCATAAATTTAACCGCAATAGCATAAATCATGACCGATATGAATTACAAACTAAAATATGATTAAAATTTAGCCGATAAGCTGTCAATATAAATGTAAAAATGCCAATTTTAAAGCTAAATTTTAAAAAATGTCTATAAAGATGAATTCTTGAAATCTTAGCATGTTTTTGGCACGAGGTGCGAGCCGACGCACGGCTACGCACTTCACTAGCACTATCGCGCTCATGCTGCACGGATGCTTTACGAATCCATAGTAGTCGCGCGATTAAATTTTAAAAATTATTTGCCTATTCTAAAGCCATTTAACTTCATATAAGTCGTATCTTTATGAAATGCTTCGCATCGCTCCCTGTTGCGATTGATATTCGAGGTCTCGAAAAAATATCCATCACTATCTTGACGCAAGGTGATCGTCGCGCAAAAGATCATATCGTTTTTGAGTTTCGGTCCTACTCCGTAATCAAAGGATTGATTTAAAGTGACGGTTTTTTCTAGATCGCTATCACTAAACTGCCTGGAGCCCGTCATACTTTTAAGCATTCTAAATCCACCTTGATTGAGGTAATCTCTTTGTATATCCTTAAATACACCTTCAAGCTCGACTGCATACGCCTTAACCAAAACCTCATCCTTAGCACCGCTTAATTTAGGATATATTATTTTTACTATCACGAAAATTATGATCGCTAAAAATATTATTCCGCTAACGCCGCCGCCTACTGCCGCACCTTTTCTCATTTTCATCATTTTACTCCTTCGTCGATGTCCTTTACCAAGGCATCTATTTTTTTATTAAGCATGAAATTTTCATAGCTTTTTTGGATATAGGCTTCAAGCAGTTCGCCCGCATCCAAATGATCGCTGCCGCGAGTTAAAATCCGCCAGTCCCTACCGAAGACCTTCGCAAAGTCATCATCCAGGCTTATCGCGTATTTTTTCGTCAAAGACTTACTCGTCAGCTGAACTGAAATTTCTTTCATTTATCGCCTAAATTGTCGCCCGCCAAAATATCGTCGATCTGCTTGCTTAGATCCTCATCGCTCATCTTGCGATATGCCAGATCGTTTTCAAGCGTGCCAAGCTGCATCCCCAAGGCCTCGTTTTGCGCCTTGACCGTCGCTAGCTCGGTGCGTAGCTTTTCGTTTTCGTCCCTAGCCTCGGTGTATCGTCTAATCAGCTCAGCTACTTTATTGCTTAAGCCCTCGACCTTTTTCTCTTCGTCAAAGATTGATTCCATTATTTCGCCTTTTCTGATATAATTTAAATAAAAATATTACCCAAATTTGGCTTTAAAAAAGGAAAAATTTTGCAAAATTTTAAAATCGAGAGCAAATTCTCCCCAAGCGAGGATCAAGAAAAAGCGATCGAAGGCATCGTCGCGGGCTTTCAAAGCGGCAACAAATACCAAACCCTTCTCGGCGTTACCGGCTCGGGTAAAACTTTTACCATGGCAAATATCATCAAGCGCCTCGGAATTCCCGCGCTCGTAATGACGCATAATAAATCTCTCGCGGCGCAGCTTTATAGCGAGTTCAAGGGCTTTTTCCCGCAAAATCACGTCGAGTACTTCATCAGCTACTACGATTACTATCAGCCCGAGGCCTACATCCCCAGGCAGGATCTTTTCATCGAAAAGGACAGCGACGTAAACCAAGAGCTAGAGCGCTTGCGACTAAGCGCCACGGCGAGCTTGCTAAGCTTCGACGATGTCATCACCGTGGCGTCGGTTTCGGCAAACTACGGCCTGGGCGATCCCGCCGAATACAAAGGCATGGTGCTGTTTTTTGAGATCGGATCAAAATTTAGCACTAAATTTTTGCTTCGCAAGCTCGTCGATATGGGCTACAAACGCAACGACGATTTTTTTGATCGCGGGAATTTCCGCGTAAACGGCGACGTGATCGACATCTACCCCGCGTATTTTAACGACGAGGCGTTTAGGATCGAGTTTTTCGGCGACGAGATAGAGGCGATGTATCATCTGGACGTGCTCGAAAACAAAAAGACGCAAAGCGTCAAAAAATTTATTCTCTACCCGACGAGCCAGTTCATCGTGGGCGAACAGCGCCTAAAATCGACGATCAAAGGGATCGAGGAGGAGCTTGAGCAGAGGCTGAAATTTTTCGAGGACGCGGGCAAGCTCGTAGAGGCGCAGCGACTGAAAGGGCGAGTGGAATTTGACCTTGAGATGCTGGGCGCTACGGGAATGTGCAAGGGGATCGAAAACTACGCGCGCTATCTGACCGGTCAAAAGTCGGGCGAGACACCCTATTCGCTCTTTGATTACTACGAGAGCAAGGGCAAGGACTATCTCGTCATCGTCGATGAAAGCCACGTGAGCCTGCCACAGTTTCGCGGGATGTTCGCAGGAGATCGCAGCCGCAAAGAAACGCTCGTGCAGTACGGCTTCCGCTTGCCTAGCGCGCTTGATAACCGCCCGCTGATGTTTGATGAGTTTATCAATAAAAAAGCTAAATTTCTATTCGTCTCCGCAACGCCCAATGATTACGAGCTGGATCTTAGCCGCGGAGCCGTATATGAGCAGATACTGCGCCCGACGGGACTACTCGATCCGCAGATTATCTTAAAAGACAGCGACAACCAGGTCGAAATTTTACACGATATGGCAAAGGAGGTCATCGCGCGCGGCGAGCGGATCTTAGTAACCGTGCTAACCAAAAAGATGGCGGAGGAGCTGAGCAAATACTATCTGGAGCTTGGGCTTAAGGTCAAATATATGCACTCGGACATCGACGCAATCGAGCGCAACGAGCTCATCCGCGGCCTACGTAGCGGCGAATACGACATGCTCATCGGTATAAATTTGCTCCGCGAGGGGCTCGATCTGCCCGAAGTAAGCCTTATCGCGATCATGGATGCCGATAAGGAGGGCTTTTTGCGCTCGCGCACGAGCCTTATTCAGACGATGGGGCGAGCCGCGCGAAACGTGAACGGACAGGTCGTGATGTTTTGCAAAAAGATCACCGCTTCGATGCAAGAGGCGATCGACATCACCCAAAAACGCCGTAAATTTCAAGATGAATACAACCGCGCTCACGGCATAACGCCGCATTCTGCTAGCCGCAATATCGAAGAGAGCCTAAAGATCGAGGACGGCACCGAAATTTTAAGAAAGGGTGCCAATTTAGAGAAGATGCCCGCCGCCGAGCGCGCCAAGATCGTAAAGGAGCTTCGCAAGCAGATGCTCGATGCCGCGGCCGCGCTGGAGTTTGAAAAGGCCGCTGCGCTGCGCGATGAGATCGCGAAGCTTAGGAAGCTGTAAGCTGCAAAGCCCGAAATGTCGTGAAATTTGCGCGTGAAATTCCGTCGAACAGAGCGTGAAATTTACACGATTTAAGGGCGAAATTTATGCGCTAGATTTGCGCGAGCCCTTACCGTACCTAATCCGTCAATGAATTAAAGCTTGTCACAATTTTCTCTTTTAAATTTTGATATGGTATCCAAAACAATAAAAATTAAAACCATATGAGACATTGCTAGCATAAACCATTTCTTCGGTGTAATATAATATCCTCTATCCGCAAATCTCATAAAATATCTATTCCCTTTTATGCTTTCTCGTTCGCCTAAATTATCGTCTAAAATAAGAATTTGATAAGCCGTTTTCGTTTTAAACGGAAAGGGGAATTCAGAATACCAAATCCTAACTTTGCGATCTTGCAAAAGATCAAAACGTAGTATATTTCTTTGTTTGTCATATATATAAAATTCATCTATCCCTTTATAATTTAGTCCCAAGGAAACCTTCTCTACGGCTTTTCTTTCGCTATCATAAAATTGCAATAACCACCAGCTTCCTCCCCTTAACGCGGAATCGCTAGTAAAACCTGTTACTATGCCATCTGTGATTTTGAGATCACTTAAATTTTTTGGATTAGACAAAGCGACTATATAATACCATGCGTAAGCGACAAACATTAGGCAAAAGTAAATTTTTATCTTATTCCAAATGCTTAGCCATTCATAAAAATTCCTAATTGCTTTCACACCGACCTTTTAATTTAAATATTCTTATTTTAGCGCCGATCCCTTAAGTAAGTATATAAAAATTTGGCTCAACAAAACTTTAATGCAAATACAAGGGGTATTAAGTTACGATAAGCCAAATTTAAACATTCGTCCAAACCCGCCGCTTAACGCCATCTTTGCAGCTCTTTTATAAGGTTTCGCAGCTTTCACCTCATCGAAATTTAGCATAATTTATCGTCTTTTGGAATATAGGTGCTTCGGTTGAAAAAATAGCATAAAAGAAAAACTAATATGCAAATCGGGGCTATAAAGATTCCGTATAAAGTGCCGGTGCCGCTTAACTCATCTCGCGAACCTCCCATTGCCGAAGATAGAAATAGCAAAGTGGGAAATAAATCAAGACTAAGCTAGCCGTATTCTCAAAAGCAAAAATCGTCAAACTGGCATCTTGATTTTTTATGAAAAAGCTGCTGTATTTTTTTGTCTTGTAGCACTTTAAACAAAATGCCGTCAAGCAAATGGATAAAACTACCGCCGCACAAAACAAAAGAGGTTCGGGCATCTGAATATCCACGTAAGAAATAAGTCGCGAAACTACCGATGCAATGCCGAACAAAAGCGCTAAAAATACCATACTAGAGCACCTAATTAGCCTATGTTTGTCGTATCGCTTCTTTAAATTCTCCGGTATTGCGGCGAATTTTTTGTCTAACTCTTTCATCTCGGCTTGAAATTTTTCGCTCACGGCTCGCTCCTTTTAAGCGTTTAAATTTTAGAGATTATATTAAATTCGGCGCCGCGTCTTTTTGATGTCACACCTTGCGGTTAAATTTTAAAATTTACCGCGTTACATTCGCGAAAAGTCGAAAAATTTTAAACTCGGCAAAGCATTAAAATTCCCGTCCGCCTTTAAATTTAGCATTTTACCGCAGCTAGCAAAGCTCTAAATTTTCCACGCGCAGCGGTCTTTCGCCTTCGAAAATCACCCCGATGCCGAAAGGCTCGCAAATATCAAGCGCGCCCGGACCCCAGCAGCCACTGTGTATCGCGCGCGTAAAACGTGCATTGCGGCAGCTCAAACGGCAGATCGCAAACGGGCACGTCAAGCAGCCTAAGCTCATCCTCGCTCAAACGATACTCGCGTCTAAGCTCGTCTCGCAGGAAGACAAGAGCGTCTTTTACGTACTGATCGATGTCCCAGGCGTCGCTGCGCGAGCAAGACCCCGCATCATCCACATCCGCCGTATCTACAGACACGAGACAAAACGGCACCTCGCCGAAGCTTTTGCTTTTTAGTGCCAGCTCCGCGTACCAAATAAAGCCCTCGTCCGTCGCGACTTTTTCAAGCTCGTCAAATTTCCAAGCCATTTTTTGCATTTTATTTTCGCTCATCTTTTAAAATTTTAATGCCGCGCCCATTTTTGCGCGCCGTGTTTAATCCGCACCGAAATAAAATTTGGCTCGCTTCTCAGCGGACGGGCAATGATAACGAAGCAGATTACTTTTAAATTTTAAAATTTCAATGAAAGCCACTTTAAATTTAAAATTTCAAAAGACCTGCCGCTGTCTGCCGCGAGCGGCGATGAAATTTTAACGCCGCGTCTTACGGCGAAATTTTAAAATTTAGCGCGCCGTAGAGACAGCGCACCGTAAAATTTCACGCCGTAAAATTTAAAAGCGAAATTCCGCGCCGAAATTTTAATTCAAAATTCCACGCCTGCAAGCGTAAAATTTAGAGCTAAATTCCATTGCGACGCCGTAAAATTCTACTCGTTAAATTTTATAAATTTGTCCGCTTTTAAATCCGCAAATTTAATACGCCTTTACGAGCCGTAAATTTTTTAAATATATGACGCCGTCAAAAATGCCGCCCCCATTCGGCGCGGGCCAAGAAATGGCGATTCTTTTCGGCTCCCTGTCATATTCGGGCGAGCAACGATTCTTGGAGCAGTCTATTTTAAATACCTCTTTATCGTTGCTATCAAAATCTGTCTGGGTAGAATTTTTAGGAATTTCCAGCGTGTGGATTATACGATACGGCTCGCCCTCTTTTGTGCGGGCGGACGTTATTTTTATTAGCGTATCTGCGCTGTCGTCCGAAGTCCTATAGACCCCGTCTTGCCCTAAGCCCGCCAGCTCGAATTTTTTCTCCTTGCTATAAAATGCCGAGATTATGGAGCAGCCGCTAAAAAGCAAAACTGCCGCAAATAACGCAAACGCTCTCATTTTTCCTCCTTAAGCGGGTTAAATTTAGTTCTTAAAACTATGAATAGGTGCCGGTATCTGGCCGCCGCGGGCGATGAAGTCCGCCGATGAGTTTTTATTTACGCTCATCACGGGCGCGCTACCGAGTAACCCGCCAAATTCCAGCGTGTCGCCCTCTTTGCCTTTTGGGATGATGCGCACGGCGGTCGTTTTTTGATTTATCACGCCGATCGCGGCCTCGTCGGCTATGATCGCGGCGATCGTCTGCTCGGGCGTATCCTCAGGGATCGCGATCATATCGAGCCCCACCGAGCAGATCGCGGTCATTGCTTCGAGCTTTTCTAAGCTTAGCGAGCCTGCGCGCACCGCAGCTATCATACCCTCGTCTTCGGAGACGGGGATAAACGCGCCGCTAAGCCCGCCTACTTGGTTGCAGGCCATCACTCCACCCTTTTTGACCGCGTCGTTTAGTAGCGCAAGCGCAGCCGTCGTGCCGTGCGTGCCGACGCGCTCTAAGCCCATCTCCTCAAGCACGCGCGCGACCGAATCACCCACGGCAGGGGTCGGAGCTAGCGAGAGATCGACGATGCCAAATTTCACGCCCAGCCGCTCAGACGCCATTTGACCGACGAGCTGTCCGATGCGAGTGATCTTAAACGCAGTCTTTTTCACGGTCTCGGCGACCATGTCAAAGCTCGCTCCGCGCACCTTCTCAAGCGCGCGTTTTACGACGCCCGGGCCCGATACGCCCACGTTTATGACGACCTCGGCCTCTCCCACGCCGTGAAATGCGCCCGCCATAAAGGGATTATCCTCGACGGCGTTGGCAAACACGACCAGCTTTGCAGCGCCCAGATCTGAAAGCCGCGCCGTTTCTTTGATCACGCGCCCCATATCGGCGACCGCACTCATATTTATGCCCGTCTTGGTCGAGCCGATATTTACCGACGAGCAGACCTTCTGCGTCGCGGCGAGTGCGGCTGGGATCGAGTCGATTAAAATTTTATCGCCCTTTGCGTAGCCCTTTTGCACTAGCGCCGAAAAGCCGCCGATAAAGTCGATACCGACCTTTTTGGCAGCCTCGTCCATCGCTCTAGCAAGCGGCACGTAGTCTGCGGCATCCGTCGCCGCGCCGATGATGGCGATAGGCGTTACGCAGACGCGCTTATTTACGATCGGGATGCCAAGCTCTGCTGAAATTTCATTACCGACCTTTACGAGATCGCGCGCTTTATCGGTGATCTTGGCGTAAATTTTCTCCGCTGCTTTGTTTATATCGGGATCGATACAGTCAAGCAGGCTGATACCCATCGTGATCGTGCGAATGTCGAAATTTTGCTCCTCGATCATCGCGATCGTTTCGGTTACGTTTTTGATGTCCATTTGTGCGCCTTAGATGTTGTGCATGGCGTCAAAGATCGCCGAGCTTTGGATGTTGATTTTAACTTTTAACTTTTCGCCTAGCTCGTTTAGCTCCTCGCGCAGAGCCGTGAAGTCCTGCTTTTCCTCACTGGAAACCACCGCCATCATCGTAAAAAACTCGTCCAAAACCGTCTGACTGATGTCGTCTATGTTTAGCCCAAGCTGCGCGAGCTTGGCCGAAACGCCCGCTACAATGCCAACCTTGTCCTTACCGATCACCGTTACGATCGCTTTCACTCTTACTCCTTTTTAAAATTTATTTAGCTATTTTGAGCGCGGAAGCCCTTTAAAACTACTGAATTTTGCCGCCGTTTGAAATTATTAGCGCAAACACAATTGCGACAAAAGCGTAAAATATTACCGCGAGCCATATCGCCCATCTATTCACGCCGCCGCCCCGTCTTAGGGCTTCATCGTCCTGTTTATCCAGCAATGAAACAAAACTATAGCAAACGAAATATTTCGCCATAGTTCCGCTACTGACGCTAATCGCCATTCCTATACTTCTATCATATTCATCCAAAAACGGAATAAAGCAAGAAATTACCACAACGGCAAATAGGGCTGCGGCAATTTTATACTCCTTGCGGTACAGAAAAAAGAACAGCGTGCCGAAAAATCCCCACCAACTCCACGTGCTTACATAATTTAACTCGCGCTGCTTGCCCGCGGCGAAAAATTTCTCGCAGGCGCGTGCGTAAATTTCAACCTTGCTAGGAGTTTGCAAGAAAATTTCCAGCTTCTGCCGAAGCAGCTTGCCGTCAGATAAAATTTCTCTAGCATAATCCGTCATCTCACTCTCCTTAGCGATAAATCCCCACGGCGGCGCGAACCTTTTGCATCAATGAAGCAGCCGTCGCGGCCGCTCTTTGCGCGCCCTGTCTTAGCATCTCGTCCAAAATTTCGCGGTGGCTTTGATAGTATTCGAATTTATCTCGCGCGTCTTTGAAGTAGCTAAGCACGAGCTCGTTTAGATACGCCTTGAAGTGCCCGTGCCCCTCACCGCCCCGCTCGTAGCGAGCCTGTAGCTTCGTCTGCTCCGCTTCGCTTAAAAACAGCTTCGCGATATTATAGACATTGCATCCGCGCCACTGCTTAGGCGCCTCTAGCGGCTCGGAGGTCGTTACGATACTTGAAATTTGCTTCTTTAGCGTCGCGGCATCTGCAAAAATATCGATCGTATTGCCGTAGCTCTTGCTCATCTTCGCGCCGTCTGTGCCCGGCACGATCGCTACTTCATCATTTACGCGCGCTTGCGGAATAGTTAAAATTTCGCCGTGGGCGTTGTTAAATTTAAGCGCGATGTCGCGAGCGATCTCGACATGCTGGATCTGATCCTTGCCCACAGGCACGACCTCCGCGCTGTATAGCAGGATGTCCGCCGCCATCAGAACGGGGTAGCTAAACAGATCGTGTTTGCTCTCAAAGCCCTTGGCGATCTTGTCTTTGTATGCGTGCGCTCGCTCGAGTAACCCCATCGGCGTATATCCGCTTAAAATCCAGTAAAGCTCCAACACCTCTTTCACGTCGCTTTGCACCCAAAACACCGTCTTTTTCGGATCTATCCCGAGGGACAAAAACGCCGCGGCGGCCTCGTAGGTGGAGTTTTTTAGCTTTGCGCCGTCGCTTACGGACGTGAGCGCATGGTAGTTTGCGATAAACATAAACATCTGCTCGCCCGCGTTTTGCGCATCTACCATCTGCTTGATGCTCGCGAAGTAATTGCCCAAATGCAGCTTGCCGCTGGGCTGAAGACCCGTTAAAATTCTCATCGTTGCTCCTTTAAATCAAAATCAGATCGCCGTCTATAAAGCCCACGGCGACGTGCTTGCACTTAAAAATTTTAGCGCCAGGCATCTGCTCTCGCAGCTCGCGCAGAGCCTGCACGAGCAGTTTTAAAACCTGCCGCCACGAAAGCTCATTTAAAAATTCAAGCTGCAAGCGTGAACATTCGGGATAAAATTCATCCTCGTCCTCGCACGCCCAGTCGTCGTCATCCGCGTCGTAGCTGCTCGATCCCGCGAGCTCAAGCGCATAAGGCTCGTAAAGATCGAAGTGCCACGCGATCACTCGCTTTGGAATTTCCTCGCGTTCTAAGCCCTCGATCAATTCACGCAGCTTTTGCTTTAGCGCCTCTTTCTTTTTAAGCTTATCGCCTTTGCCCTCTTTGCCGTGCGGCTCGGAATTTTTGCCGCCGCCAGAGCACTTCTGCTTAGACATCTTTTTTCCTTTTAAATTTAGCCCGTCGCAGGCGGAACAAATTTCTTTTACGATCTTTTTCACGCTTTTATTTTCGACGTCGATTACGATGTCGGCCTTTTTTTCATACGCCCCGTCTCTTTGAGCGTGCAGCGCCGCGGCCTTTTGTAGATCCGCTAGCAGCGGGCGCTTAGCAAATTTTTTCTCCGCGTTCTCGCTATTTTTTAAGCGATCAATAATCCCCTCAAAGCTTGATTTCAGATACACGACGGTGCCGATTTTGTTTAAATTTTTCACGGCGTAAAAACCGCCGCCCGTAGATATCACGGCGCAGCGGACGGACTTTTCTAAAAATTTCGCAAGGCTCGCTTCCATCTTTCTAAAACTCTGCTCGCCCTGTTCTTTAAAAATTTGCCCGATCTTTTTATTGGCGTAGCTTTCGATCATATCGTCGCAATCAAGCGCGAACATCCCGCTTTGCGCAGCCAGCGCCCGCGCTACCGTGCCCTTGCCGACCCCCATAAAGCCGATGAGCACGATATTACCGCTCTTCATCGCTCTCCCCTTTTTTGCGCGGCAGCAGCACTAGCGGACTTCCCGAAAGAGCAAAGCTCGCGCGTAGTCTGTTCATTAAATAGCGCTTGTAGCTAAAATGCAGCGCTTGCGGGCGGTTCATCACAAGAGCGATCTTCGGCGGTGCAAAGCCGATCTGTGCGGCGTAGTAAATTTTAACCGATTTGCCCCGCTCGCGAGGTATCGGATGCGCCTTTATCGCGGATTCTACCGCTTCATTGATCCTTGCGGTGCCGAGCTTACGCGTGAAATTTGAATAAACTTCCAAAATGAGCGGGTAAATTTTATGGATCCGCTTCCTGTCCGTCGCGCTGACGCTGATGATCGGCGCGTAGGAAAGAAATTTAAACCTATCGCGCAGATCGCGGCAAAACTCGTCGTAATCGCGCTCGCAAAGATCCCATTTGTTTAAAATTATGATGAGCCCGAGTTCAAATTTAGCCGCAAGCCCCGCGATGCGCTCGTCCAGCTCGTTTAGCGGCTCGCTTGCGTCAAGCACCAAAAGCGCGATATCGGAGTTTTGCAAGATTTTTTCGGTGCGATTTAGCGCGAAACGCTCTATGCCCTCGATCTTACCGCGGCGGCGAATGCCCGCCGTATCGATAAACTCGAGCGTGCGCCCCTCAAATTCCGTGCTTTCGTTCACCGGATCGATCGTCGTGCCCGCATAATCGCTCACGACCGAGCGCTGCGAGCCCACAAGCGCGTTTAGAAGGCTTGATTTACCGACATTTACTCGCCCGATGATACCCACGCCGATGGTCTTGTCTGCATAAAATTCCTCGTCGCGCCCCTCTTTCGGCTCGCCCTCGTCGTTAAAGCCCTCTATAAAATCATCAAAAATTTCATCCTCGTCCTGCCTCGCGGGCGCAGGGTCTAAAAAGCCATATATCCACTCTTTCAGCTCATCGATGCCGCTGTTGTGCGAGACGGAGATAGGGAAAAATTTAACGCCGAATTCGTTAAACTCCCAGCTACGCTCCTCGTCGCGCTTGCCGTCTATTTTATTGACCGCTAGGGCGATGGGCTTACCGAGCTTTTGCAGCGAGAAAAATATCCGCCGCTCATCGTCGCTCGGAAGCAGCTTGCCGTCCGTCATAAAGATTATCAAATCCGCGCTCTTTGCCTCGCTTAGCGTCTTAGCTTGCACGCGCACAAACAGCTCGGAGGCGTCGTCCAAGCCGCCCGAATCGATCACGCGCATGCGGCGATCGAAAATTTCGGCTTCGGCTTTGTTGGTATCGCGCGTCGTACCCGCAACGTCGCTGGTAATAGCGATGCGAGCACCCGCTAGGCGGTTAAAAAGGCTCGACTTGCCGACATTGGGGCGCCCGATGATGATCAAACTTTTCACGTTCGTCCTTGTAGTTTTTGGCGCGATTATAACCAAAAATAGATTAAAGCCAAATTCTACGCGCTCGCTCGCGGAAGGAAGCGGCAAAATTTTATAAAATTTAGGCGCTAAATTTAGAAATTTTATCGCGGCGCTAGCAAAACGCCGCCTAGATAAAAGGCCTCAAGGCGCGCGATCCGTCGCCGCAAACGACGCGAAGCGGGGGCGATGCGTAAATTTTAAAACCGAAGTCTGAGCGCGAAAACTAGCAACTGAGGCGCGGAACGGGCACAACCGCGCGAAAGCATAAAAGCCCGCAGCTACGCAAATTTGGCTGCTTTGCGCATACAAGCGCCGAATTGCAAAAACGAGCCGTCGCGCCCAAACGTGCAAAAACAGGCGGTGCGGCGAAATATTAAAACGGCGGAATATTAAAATTTAATCATTATGCGTGTATAATTCCGCAAATTTAAAGGGGCGCGATGAAATACGACAACTTCTTGCTGCGCCGCTTGGGCGCGTATTATACGCCGGCGGCGAGCTTTTACAACTCTCTTACGGGCGTTTTTGCCAAGCTTTTGGGCGCGCAAATTTCATCGCTTGAGGTCGTGCTCTTTCGCAATCTGCCCGGACTTTTGATCCTGCTTTATAAAATCAAGGCGCGTCCCCGTACGGCGCGCTTCGCAAACAAAGGTGGTCATCCTTTTACGCTCGCGTTTCGCGGCATTATCGGGATTTTGGGGCTGATGGTATTTTTTTATAATGTCGCTAACATCAGCCTCGGCGAGGCATTTACTTTTCAAAAAACGGCACCCATTTGGACGGCGATCATTGCGTACTTTACTCTCGGCGAAAAATTCGGCACGATGGGCTGGTTCTCGGTCTGCTTGGGCTTTGTGGGCATCGTTTTGGTAATTCAGCCGCAGTTTGGCTTGCAGCCGAGCGATATTTTTGGAATTTTAAGCGGATTATTCGCCGCGATGGCGCTTACCTCCGTGCGCGGGCTGCGCAAATACTATAGCTCCGATACGATCATCCTCTCGGCGCTTCTTGCCGGCACGCTGATGCCCGTAGCGCTTATGATCGCGGCGGAATTTATATACGCGCCCGCGCTGAGCTTTATGCTTTGCAAATTTAAAATTCCAAACGCGCAGGGCTGGCTCTTTGCCGTGCTTCTGGGGCTGCTGGGGCTGTTTTATCAAACCTACGTCACCAAGGCCTACGCCGCGACGCGCAAAGCGGGCATAGTAGCTACGATCAGCTACACAGACATCATCTTTTCGACGCTATTTGGGCTGCTGCTAGGCGACGCCCTGCCCGGTTTCATGGCGCTTGGGGGCATGGCGCTCATCATCGTCGCGGGCGCGCTCGTCGCGAACAGAAAGTAGCGCGCGATGAAGCAGAAGCTTTACTCCGCGTTTTGGCTGAAACATCTGGGCGTTTATTACATGCTCGTAGCGAGCTTTTATTTCGCGCTAAACGGCGCGCTAGCCAAGGTCATGGCGGAGCGGATGAGCAGCGCCGAGATCGTGTTTTTCCGCAACGTCGTAGGCATCGCGATCGTGCTGTTTTCGCTACGGCGGGTAAAAAATCTTGGCCCGGGCGGCAAGCCGTGGCTGCTCGCGTTTCGCGGCTTTATCGGCAGCTGCGGTATCTTAGCGACCTTCTATAATATCGCTCACATCGATCTTGGCACCGCTTTTACCTTCCAAAAGACGGCGCCCATTTTCACCGCGCTATTTTCGGCGTTTTTCTTAGGCGAAAAGCTAAGCTCCAAGGGTTGGTTTGCGATACTGCTCGGCTTTGGCGGGATTTTACTCGTCGTGCGCCCGCACATCGGCATCAGCGTAACCGATGCAGTGGGAATCTTCGGCGGCATGTGCGCGGGGCTTGCATACACGAGCGTGCGCGAGCTCCGCAAACACTACGCCACAAACCTCATCGTGCTAGTTTTCGTCTCGTCCGCTACCTTTCTAAGCGCGATGATGATGGCTGCGGGTTGGGCGCTCGGTGATAGCGAGGTCAAAATTTTAGGGCTTTTCAGCGGAGCGGATTTAGCGAGGCTTGCTTACTTTAATCTACCGAGCCTGCTCGGCTGGGTGCTCGTGGCGCTTCTGGGCGTCAGCGGGATCTACTTTCAAATTTATATGACGCGCGCCTATGCCGCTTCGCGCAAAGCGGGCATCGTCGCTGCGATCAGCTACAGCGATATCCTCTTTAGCATGGCGCTCGGAATTATGCTAGGCGACCATCTGCCCGGTCCGATCGTGCTAGCGGGCATCGCGGTGGTGATTTTAAGTGGAATTTTAATCGCCCGCGAGCGCTAAATTTAAATTTAAAACCGATTCAAACGCGGTGCGAGGCTAAATTTAAATACGCACCAAGCCCGTGCCAAATTTCAGCGATATAAAAGTCTTAAAAAGCTAAGATTGCGATAAAGTTCTACGGCGTAGAAATATTTTTCGACGGATTTAAATTTTATGCATTTTATCGGTATCGACATCGGTTCGACCTCATCAAAGGTCGCCGTTATG
>NZ_CALKTT010000027.1 GCF_937997535.1 uncultured Campylobacter sp.
TTTCGCAAAAACAGCCGCGCGTCTTTTATCAAATTTCGCTCGACCTCGATCACTTTGGTATCTTGGCAAAGCTCGCGCGCTTCGATGCTATAACGCGCATCGGTAAGGAAAAATTTGCGCCCCGCGAGGTTCAAAAATATCGCGTTGTCGCAGCTGTATCCGCACTCGTGGTAAACAGCGTTTTCGTCCTTTAAGATAAAATTTTTCAAATTTAATCCCAAACTTATTTGGCTTTCTGCTCGGCTCTGGCGGCTTTGATCTGCTCAAAAATTTGAATCATTCCGATCATCGCCAGATGGTATCCCACGGGGCCAAACCCGATTATCTGACCCGCAGCAACGGGCGCTATTAGACTTTTTTGTCTAAGCTCCTCCCTGCGAGCGATGTTTGAGATATGCACCTCGATCACAGGCAGACTGACTGCGGCGAGCGCATCGCGGATAGCGAGCGAAGTGTGCGTGTAGGCGGCGGGATTGATGATGATGCCGTCGCAAGTGCCGAAGCACTCTTGGATCTTATCGACGATCTCGCCTTCGAAATTGCTCTGGAAAAACTCGATCTCGTTGCCGCTCTGATCGGCGACCGCCTTCATCTGTTTATGGATGTCCTCCATCTTCATAACCCCGTAAATAGCGGGCTCGCGCATACCAAGCATATTGATATTCGGTCCTTGAATCACCATAATTTTCATTTTTACGTCCTTGTTTTGAAATTTAAGCAAAAATTATAACCAAAGCGAGCTTATTTTTTACTATGGCGCTAAATTTGCCCGTTCAAGCCCGGTCGCTAAAATTTTATCTCTAAATTTAGCACGGAAGAGAATTTTATGCTAAAATCACGCGCTGTTTTAGATAAGGAAAACGATGAGAATTTTAAGGGCGAAGTGGGTTCTTGTTTGCGATGAGAATTTTAAAATTTTAAAAGATGGCGCGATCGTCTTTGACGAGAAGATAATCGAGGTCTGCGCCTTTGCGAGTGCGGCGCGCAAATACCCGCAAGCCGAAATTTTAGACTTTAGCGGCGACATAGCGATGCCTGCGTTTATAAATCCGCACGTGCATTTGGAATTTAGCGCAAACAAAGGCACGCTGCGCTACGGCGATTTTTTGGAGTGGCTAGGCAGCGTCATCGCCTCAAGGCAGCAGCTGGATGCCGCGGCACGCGGACGATTGATTTTGGAGCAGATCGCCGCGATGATGCGAAGCGGCGTGGGTACGATCGGCGAAATTTCAAGCTTCGGCGGCGAGGCTGAAGCTTGCGCGCAAAGCGGCATTAGAACCGTGTTTTTCAATGAAATTTTAGGCGCGAGCAAGGATGCTGCGGCGGAGAATATTTTGAAATTTAAGCAGCGATTTGAGCGCGCAAAGGCGCTCGCAAGCTCGCTTTTTATCCCCGCCGTGTCGGTGCACTCGCCGTACTCGGCGCACCCGCAGATTACGGAGTTTGCGACGAAGCTTGCCCGCGAAAACGGACTTGCTATAAGCACGCATTTTATGGAGAGCGCGTATGAGCGGCAGTGGCTGCGCACGGGTCGCGGCAAATTTAAAGCCTGGCTTGCTAAATTTGACCCAACGCCCGCGCCTCTTTACTCGCCGCAGAGCTTCGTAGCGCATTTTAACGGGCTTCGCACGCTTTTTACGCATTGCGTTTGGGTGGATGATTTTAGCATCTTTGATCCGAAGCTTCACTCGATCACGCACTGCGCGCGCTCCAACCGCCTGCTTAGCAAAAAGCGGCTGAGCTTTAAAAAGCTGCTCGCAAGCGGGCTTAATTACAACATCGCTACCGACGGGCTTAGCTCAAATTTCAGTCTAAGCTTTTTAGACGAGCTGCGCGCAAATTTAATGATGCACGACGAGCTGGGTTTGGCAGAGCTGGCGCGGGCGTTACTTTTAGGCGCGACGAGAAACGCTGCTGCGGCACTTGGGCTAAATTTGGGCGAGCTGAAAGCAGGCAAGCTCGCCGACATCGCCGTTTTTGAAGGCATTGAGTGCGATGAGGATCAGCTGCCGCTACAGCTCATTTTGCAGAGCAAAAATGCAAAATCACTTTTTATCGAAGGAATGAAATGCAATTTCTAAAAAATATCTTTGCGCCGATCGGCGCCGTGCTTGGGTTTATCAACAAATACTTTAAATCCCTGATTTTTCTGCTTATTTTGTTTTTGATTTTTGCTGGCGGCGAAAGCGCGCAACAAAAGGGTACGAATCTCGCTCAGCTTTCGCTAAGCGGCGCGATAATGGACGATAGCGAAATTTTGGAAAAGATCGAAACTCTGAAAAACGACGAGGCGATTAAGGGGGTGCTTCTGCTGATCGACAGCCCCGGCGGCGCGCTAAGCCCTAGCGTAGAAATTTCGCTGGCGATCAAGTCTCTAAACTCGCGCAAGCCGGTCGTCGCCTACGCCAAGGGCACGATGGCGAGCGGCAGCTACCTAGGCGGAGTGTGGGCAAGTAAAATTTATGCAAACCCGGGCAGCTTCATCGGCTCCATTGGCGTGATCATGCAGGGGCTTGATGTGAGCGAAGCTGCAGCTAAATTAGGCTTTGCCGAACAGATCGTCAAAGCGGGCGAGCTCAAAGAAGCGGGCACGATGATGCGAAAATGGAGCGACGCGGAGCGCGCAAGCCTGCAAGCCCTGGTGGACGAGAGCTACGAGCTATTTACGCGCGAGGTGGCGCAGGCGCGCTCGCTGGATCTTAGGAAGCGCGATACGTGGGCGAATGCGCGAGTATTTTTAGCCAGCGGCGCCAAAGGTGTCGGGCTCATCGACGAAGTGGGCTCTTTGGAGGACGCCAAAAGCGCGCTCGTAAAGGCTAGCGGCGTAGCAGATCCGATCTGGCAGGAGCCTTCGGCGTATGAGAAGATGATAGATAAGCTAGCAAATAAAAGCGAGAGTTTGGTTCGCGGCGCGTTCGGCGCGAAGCTGATGGCGTATTAGAATTTTAGAAATTTCGAAGAAATTTTAAATTATGAGGAAATTTTAAAAGTAGAATTTCGTATATAGAAGCTATACTGGGTTTGATTACTTTTAAATTTCCTCGCTTTTACATTTGGCGTTTCTTTAAAATTTTACCCTTTTTGTGAATTTTTCTTTGTTTAAGAACTCCTCATTTTTCTACTAATTATTCAGCCCCCTTTAAGCATCACTCTTGTATAATCACAATTCTGTTTCGCACCG
>NZ_CALKTT010000028.1 GCF_937997535.1 uncultured Campylobacter sp.
GCCTCGCGGATGCTTTCGATCGCGCTTTTGCTCACGCCCGCTCCGATCGGAATGACGCGGAAAATTTTAAAAAACCACTTCAAATACCACAGATCGTAGTAGCTGCGATGCATCACGAAGCGCACCCCGCGCGGGCACGCAAGCTGTACCACCGCCCAATCGATCCAGCTGATATGGTTGCCTAAAAGCAGTACGCCGCCTTTTTGCGGGATGTTTTCGATGCCGTCTACGTGGACTTGATAGCCAAATTTCATAAACGGAATGAGTAAAATTCTAACGAAAAGCTGTGGCAGATATTTTGCGCCGAAGATCCCGCATATGAGCACGCACAGTGCCGCCATGACGAAAATTTCGCCGCTGGCGACCGCAAAATGCACCAAGATGATGGCGATGAGCAAAAACAGCACCATAAAGATATTTTGAATAAAATTTGAGCCCGCGAGCACCCGTCCCATGCGCTCGTCGGCGGTAAAAAACTGAATGACGGCGTTGAGCGGCACGATGAAAATTCCGCCGCTAAATCCGAAGAAAAACGATGCCGTGCCGAGCCAAAATACCGAGTGCGCGTTGGCTAACACCATTAGCGCGAGCGCGAGCCCGAATGCACCGAACGGCACGATACCGAGCTCGATATGTTTTTTGCAGTAGCTGCCCGCAAAGATCGAGCCTAACGCGATTCCGATCGCGCTAAGAGCTAAGATCACCTGGATCACCATTACGTTATCGCTGCCGCTAAGGCTCTTGTAGTGAGCCGGGAAGGTCGCGATCACGAGCTGCGAGACTGCCCAAAACATCGAAAGTCCCAGCGTGCAGAGCAGAACGTTTTTGTCTTTTAGCACAAAATTTAAATTTTGCCTTAGATAGCGAAGCTTAAGATAGTCGTCTTTGTTAAATTCCGCCTGCGGCTGCGCGGCGTCGAAGAATGGAATTTTATACGAGTAGTATGTTTCAAGCGCGGAGCCTGCGACTAAAAGTATGCCGATGAACCAAACCGAACTCATCAGCTCGCCCGCGTCGCTGCTGCGCGTCGCAAACAGCTCGAAAATCACCGAAAACGCAAGCGATGAAAGTAGAATTGCTATGATGGTAAGAGCCTGTACGAGGCCGTTTGCCGCGCCTAAATTTTTCGCGCCGACGATCTTTTTAATCAGGCCGTATTTGGCGGGCGAGTAGATCGCGCTTTGCGCCGCAAGCAAGATCGTCATAAAAAACGCGAAATAAAACCACCCGCACAGATAACCTAGCGTAATGAGCGCGGTAAGCGCGACGCCGAGTTTCGCGCAGATCCGCGTAATGCGGGTGCGCGAGAATTTGTCGTTGAGATAGCCGCTGGCGCTAAAAAGAAATACGTAAGGCAGTAAAATCAGCAAATTTACAAGCGAGGTAAGGGCGATGAGAGCGCCCGAATCGGCGCTTTTAACAAGGACGTTTTGAATCGTGATCTTATGACCCAGATCGACGCTTGCGTTGATAAACATAATCGCCAAAAACGGCAAAAATCCGTTGATTTTTAATAAAGATTTCAAGCTATCTCCTTTAAAAACGGGATTTTATCTCACGGAAGTTAACGGACGCAAATTTAAGGCGGCTTCGCTACAATTACGCAAAAATTAAAGGAAAAATATGAAAGTGCAAATCACAAATCGCGATGTCGATAATCTCAATAAATTTATGCTGCTTTACAGCAAAAAGGCGCGCAAGCAGCGCCTCATAAGCACCTACGCCATACCCTTTGAGTTTTTGCTCATGGGCATCATCATTGACGGGCTTTTGAAAACGGCGCCGATTGCGAGCGTGGCGTCGGTTATTTTGGGTGCGGCGTGGCTTATTTTTTATCCGAAATTTTACCGCCGCATACTAAGAAAGCATCTGGCTTCCGCCAAGCTCGCGCAAGACTCAAACATAGAGATGGAATTTATCGCGGGCGAAGATGAAATTTCATTTTCGAAGGGCGAGCCGCGCGCAAGCGAGAAATTTGCCGTTCGCTCGCTAAATCGAATCGCTGCGGGCGGGGAGAATTTTTTCTTGGCGTTTGATCGCGGCTTTCACATCGTCCTTCCAAAAAACGCCGAGACGGACGCTACGGTACAGCATCTTGCGGATCTGCGCGGGCTGCAGATCGAACCCGTGGATATGGACATTAAAATTTAGAGCTTTGCTTTTAAATTTTAGGCTCATAAAATTCGCGATATAAATTTAAAATTCTAGAATTTCGCTATGTAAAATTCTATCTTTGGAATTTACTCGCGGCAGCGTTTTCTCTTAGGGGTGTTACTTACTCTGCTTCGCTGCGCTCGCAAGAAACGCTGCCAGGCTTAGCCTGGCGGCTAGTGTTAAAATTTTAATACAAGCTGAATTACGACACGAGGAATTATACCTGTTTGTTTCATTAGAATTAAACTCAGGCGTAGCCTGCACCGCTAGCGTCGTCGGGGGTTGGGTGGGGTTTTGGGGCGAGCAGAGCAATGCGGTGCTGCGGGGCAGCGCCACCCTCTGCGAGAAGTATGACCTCGCAATTGGGGCCTCCTTCCCGCCCCAAGAGAAACATATCGCGGGCTAAAATTTAAACGGAATTTCATTTTGTAATAAATTTAAAATTTCTCTATATAGAATTTGCCTCTAGAATTTGGGGCGTGGCAGCGTTTTCTCTTAAGGGGGAAGGGGCGCTACTTGCGAGGCGCTCCCCTTCCCCCTTAAAATCCCCCAACCCCTGGCACGCTCAAAGGGAGAGCTACGCTCGCGCTAATTTTAAACTGCGGTTGGCAGCAAAATTTTGGCTAAAATTCTGCGTTCAACTCACCATTACGCCTCGCGCATTTCCTCTGCTAGGCGCTTTATGTAGGTGCGCTTGAAATGAAACGCCCAAATTAGCGGAAAGATTATCTCCAACCCTTTCCAAAATACATATCCACCATACCAAAAAAAACATTTGCAAACCGCATAGCAAGCGACTACATAGCTTGTCCCAAAGACGGCACCCCAAGCTACTATTTCAGAGTCGGTCGTAACAACCCAGATCGCAATCAAATATATGAAAGCGCTTAATAACGCAGTCGGGAAAAACCAATTCAGAACGCCTAATTTCTGGTGATTTATATCCGCGCTAAGATAGCCCGCCACGCACGCGATGATGCATAGGGCGCATAAGATAGTGCGCAGCACGGCTAAATATTGCAGCCCGCGGGGTTGTATAAAGCCTTCGTAGTCGCTGCTTTTACGGCTACTACTTTGGCTATTTTTGTCGCCGCGCCCCGCGACATAAACAAAATGCGCGCCCAGCGCTATGAAACATGTGCATTGCGTAAAATCCATAAATATGAAATAGCCAAATATTGTCCAGCCCGAGCCATCGCCACCTGTAGACCCTATTAGAAAAGGCCACGAAATTTTCACTATGCAAAACGTCGCCGCGAGTAAAATCGGGTGCAGCGCGAGCCTGCCGTTTCGCAAATCGGAGAGTAAATTTTTAAAATATCCCATATTTTCCCCTTAAAATTCCGCGGAATTCTATAATTCCGAAAGAACTTCGCGTGCGTAGTTTGCGAATAGAATTTTAGAATTTCCAGATGCTAAATTCTATCGCTCAATTTAGAATTTTACGGCATAGGGTTTTGAAATTTGACGCAACCCCGCCCACTTTCCATTATTTTAAGGCGCAGTTCAGAGCTGAAATTTTAAAGCCACTTTGCTCGCTCATTGCTAGGGTCCGTTTCGTTGCCGATCGCTTCGTAGCGCGAGTAGTAAAACTTCACAAACTCCCGCACCTGCGCCTCGCGCGGCAGATACACGCCGTCGCTAAGCTCCGCGAAGCGCGATAAAAATTCCGCCGCGTCCTTTTTGTCGCAATAAAGCCGCGCCAGCTCCTCATAGTTTTGCAGGCACGCGGCCTTGAAGCTCTCATAGCCTGCGCGGTCAAATTTAACCGCCAGCCGCATGCCGTCAAATTTCAAAACGCCCGATGCAAAAAGCAAGCTCAGATGTATCAGAGCCTCGCAGTAGTAGGGCTTGAGCTCCTCCACCCGCTGCCACGCGATGAGCCCCACGGCGCGGCGGATCAGCTCATCCAGCACCGGCAGGCAAAACTCCGCCTCCTCGTGGAAAAAGAAGTTCACGAGCCCGCCCGTAGTCGCCTTGTACTCCTCGATGAGCTTGAAAAGCCCCGAGCGGTTCATGCGCGCCTCGGTGTCCGCGTCGATGAAAAATATATGCCCGAACTCGTGTCCGATCGTCGATATTTCGTAGACGCGGCGCCAAATTTGCGGCTTTTTAAATAAAATTTCGCGTCCGAAATTTAGATAGTGAGGCTCAAAAATTTCGCCGCTTAGCCGCATAAAAGGTCTAGCCTTGGCGCTTTCATAGACGAAATTTACGAAAGCGAAAATTTTCTTGCCGCAGTTGGTGCTTACGAATTCGTCGTTGGGTACGACCTGCGCCGAAAAGAGCCCGTTAAGATCGGCTCCGTAATAGATCAGCGGCGCGCAGACGTAAAGCTGGGTTTTGGCGATGTTTGAGAGCACGAGCGAGTGCATGACGGCGTTGTTCGCGTCTATTTTTTCATACGCGCACTCAAAGCTCTCGCTTACGCGCGCTTTAAATTCCTCTGCGCTAAACTCATACGCGCCTGCAAGCCTGACGTCCCATTCTAGCGCGACTGCGTGCGTGTAGGCGTCCTCGTAGTATTCGAGCGGATGCCCGATCTGAAGCGGCGTTTTTATATCCATCCACGCGATCTCCGCATCCCGCCACGCGCCGATTGCCGCGCTAGCGTCCCTCTCGCAAAAGGCCTGTTTGAGCTTAGATAGATACGCGACGTAAGCTAGCTCGCTCTCATCTTCTGCAAGCGTCACAAGGCGCTCCAAAAGATCGCTAAATTCGCTCTGTAGCTTTGCCGTCTCATCCGCAAATGCCACGGCGTAGGGCACCATTTGGGATTTGCCCTCGCGCTGCACTATCGCGCCGTAGCAGCGCTCGCAGATCTCGCCGTGAGGCGTGCGCATAAACAGCTCCTCTTGCAGTAAAAATTCCTTCGCCTGCGCAAGCGAGCTAAATTCCTTTTCCCAGCGCTTGTTCGCGCCTTCGATGATTAAGGCTTGCCAGCTTTTTTGCATATCGCTTAGCACGAGCCCGATGCAGTGCACGCCCTTTAAAAGCTCCAGATAAAAGGGCTGCAAAATCCCCTGCGCGCCCGCTTCGGCGATGAGCGTTGCGTGCATGCCCTCGTGTATTTCGCGCGTGAAATCATACATTTTGCTCTTTAGCTCGCGCTGTCGCGCCTCATCGTAGCCTAAGCGGCGAAATTCTTGCAGCAGCGGATCCTCTTTGAGATCGACGATTCGGCGTAGCACGGCAATGCGCGCAGTATCGCCAGACTCAAAGCCGCAGATCTCCAATCCGTGCGTGATCAGCTCGGCGTGCGGCTCGTCGTAGAGGGCGTTTAGTCGCGCCTTAGCGCTCGCTGCCATCTCGCTAAGTTTTACAAAATCGTTCATCGCGTATCCTTTTTGTCGTTTTATCGTCTTTTTACGAGCGGAATGTGTCTGCTTCGCGAGCAAAATTCTATCCTCGCATCCGCTTAAAATTTTAAAATTTCGACATAGATTTTTGCCGATTGTATCGAAAAAGTGTTAAATTTGCGCGGTTAAAATGCGAGATTTTTAAATTTAAGGAGTAAAAATGAGCGATTTAGACTTAGACGATTTCGGCGAGCCGCGCATCAAGGTCGTAGCGCTGCCTAAGGATACGAATAGCTCGGGCAATATTTTCGGCGGCTGGATACTAGCGCAGATCGATTTAGCGGGCGCGACGGCGGCGCGCGAGATAGCACCCGAGCGGGTCGTGACGATCTCGATGCAGGAGGTAACTTTCAAGCAGCCCGTATTTATCGGCGATGTCATCAGCTGCTACGCAAAAGTATTAAGCGTAGGAAATACCTCTATCCGCGTGCAGATCGAGGTCGCAGCGTTGCGGCTTGGTGAGGATGGATTTCGCGAGTGTCTGCACGTAACCAGCGCGATCGCAACCTACGTAAGCGTGACCAAATTAGGTCAAAAAAAGCCGATCAGCGCAGAGATCAAGCGGCTGCATGGATTTTAAAATTTCTCAGACTTTAGTTTTAGCTCAAGGAATTTTAGCGTCAAGCTTATAACGCGAAAATTCTTATGTGGGATAAGCCTAGTGCACAGAATTTGCTGCATAAAATTTTATAATTTTAAGCGTGGAATTTTGCTGTGTAGTATTTTGGTAGAAAACCTCGCAGACAGAATTTTAGAATTTTAGAATTTTAGAATTTTAGAATTTTAGAATTTTAGAATTTT
>NZ_CALKTT010000029.1 GCF_937997535.1 uncultured Campylobacter sp.
ATCATAACTCAAAAGGCGGCTACGGCGGCGGTATCGCAGGCTACGAGACTATCCCCAACGGCACGAGGCTTTATGAGCCCGGCAGAAGCTTTTGGGCGAAATTTAAAGTGCATTTTTAAGGCCTAGATCGTCCGGATTTGGCGCGTTTTAGATTTTGTATCGGATTGGGCGACACCCCATTTCAGCGCACTGCGCAAGGACTGTGCGAGCTTGCAAACAGACGCTAAAGTATAGATAAAATTTGCAAGTGCCTTGAGCGGCCGAGCTCGCGCTAAATTTGTACGGCTAGGCGCGGCTTTTGTCGTCCGAGCCTTTTTTTCCGCACGGCGTCGAAGCCTCGGTGCGGCCCGCGGCGGATATGATGCTTATTCGGGCGTGATCTCACGCGACAAGCGCCGGCACAGAAGGCGGTTGTGCGATTTGAGATGAAATTTGGCCCGCAGATCAGCTTAAAGCTTTGTACAAAAAGGCGGTTTCGCGGCGCCTGATCCGTCGGCATCGTTTCGGTTCGTCGGGCTTGCCTGCGCGCGACGGACGCGCGGTAAAATTTACTGAGCTTTAAGCGGCGAGGGTATAAAATGGCGCGTCCATCAAATTTAAAGGCGGCAAATGGATCAAAGCAGGCTTGAGGAATTAAAAAGGCCACTACAAAAGCGACATCAAGAGCCGAAGCGGGGCTTGAAACAAAATTTTAACGGAAAAAATTTTAAAATCTCAAATTCTGAAACCAAAAATTCCGAAGTCTCTAATTTTGAAGTTTCGAATTCTAGAACCTTGAATTTAGAAGCCTCGAATTTTGAAATCCTGAATTCCGAACCCCCGAATTTCGAATCTCTGAATTCCAAAGCACTGAATTCCGCTACTGATGCTTTAAATTTAGAAGGCAATTTAGAAACCGAAGCGGCTCAGAATTCTGCCTTTGAGAACAACGCGGAGCCGCAAAATTTTATATCGGATGACAACGGCTCTTTGCAGCAAAATTATAAAGCCAGAGATTACGACAAAAATCCGATAATAATAAAAGACTATGCTTTTTACGATTATATGAAATATTCCACGATTGCTACGCTTATAGGATGTTTATTCTTTATCTCGGTCGTTACCGTAGTAAACCCTATTGAGCCCAAAAATTTTAGATTACTTCCTTTCGCTTTGGTAATGTTTTTTATCAGGCGAAAGCAACAAAAGGGCGTCTATTTCGTATTTAACGATTCGGAGATCGAATACCGCAAAGAAGATAAAACTTATAAATCTTTGAAGCTTGAACAAATCGGCGCCGTTGCGGTCAGTTTTGATCCGCGCTGGGACCGGCAGCAGAGGATAAGCATACCTGAAATGCTATTTTTGTCGCTTTGGCCTTTGGGCGCATACGTTATGCGCGGAATGCATGCGATGATCGCGCTAATTTCGATGATAGCAATTAGCCTATTCGGAGCGGGTATATTGATGCATCTTAAAAATGGCAGTTTCAGATGCTTAGGTATTCATGACCGGCTTGTGACATATGGCGAAACGGGCGATCTTAGAATTATAAATGTTTTGATTTATAGCGAAAAAGAGTATCTGGAATTAAAAGAGTATTTTATGCGCAAAACGCATATAGATTTGGATAGCGTCCCGCGCACCTTGTCGGTATTTAGCAAAAAGGTAAAATTTAGAAAATTTAAATTCTAATGCTCCGCTTGAAATTTTGCCTTTAAAATTTACACGCTAATCTTCTTTATTTTCATATACGCCGAGCTCTACGAGATTGCCGTCGGGATCGCGCAGATAGATGCTTTGCATAGCGCCGCGCGCGCCCGTGCGAGGCACGACGCCAAGCTCTATTTGCGCCCCTTTGCTTTCAAGCTCCGTTTTGAGCTGCTGCGCGCTTTGCCCCTCACAGATGAGACAAAAATCCGCCGAGCCCGCGATAGGACGCGCCGCAAACGGCGCAAACTCGCCCGCGCGGGTGTGAATATTGATCTTTGAGGAGCCGAAACGCAGGCTGTGTTTGCCGCCCTCGCAAACATGCTCTAAGCCCAAAATCCCTTCGTAAAATTCCACGCATTTTTGCAGATCCTCCGTAACTAGGACGAAGTGATCGATCCTTGTGATTTTCATTTTATCTCCTTGCGCGCTCGCAAGTCGCAAAATTTTTACGCCTCGCGGTGCAATCTTGGAATTCTGCCGTGAAATTTTGCGACAAAATTCCAAATGCTCATAGCGCGAAATCAAAATTTCGCGACGTAAATTTTAAAATTATAAAATTTAGCCTAAGTAAAATCGAACGCGCCGAAATTCCGTACCCCCGTAAAATAGAAGCAAAATTTAATCTCGCGATTTTAAAACTAGCGATTTTAAAATTCTCTTGCCTACCTCGACGCCCGGCTGATCGTAAGTGCTGACGCCCAGTATCGCTCCAGTAGCGCTGGTTAGCAGCTCGAAGTAGTAAAATAGCTCGCCCACGCTCTGTTCGCAAAGCTGCGGAACCTCGATTAGATCGACGCTGATACCCTCATTCAGCACGGCTTGCAGTGTAGCATCGCACTGAAGATTTAGCACCTCATCCAGTCGCATGCCGTTTACGAAGTCGCAGCCCTCAAGGCCTTGCAGACTGATACTAGGCACCGCGTCTGTAGTGCCGTTGCCCGTGAGCTTTAAGAAAGTCACGGTCTTATCCTTTACGCCGTCCATTATGAGCTGAAGGAAGCTGTGCTGATCGCGCGAGCCTACAAGCCCAACAGGAGTAAGCCCCTCGCGGCTAAAGCCGATCTTTTTACCTAGGCTTTCCGCCCAGAGCTGCACATACCACTCGCCAAATGCGCGCAGCGCGTCGCCATAGCTAAAAAGGATGTTGATTTTCGCACTTTTGTGCGTGGCGTAGTGATGGGCTTTTCGTAAAATTTTATTCTCCGCGATTTTAGCGGGATCGCCTGCTAAAATTTCATCCAGATACCGCTCTTTTGCGACGGCAGCCCCTCGCAGCATCGCGCTTGCATCAAGACCTAACCCAACTGCGGGCACTAGCCCTACCGCACTTAACACGCTAAAACGGCCGCCTACGTTAGCGGGCATATTTATCACGCAGGCACCGTGCTCGCGCGCGAAGACATCTAGCGGCGAGCCTGCATCGGTGATGAAGATGAAATTTTTTGCTAGCGCTTTTAAATTTGAAATTCCAAAACGCTGCAAAACGACCTTAAAAAGCGAGATCGTCTCGATCGTGCCGCCCGATTTGGAGGATACTATGAAGATAGTGCGAGCAAAATTTAACCCTTCAAGCGCGCGGTTTACACTGTGCCCGTCGAGATTATCCAAAATTTCAAAGCGTAAATTCTTTCTTACGCGCGGACGCAGCATCTCATAAAGCGCCCGCACGCCCACGCTGGAGCCACCGATGCCCAAAAGCACGACCCCGTCGTAGCTTTGCGCGCCAAAAAATTCCTGCGCCTGCGCTATTACGCCTGCGCCTTGCTGCGGCAGGCGGTAGTAGCCTATCTCGCCGCTTTCGTATTCGGCGCGGATCTTTGCCGCTATCTCTTCTAGCGCGCCCTCTTTTGCCAGCGGGAAAAACAGCTCATTTTTTACCATCGCCGAATTCTCGCTCGTAGAAATATTTGATTGCCTCCACGTAGCCTTTTACTGAGCCGCAGTCGAAGCGAGTGCCTTTAAATTTATACGCGATCACCACGCCGTTTTGAGCCTGCTTCAAAAGCGCGTCGGTGATCTGTACTTCGCCGTTTTTACCTGGCGCCGTCTGTTCGATGAGATCGAAAATATTAGGCGTTAGGATGTAGCGCCCGATGATGGCTAAGCTCGACGGAGCCTCGCTGGGCTCCGGTTTTTCGATCATATCCGAGACCATTATCAGATCGTCGCTGATGCTTTTGCCGGCGATGATGCCGTATTTGTTTACGTCCTGCGGCGGCACCTCCATCACCGCAACGACGCTGCAGCGGTATTTTTCGTAAATTTTAACCATCTGCGCAAGCACGCCCTCGCCGTTTTCGTTCACGCACAGATCGTCTGCGAGCACCACGCCGAAAGGTTCGTCGCGGATTAAAATTTTACCCGTGTAAATCGCGTTGCCGAGCCCCTTCATCTGCTCTTGGCGCGTGAAAGAGAAGGTGCAGCGCTTCATAAGCGCCCTGATCTCGTCGAGCAGATACTCCTTGCTGCTGCCTGAAATTTGATCCTCCAGCTCGTAGCTGCGGTCAAAATAATCCTCCAGCGCGCGTTTGCCGCGACCCGTGACGAAAGCCATATTATCCATGCCCGCCTCCAGCGCCTCGTCCACGCCGTAGTGAATGAGCGGTTTGGTAAGGATCGGAAGCATCTCTTTTGGTAGCGATTTGGTCGCGGGCAAAAAGCGCGTGCCGTAGCCCGCCGCGGGAAATAAACAGGTCTGGATCATGAAGCTCCTTTGATCTTTTTTTGAACTTTTATTATAATGCAAAAAAGATAAAATTCCGCAAAGGAAAGCCTTGAAAACGATTGAAAAAGAGATCAGCGCCGCGCAGGAGATCAAAAAATCAAGCTTCATCGCCTATCTAGCGCCGCTAGCGAGCTTTGAGACGCTGCGTGCGCAGTTGTGGCAGCAGCATCCTAAAGCGCGGCATATCGTCTGGGCGTATCGCGCGCTGAATGAGCCCGGGCAGATCGTAGAAAACTCGAGCGACGACGGCGAGCCCAAATCGACCGCGGGTGCGCCGTGTCTAAATGCGCTTCGCGGCGCCGAATTGATTAACGCCGCGGTGCTCGTGGTGCGCTACTTCGGCGGGATCAAGCTAGGCACGGGCGGGCTCGTGCGCGCATACGCTAGTAGCGCGAATGCCGCGATAGACGCCGCTGCGGATGCCGCAGAGCTAGTGGAATTCGTGCTGCGTAAGAAGTGCGCGTTTTTCGTGCCGTTTGCGGCGGTAGCTAAATTTGAACATTTTTTAAAAAAATCGAGTTTTGTTTATGAAGCAAGCTTCGGTGCTGCGGGGGCGGAGTTTAGCGCAGAGCTTAGCGCGGAGGAATTTGAAAAATTTAAAGGCTTTGCAGATGCTCTCGCGCCGGCTCTTAAAATGCTGCGCGAGCCGAAATTTTAAAATTTCAAAATTCTATAAAATTTAAAAGCCCCTCTCGGCTAAATTTGAAAGCATAAGCGGATTTTACATTTTATCGCATTATCGCAACGGAATTTTAAAGCTAAAGTGAAATTTCATCGTGCGAAACATAAAATCCGATAAATTTTAAAATTTTCAAAATTCTGTCGTAATTTAGCTTGCAAAATTTCGCGAAAATTCCGTCCGTAAATTTCAAAATTTCACGTGCTTCATCTTAGCTTCACGCACAGGCAGGCTTAGCAGAGCTGCAATAGCCGCTAGCGTCATATCTAAATACCACATATAATCATACGCGCCGTATGCTCGCACCGCAAGACCTCCGATATATGCGCCAAAAAATCCGCCGATTTGATGCGAAAGCATCGTAAATCCAAATAGGCTTGCTAAATATCGAGTCCCTAATAGCTTACCGACGGCAGCCGCAGTAGGCGGTACGGTCGCTAGCCAGGTAAATCCTAATCCCACGCTGAAGATATAAAACGTAAGGCTATCTTTGGGTGAGAGCACATAAGCACCAATAAGAGCGATACGTAGGGCATATATGCAAAATAAAATGACTTTACATTGCACTTTGGAAACACACCATCCTACGAATAAGCTGCCTACGATGTTTGCGATGCCAATCAGTGCGAGCGAAAAGGACGCTACCTGCGCGCCATGCCCGCTTAGTGCTACTTCGTTAGGCAGATGCGTCACTAAAAACGCTACGTGAAAACCGCACGTAGCAAAGCTTAAATTTATCAAAATATAGCTTTTATCGCGCAGCGCTAAACGCAGCACTTCGCCTAAGCTGCGCTTATCTTCTTCATGCAGGCTGGTTTGCTCGCCAAATAGAATTTTACCGCCTGCTAAAAGCCTCGCAAGCGGCAGAATTAACAAGCTAAGCCCTGCAAGCGTAAAAAATGCGCCGCCGTATCCCAAAGCGGGCGTTGCGATGCAAAACCCAATCATAGGCGCAAATAAAAACTGCCCGAACGAGCCGCCTGCATTTAACACTCCGCTAGCAACCGAGCGGATAGAAAATGGCAGGCGCTTTGCCATTAGGCTCATTAGAATCGGAAAACTACCCGCGCCAAGCCCCAGTGCAAGCCCAAAACCCATCGTTAATACAAGCGCGCTTTCGCTGCTAAATAACGGCACAAGAGCGCAACTAATCGCCAAAAGCACGCTGCCCCAAAACAGTACGACGTAGGCACCGAGCTTGTCTGCAAGTATCCCGCTAAGCGGTTGCGAAAAGCCCCATACCAGCTGCGTAGTTGCCATCGCAAAGCTTACTTGCGCGATGGATAGGGAATTTGCTTGCATTATAGGTTGCACGAAAAGACCTAATGACATACGAATGCCCATCGTAATCATCAAAATCGCCGCGGCGCATAGGATCATTACCCAAACTGATTTCATATATATTCCTTTTAAAAGGCAGAATTATAACATAAAAATTACGAATATATCGAGATTTTATAGATATATTTAATTAATGTATTTTAGTATATTATTTATGTAAGAGGAATTTACCGAGCTTTAATGGGCTTTGCATTAAAATTCCGTTTTCAAGGAGAACGCGATGATTTACGAAGATGAGATGATTTACGTACAGCGCGAGGAGCACGAAGTGCCGTGGGTGAAGGTCTTTACGAAAGCGAAATTTAAGGAGCTTAGCGATTGCGACGAGGCGACGCTGGCGCATCTGTGGCGCGCCGTGCTTCAGTGCGAAAAGAGCCTGCGGGAGTTTTACGCGCCCGATAAGATCAACATCGCAAGCTTCGCCAACTACGTGCCGCGCGTGCATTTTCACGTCCAGGCGCGCTTCAAAAATGACAGCTTTTTCCCTGAGTCCGTCTGGGGAAAAAAGATGCGAAACGGCAAACTCGATCTGCCGGAATTTAGCGAATTTGCAGAAATTTTAGCGGCAAATTTAAAAATGGAATTTAGATGATAGGCGCGCGCTCCAAAAAATACCTAAGCCTTTTCGCGCTTGCTTGCTGCGTCGCCACCTTTGCGTTTTACCTGCGCTTTAAAAGCGAGGAAAACGAGATAAAAATCAAGCAGCAGTTCGATTTTAGCGCGAGTCTTTTTGAAAAGATCGTCGATGAAGAGAAGCTAAACGCCTTTGCGATCTCGCTGATTTTATCGCAGAACAGCGACGTGGTGCGCTGCTTTGAGAGCGGCAAACACGGCGAGTGTATGGATGTGACGAAAAAATACAAAGACATTTTGAGTGCGGTGCCCTTCTATACGGGCGTGAAGATACATTTTCATACGCAAAATACCAGAAGCCTGGCCAGAAGCTGGAGCGACGAATTTTACAACGACGATCTGAGCTCCTTTCGCCATTCGCTTTTGCAGATCCGCCAGAGCCTGCTTCCTAAAGCGCTTGTGGAGATGGGGCGATGCGGGGTTTTTATGCGCGGAATTTCGCCTGTTTTTAGCGACGGTAAATTTATCGGAAGCGCCGAGATAATGCTCGATTTCGAGCATGTCATCGCGCAGATCAACCGCATGGGAAACGATATTTTTATCCTCGTAGATAAGAGGTTCGAGACCGACTGCTTTTACGATAAAATAGGCGTTATCAAGGACTTTATCGTCGTAAATAGCGCGCCGGATTACGACGTTTTGTCGATTTTGGCGACGCTTGATTTTGGGGCGCAGAGCTTTATCAAAAAGGACGGCCACTATTTTTACGTGAGGGCGTTTTCGGACGAAAACGGCACGAAGCTGGGCTATATAATTTTGCACCGCGAAGGCTAGCGGCGAGATTTAAATTTAGGCATTTTGTAGCTTATCTGCTTTATCGCAGCGGTGCAGCGTTTTAAATTTAATCGCATGATCTCGGAAATTTGCGCTGAAATTTTAAATTTTAAAAGGAGCGTCGGTATGAAATTTTATAAATCCGTTAAATTTAAAGCCCTGGCTGGCACGCTGCTTCTTATAATAATACTTTGCGCCGTATTTATCCGTATAATTCCCGATTACTCCACTTCACGAGGCTTTGCGATAGTTTCCCTCCCCGATTACAATAAATACAAGCAAGGCTATTGCCTCAAAGAAAACAGAATTTTGCCCAAAGAGGAGCTGTATAAAAGAGCGATAGGACAGTATTTGGATTATGAGTTAAAACTAGAACAAATGATCAATGATTATAGGACCTACGCCTATGGCAGTTCTTGGCGTAGCTCATATGAAATTGCATACTATGAACTAGAGAACATAAATTTATCTAATTGGTTTGAAGTATTAAAAAAGCATCATGATAATAATGAGACGTTCGAGGAAATTTTTATGAATAAACTAAAAGCTAAAAAAACCGACCCAAAGAAATATTTAAAAATAAATTTGAAAGATATGAGTGCCGGGTTTGATAGACCGATAATTATTCTAGACGGCGCTTATAAAGGACCAAATATTCATATATTGTTAGATAGATTTGTTTTAATTTATAAAAATTATATACAACGCAATCATTCCGAATACTTATTTGATAGAATGAATTTTTCTGAAAAGATCAAAGAATATTACCAGGAGAGAAACAAGGCGCCGTTTGATATAAAACAGGGTTTTGAGCTGGACAACTGCGGAAATTTAAATTATCCATTGGAAGAATATTATTTACGCAGCAGGGAAGCAAAAGGCGGCTGAAAAGTCGCGTTAAAATAAAATTTAAAAAGCCCTATCCGCGCAAATTTCACTTCTAAATTTTAAAATTTACGCCTAAAATTACGCGCCGTTTTAGTCCAAAAGCTTCTGCTTAAACAGCGGGATTTTGTAGCAAAAGGTGCTGCCCTCACCGAGTTTCGAGCTGACGCTTTTTGCGATGCCGTAGCGCTTGCAAATTTTATCGATTATGTTTAGCCCGAGGCCGAATCCGCCAAGAGCCGCATTTTCGCGCGAGTATCTCTCCCAGATCGCGCTCGTATCCTTTATGCCGATGCCGAAATCCTGCACGCTAAAGACCGCTATGCTCACCCCTTTTTCCAGTGCGATGATGATCTTGCCGCCTGGGCGCGAGTATTTTATGGCGTTACTTAGCGTGTTGTCGATGAGGCGCATTAGCGAGGTTTCGTCCATAAAAACGCTCACGTCGGGCGCTATTCGCGATTGTAAGCTTATGTTTTTGCTTTTTGCGACCAGATAGATGAAATTTATCCTAGCGCTCAAAAACTCGCTCATATCGATGCGGCGGCTTTTGAAGCTCATCTTGCCGCTTTTGATGAAGTACTCCACGTCCTCGTAAGTAATTACCATCTGCTTGAGCGCGGATTTTATTCGCGCAGTGTGTTTATCGCGCAGCCCAAGCATCTCGGTATTGATGAGCGCGACGCCTAGGGGGGTCTTTAGCTCGTGCATCGCGTCGTTGAAAAACGCCTTGATGAGGTTGCTTTGCTGCGCGTAGAAATTTTTTATGATTTTGTAGTTAAACAGCGCGATAATGAGCGCTACAAAAATCGTGATAAAGATCGTAGAGATCGCGATAAATTCTATCTTTGCGTAGCTTATCTTTTTTGAGATGACAAAAAAATGCAGCTTGCCCTCATGTAGAAAGTGGCGCTTAAAAAATACCCGTCCGCCAAATTTCAGCGTGATAAATGCAAAATCCGGCGGTTGGACGCTTAGGTTTGATCTTAAAATTTCGCCGTTTGCATTTAGGATCGCGTAGTCGTAGATTAGCTCGTCTTTTAGATTCAGATCCGCGCCGGCTAGGGCTTCGCCGCTTTTTTGTATCAGCTCGGCGACGTCGGCGCTCTCCTCGATTTTGGAATTTAAATAGATGATATAAAGGCTCTCGCTTATGAAGGCGCCGATGATGAAGATCGCGCTAAAAAGCGTAAATTTAAACCCTTTAAGCATTGATCTTATATCCGAGTCCGCGGCTGGAGAGGATGAAGTCGTTGCTCGTTTTGGAGCGGAGGTTGCTGATATGTACGCGCACATCGACGCTAACGAATCTTTTGATATTGGCGAGCAGAAATTCTATGATTTTGATCTCTTTGGCGCTTAGCGATATCTCTTCGTCCGCGCGTTTTAAAATTTTTAAATTTGCGAAGTAGTGAAATTTATCCGCGATCTTGACGGCGCCCTTTTCGTCGCCGAAATACTTTCGCATCAGCTCGCTTACTCTAAATTTAAGCTCGGCTAGATGAAAGGGCTTTTTTAGATATTCGTTGCAACCAAGCTCGTAGCATTGGCTCAAATCATCGATGTCGCCGAGCGAGGTCATCATCATAACGGGAGTGTTAAGACCGAGGTTTCGCGCATATCTAAGCACCTCTTCGCCCGAAACCTCCGGCACCTTGATGTCTAAAATCAGCAAGTGGTATGTATTCGCGGCGATCTTATCGCAGGCTGCGTCGCCGCTTTCGCATTCGTCCACCTCGTAGCCGAGCTCCGCGAGATACTCGCTTACGCTGCTTCTGTATTCAAAATCGTCTTCTAAAAGTAAAATTTTCAAACCCGTTCCCTAAATCGGGAGCGAGACTACGCTCCCGTGCAAATTTGCCCCGCATATACGATGTAGTAGCGAAGCAGAATGACGCCGCAAAGCACGACGAAAGAATTTAAAACTATAAACGCAGGCTTGTAAGCGTGGTTTTTCAGCGCCGTAAAGGCGATGATGATCGGAGCGATGAGCCCCGTGCCTAAAACGCCGATCCAGAAAATTTTACCGTAAACCTCGTGCGTCAAAGCCTGCTGTGCCGCAAGCGCGCTAGTGCCGCCCTCAAAATACATCCCGACAAACAGAATGAATAAAAGCGGAATTTCAAATAGTATCGCGCGCAGATCAAGCACCAAAAGGTATTTTATGCTATCTTTGTTTAACGAGCCTTTAAAAAACAAAAGCCCCACTAAAATGCTCGCCGCGATGCCGCTGGAAAAGCCGGATAGCAGAAATAAAATCGGCAGCACAGGCGTATTCCAAAGCGGAATTTTCATCACCGCGCTTAGTAAAAAGCCCGTATATGCGCCCACGCAAAGAGCAAGGATAAATAAAACTCGCTCGAAAGCTTTGGATGCTTTGGCGAACGAGCTTAGTAAATTCACGATAGGTCGCAGAAAGGCGAGCAGTTTAAATTTACAAATTTCCTCGCCGAATACGCATAGCGCAAATACAAAGCTAAGCGGCACGTAGATTAAAAGCGCCGCCACGCCTATGCTCATTACGGAGCCGAAGTTAAATTTGATCAGTAAAAGATAAAAGCTAAATGGCTTGCCCAGATCAAAGATCAAAAGCAAAAGCCCCGCGCAGATCGTAAGCGGCGCCGTGATCGCACCCGCTCTAATCATCGCGTCCCAGATAGAATTTTGCTCGCTTTCGTGGCGGTTCCATTTGACTAAAAGCGCCACCATAGTCGCTCCCGCGCTAAGACCCGCCAAAAATAGATAAATTGCAATCGGCCAAGGCCAGTAAATTTCAGAGTATTGGCTCATATCGCCCCACATATTATTCATAGCGTCCCCCTTTTTTGTTTTTGATATTCGCTAGGCGCGGTTTGGTGTTTAGATACGCTTTGGGATATTCTACGCTCGTTTTGGCTAGCTGTTTGCTTACCTCGGAATTTACGTCATTTACGTCGCCGAAAGTTAAAGCATCCGTTGGGCACACGCTTACGCATGCAGGCTGCAAGCCTTTGCTCGTGCGGTTCGTGTAGCAAAAGGTGCATTTGCCGATAGCGTGCGTGATAGGATCGACAAATCTGGCGTCGTAAGGACAGGCCAGGATGCAGTATTTGCAGCTGACGCAAAGCCTCTCGTCTATGAGCGTTACGCCGTCTTTGGTTTTAAAGCTCGCTCCCGTAGGGCAGACGTCCACGCAGGGGCTGTCCTCGCACATAACGCAGCTAGCGCGCGAGTAATCAAGCTTTAAATTTGGAAAAACGCCGCTTGTTTTGCCGTGCACTTGCAGCCTATAAACGCCGCTCGGTACGCCGTTTTCGTTTCTACACGCAACCGAACAGGCTTGGCAACCTATACATAAATTTTCGTCGTGAATCATTATGAGTTTTTTCATAACCGCCCCTTTCAAATTTTAACTATATCGACGCCGACGTTGGTTACCATCGTGCTTACCACAGGACCCGCAGCGGGATCGAGAAGGACGCTTTGGTTGGTGCCTACGCCGTTCGTGCGCTTTAGCCCGGGGCTTACGTGCCCAAAGCCGTGGTATAAAAATAGGCAATCGTCCCTGATGCCTTGCGTGACGAAAATTTTAGCCTTTTGCTCGCCGAATTTATTTTTGAGCTTTACGATATCGCCCGTCTTTAGCCCCTCCGCTTTTGCAGAAGCTGGGCTGATCCAAACCGGCGATTCGCTCATCATATCGTTTAAAATTTTGATATTTTGCGTGTGACCGTTGGTATGAAGCGCGGTCTTGCCGGTCATTAGGCAGTATTTGTGCCCGCCGAATACGTCCATACCCTCGGTATTTAAGCAGCCGTATCCCGCAAAAAGCTCCTCCACTTTTGGCGCGAAAAGCTCGATCTTGCCGCTCGGGGTTTTAAATTTCATCTGCGAGCTCATCTCGCCGTTTTCGTCCACGAACTCCGCCGCGGCAGGATATTTATCGATAAATTTAGCCACGAGCTTTGGCTCCCGGTAATACAGCTTCGGTACCTTGTAGCTTACGTAGCCGTTTTTGATTAAATTTGCGATCAGCTCGGCGTTACCTTTGGCTTGCTGCATGCGGTATTCGTCGATGTTGTTCCAGGTGTAGTCTTTATCGATCTTCATCACCCTCGCAAGCTCTCTAAAAATTTCATAGCCGCACTTCGTATCGCCCACCGGCTCAACGGCTTTGTTTCGCATCACAAATCCAGGCGCGGTGCCGCCTTTGTTTTGAATCGACTCGTCGCGCTCCAAATATGTGGATTCGGGCAAGATCACGTCGGCTAGGCACGCGAAGTCGCTCATATACACGTCGATTGCGAGCACGAAGTCTAGCTTTTTGATCGCCTCTACGCTCTTATCCACGCCCGCAACGTTGATGAGGTGGTTAAAGCGCGTGCTGACCCAGCCTTTTACAGGATACGGTTTTTCGCTTAAAATCGTAGGCGCGATCTGCATCAAAACACCGTGTTTGCGCGGCACGAAGAAATTTTCGCTACCTTCTTCGCCGCAGCCGTCGATACGCGCGGTCTTTGGAATTTTAAAATTTTTATCCGGGTTTGAGATGGTAGGGAATAGATCCTCTTTGCAAAGCGTGTTGAAGGTTTTAGAGTCTTTAGAAAAGTAAATTCCGCCCTTTTTCTCGACGTTTCCCATCAGCGCGTTTGCGATCGCGATGGCGCGCGTGCGGATATATTCGGCTTTGGCGGTCGTGGTTTTATGACCCCAATCAATTACGACTGCGGGAGCCGCAGCGTAAATTTCATTTGCGATGCGCTCGATCTTGTCCGCTTTGATCCCCGTAATGCCCTCTTGCCAAAGCGGCGTCGTATCCTTAACGGACTGCTTTAGCTCCTCTAGCCCCACGGCGTATTGTTCGATAAATTTTTTGTCGTATTTGTTATCGCGCAGCCAGACGTGGATTAGCGCCATCAAAAACGCCGCGTCGGTTCCCGGTTTTATCGGCAGCCACTCGTCAGCTTTGGAAGCTACGACGCTAAAGCGCGGATCGAGAACCAAAAGCTTTACGTCCTCTCTGCTTGCGGCTTTTGCGAGCTTTTTGGTTTTTGAGATGTCGATGCCCTCAAAAAGGTTGTGACCGAAATTTACGATATATTTTGCATCGCCGTAGTCTCTTTGCATGTTGGTGCCGAAGGTGTGCGGTACGGCGATATTGTAGGTGATCGGACAACAGGACCAGTGCGAGTAGATGTTCGGGCTGCCGTAGGCACAGGCGAAATTCATCATCTGAGTGTGGTGCTCGCCCGTTTTGGAGGTAAAAACTACGCTTTGCGGGCCGTATTTTTGCGAAATTTCGTCTAGCCTCTGCGCGCAAATTTTAAGCGCCTCGTCCCAGCTCGCCTCTTTAAATTTGCCCTCGCCGCGCTCGCCTACGCGAATGAGCGGCTTAATGAGCCTTTGATCGTCGTAGAGCTGATTGATGCCCGCTCCGCCGCGAGCGCAGACGGAGGTTTTGTTTGAAAACCTGTGGTTGCCCTCGATTAAAGCGCCGCGGCCGTCTTTGACGGTCACCTCGATAGGACAGCGCGAGGAGCACATCTCGCAGACGCTGGCGACTTTCTTTTCCGTTCCGCCGGTGACCGCGCTAGCATTTAAATTTAGATTTAGCGTCGCTAGCGTGCCGATCGCGGCGGTACTTTTTAAGAAATTTCGTCTATTCATAAAAACTCCTTACCTTTAAATTTTGGTAGGAATTCTAAGGCTTCATCGTAAAAATAAGGTTAATTTTGATAATGCAGCTTTTGGCTTAGACTTTATCTCGAAAGATAAAATTCGTCCTGTGCCGTATTTTAAAGCCATAAAATAGCGCCAGCAGTAGCAAAATGCTAATTGCACCGCAGATCGCAAGGGCTACGCGAGCGCCCAGTAGCTCGGTAAAAAAGCCCGATATGAGCGCTCCAAATGGCGTACTACCTATTAAAAATAGCGCGTATAAGCTAAGTACGCGCCCGCGGAATTCGTTGCTTACGTGCATTTGCACGGTGGAGTTGATGCTTGAGTTTGTGATTACGAAAAGAAACCCCGTCACGGCAAGCCCTGCTGCGGCCCATGCGAAGGAATTCGCAGCCCCAGTAAGAGCTAAGCTCACCCCCATAGCGATCGCGCACGATCTGATTTTACGGATGCCAAGTTTATCAAAAATTGCTACGAAAAGCGCGCCGCAAAAGGCTCCCACGCCCAGAGCCGACATCAAATATCCAAAGCTTCGCTCATCCGCATCTAGGCTAAGCTTAACAAGCGCCGAGATTGTTACGTTGTAATTTGGCACCAGCGTCGCTACGATAAGCACTATTATCATTAGCTCGCTTAGAGTTTTTTTGTGCGATACATACGAAATTCCAGCACCGATCGAGGCAAAAACGCCTCCGCTTCTGCTAGATAGCGTAGTAACGGATGGCGGAATTCTTATGAAAAACAGCGAAACGATGATGCCTAAAAAGCTAAGCGCATTGAATAAAAAGCAAAAGCCCACGCCCCACAGCGCCATCACGATCCCCGCAAGTGCGGGTCCTGCAATACGAGCGACGTTGAAGGACATAGAATTTAACGCTATGGCGTTGGCTAGATCGCGGGGCGAGTCGATGAGGTCTTTTACCATCGACTGACGGCTCGGGGCATCCATGCTGGTAAAGATGCCGCTTGCAAAAGCGCAAAATAAAATTTTGCCGAAAGAATATAGCTCGCAAAAGCTCATAACCGCGAAAATTGAGGCAGTCACCGCCATGCCTATTTGAGCGAGCAAAAGGATCTTTTTGCGATTAAACTTATCGAGCAGTACACCGGAAAACGGCGTGAAAAGTAGCGCGGGCAAGAACCTCGCCGCAGCTACGAGGCTGACCTTAAAAGCGTCTGCGGTGATGCTTAGCACTAGCCACGGCAGCGCGACGCTTTGCATCCAAGAACCGATCAGCGAGAGGTTCATCCCGATCCAATAAATTCTAAAATTTGAGTATTTAAGCGATAGGAAGGGATTTTTCAACGCGCTGCCTTTTGAAATTTTGATTTGAGATTATACATTAAATTTTAAAAATTCACTTAAAGATTTAACATTTATAAAAATTTAACGAAAATTTAATATTTCTGAAAAGAAAAATTTTATATACTCTGCAATAAATTTTTAAGCAAAGGATTAAAAATGCAAAGACCGACTCCGATTAATCAGGAAATCAAACTCGATGAGAAGCGCTATATCGTTTCCAAAACCGATCCGAAGGGCATTATCACGTTTGCAAATCCGTATTTTTGTATGATTTGCGGCTATAGTGAGCTTGAGCTTTTAGGGCAGCCGCATAACATCATACGACACCCGGACATGCCGCGCATAGCGTTTAAGCTCATGTGGGATACGATACAGCAGGGCAAGGATTTTACCGCCGTGGTTAAAAATTTAGCCAAAGATGGGCGCTTTTATTGGGTCATTACGGAATTTACTTCTAAAAAAGATCCCGTGACAGGGCAGATCACCGAATACACGGCATTTCGCAAGGCTCCGCCAAGATCCGCGATTGAAACTATAGAGCCAATTTATAGGGCGTTGCTGGATGCCGAAAGAAACGGCGGTATGCAGGCTAGCCAAAAGGCGCTCGTGGACTTTTTAAAAAGTAAAGGCGAGACCTACGAGAGCTGGATCGCAAAGGTCTCAGGCAAATCAAATCCGCTCACCGCAATGTTTTTTAAGGCGATGAAAAAGCTTTTTAGTTAGTTTAGTTAAAATTTAATGCAAACTACGCGCAATGCGGGATTATTCGGCTTTGTGTTAGCAAAGCAAATAAAGCGCAAAGCCATCCCTTCATAAAATTTTGAAATTCTACGAAATTTTAAATTTAGCGCCCAAGCTTTGAAATTTCACGTCTTCATCAAACGCGCTACAGATCAAAGCCCCTCAAGCGTTATGTCGTAGAGCCTCTCTACTGTTTCGTCGTTTAAATTTAGCGTCTTTTTGCTTCGTAAAAATTCTAAAATTTCATCCTGCGCAAAGCCTACTCTTTGTGCGCAATGCTCGTGCGCAGGCAAAAAGCCGCGGCATAGCGCGATATTTTCTAAAATTTCCTCATCACATAAAAAACAATACGGCTCGTCGTGCAATCGCCCCTCAAATTTTAAAATTTCGGCATAGCTTTCTACGATTATACGGCGCGGATTTTGTTTGCCGAAGCGCACAGCAGCTCGGTTTAGCAGCTCGTAATAAAATTTATCCAGATGCTCGGCATCTTTTAGATGTGCGTGTAAAAGCCGCATAAATTGCTGCCAAAATAGCAGCTTCTCGCGGCTTCCTAGCCACGCGTATCCCAGATGCATCACGCCGCTAAGACGAGGGAGGAAATTTTGATTTTGCGAGAGCTCGAAGTCGATTTTATAGCCCTGGATGATGTTTGAATGGCGCGCGCCGTAGAAGCGGTACGCACGCACGAGCGCACTTTCGCTTAGCACGTCCACGATGCAGTCCTCGTCCCTAACCTTGGTCGTTTTTAATATAAATCCTTGCATTTTCCTATTTTAGCGAAATTCATATATAAATTTAAATAAAGAATTTTAGGTTATAATCAGAAGTTTCATTTCATAGAATTTAAAGGAAATCATATGAATTTTGGAGATCTATTTTCAAAAATACGTAGGACGCAACCTGCGCCGAGCGAAGCTCCTACGCACTGGATAAAGTGCCCGGGATGCGGCGCACTGATGTATAGCAAAGAGGTCGAGCAAAATCATAGCGTTTGCCCGAAGTGCAACTATCATCTTCGCTTTGACGCGCAGGCTCGCATCAATCTGATTTGCGACGAAGGCTCGTTCGTGGAGTTCGATAAAAATTTGCAGCCCGTTGATCCGCTAAAATTCGTCGATAAAAAATCCTACAAAAAGCGCATCTCCGAGAGCAAAGAAAAAACGGGCAGGCTTAGCGCAGTGATCGCGGGCGAGGGCGCCATAAGTCGCCAAAAAATTCAGCTCGTGGTGTTTGATTTTAACTTCATGGGCGGAAGCCTGGGCTCCGTGGAGGGCGAAAAGATCGTGCGTGCCGTAAAGCGTAGCCTCGATAAAAACGAGCCGCTAATCATCGTAAGCGCAAGCGGCGGCGCGAGGATGCAAGAAAGCACCTTTTCGCTGATGCAGATGAGTAAAACCTCTGCCGCGCTTAAAATTTTATCCGAGCATAAAATTCCTTTCATCTCCGTTCTTACCGATCCTACGATGGGCGGCGTGAGCGCGTCCTTTGCGTGGCTGGGAGATATTATCATCGCAGAGCCCGGCGCTCTCATCGGCTTTGCCGGACAGCGCGTCATCAAGCAAACTATCGGCGCGGATCTGCCCGAGGGCTTTCAAAGATCGGAATTTCTGCTTGAGCATGGATTAATTGATGCGATCGTGCCTAGAGCCGAGATGAGGCAGTATCTAAGCGATATAATCAACGTGCTTAGCAAAAACGCCGTGCAGATTGACGACACGAGTGACAAATCGCTGCACGAAGAGGGAAGCGAAGAGTAGTGCAGATAACGGTAAATTCCATCCAAAAGGGCGCGGACGAGTTCGCAGGCGCGATAAGCGATTATAAAAAAATGGCGGCTAAATTTGCCGCGGTGCGAGATGAGACGTTTTTTAATGCTAATATCGCTCGTGCCCAGAGCGCGTCTCGCGAGCTCGCACTTATGGCGTACGATGAAATTTATCTGCCGCGCCTTAGCGGATACGTCGTAGCTTTGGATGAGTGCGGACAGGAGCTAGATAGCATGGAATTTGCGAGTATGCTAAAGGATAAAAGTAGCGTGTCATTTTTCATCGGTGGCGCTTATGGGCTTAGTGAAAATTTTAAGGCAAAAGCCGATAAAATAATCAGTCTTAGCAGGCTTACGTTAGCGCATAAAATCGCTAAACTTTTGCTTTTTGAGCAAATTTTTCGCGCATTGTGCATTAACGCAAACCATCCATATCACAAATAAAGGGAAGTAATGAAGAAAAACGAGTTGAAATTTTACAAGAAAATTTTAGAAGAAAAAAGAGAGCAACTCATCGCCAATATTAATAGCTCTGTAAATGAAATTTCGGAATTGCGCGAAAATAAAGCTGCGGATGATTTTGACGTAGCGAGTATGAATACGGATTTAAGCATCGAATACTCGCTCAATGTTAATCAACAAAAGGCATTTTTAGAGATCGAAAGCGCGCTTAAACGTATCGAAAACGGCACTTATGGGCTTTGCGAGAGCTGCGGCGAGCAGATAAGTTTAGAGCGTCTTAAGGTAAATCCAGAGGCGAGATTGTGCATTTCGTGCAAGGAACAGGCGGAAAAGCAAAATAGGAGTTAGCTATGAAAACCAAGCAATTCTTTTTATATTCGATCGTCTATATCGCAATCGTCGCGATTTTAGTTTTTACGCAGCAAAGCAGTAGCTATACACTGGGGCTTTTCGGTTTTACGCTTACGCTTCCTGTGGCGGTGTGGATCGTACTGCCGTTAATTTTATATATGATTTTGGCGATTTTTCATATCGTTTTTCATAGCTTTGCTTTTTATCGCACAAAAAGGGCGATCGCAAAGGATCTAAGCGCATACGATGCGATGAGTAAAGAGGTTTTGCTGGGTCTTGATACCAATAAAGACTTTAAAACCGAGTATTTTAAAGACCCGAGCGAGCTTACTAAAATTTTATCTCCGTGGTACGATAGCACCGGCATAGATGTCAAAAATGAGGATCTAAAAGAGGTCATAGGCGTTATTGAGAAGGTTAAAAACGGCGAAGTGGCGGATCTGCGAAAATATAAACTTCCTAAAGATAACGGACTATTTTTGCAAAACGAACTCAACCGCCTCGACGCCGAGCCTGCGTATGCGTATGAAATTTTAAAAACCAAGGGCATTTATAGCGAAAATATCACTAAAAAAGCCTATGCCGTAGCGCTTGCCAAAGGAAGCTACGATAAGATCAAGGCCTATAAAATTCCTCAAGATATAGCCGAGGTAACTATTTTAGTGGATCGCGCGGTAAATGACGCGAGCTTTGAGATCAGCAGCGAGGAGCTTTTCGATCTCGTAAATAATGAAAAATTTAACGAGCAGGATTTTATCGGCTTTGCCAAAAAGCTAAAAAATCATCTCGCTCCAGAGCAATACAAAGCCTTTTTCGAGCGGCTCAAAAACGAGAATCAAGAAGCGACCGAGGCATATCTGTACGCGCTATATGAGCTTGGCATGATTGACGAGTTTAGAGAGCAGCTAAGCCTCGCCGACGGCGACGAGTTTGAGAAGTTTAAAATTCTGCTATTTTTGCGAGACAACGGCAAAAACGTCCCTGCGTCGCTGTTATTTTAGCTCGGTAATTTTACGAGTTCGTTTTATGCGGGTAAGAGAGGCTGCCTTTAAGCTCTTTGCGTCTATTAAACGCAGCCTGCGCGATAAATTTTAAAGTGCGGGTAAAATTCTAACTCTCGCAAATTTAAAATTTTAGAATTTATCGAAAGAATTAATGCGCGCAAGTGGTAAAATTTAAAAGATTTGCTTGCGTAGTGCGCGTGTAAACGGGTTTTGCATTTATGCGATGAAATTTAGAATTTAAACATAAAGCGCAAGACTTGCTAGCTGAATAAAAGTGCTGAAATTTTAAAATCCGTGCGGCGTTTTGCAAGCTGCTTGCTGGGTTCGCCGCGCAAATAAAATTGGTGGCGATCATTCTTACTGCCGTTTTTGCCGCCACGTAAATTAGCCAAGCTTAAAAATAAAATTCGCGCCTAAATGCGAATACGTAGCCTATGAAATTTAAAATTTAAAGCTCGCGGCAAAACCCGCTGCAAGCGCTGCGGTATTAAATTTAAAGGTTTAAATTCAAACGAAATCAAAATGAGAAATTTAAAATGACGGAAGATTTTTTTAAAAGGGACCCTCTATTTTTGGCGCCTTTGGCGGGCTTCTCGGATCCGCCACTGCGGGGCGTAGTGAAAAAATTCGGTTGCGACGCGACCGTAAGCGAGATGATAAGCGCAAACGCCCTTGTTTTCGAGGGCGAAAAGACGCTAAAGATGCTCGAAAAAAACGCCGCCGAAACCCCATTTTTCGTGCAGATCGCAGGCAGCGATGCGGAAATCATAAAAAAGGCGGTTCTGCTCATCAATAAATTTGACGGTATCGACGGTATCGATCTAAACTGCGGCTGTCCGGTTCCTAAAGTCGTGAAGCAGGGTGCCGGCTCGGCGCTGCTGCTTGATCTGCCGCGCCTATCGCGCCTGGTTGAGACGATCAAAAAATATTCGAATAAAAAATTTACGAGTGCGAAGGTGCGGCTGGGCTTTGGCGCCGTGGATATCGAAAATATCGCGCGTGCCGTACAGAGCGCCGGAGCCGATTTTATCGCCATCCACGGGCGCACCAGAGCGGGCGGATACAGCGCGGCGGTGGATTACGGCGCGATCGCAAGAGCCAAACGCGCGCTGCAAATCCCAGTGATCGCAAACGGCGACATAAACTCCGCCAATGCGCTCGCAGTGCGAGACCTTAGCGGTGCGGACGCGCTGATGATCGGTCGCGCGGTCATCGGTAGGCCGTGGATCTTTCGCGAGATCAAAATGGGCGAACAGGCAAGTGACGCGCTAAAAAGGGAAGTCGTGCTCTATCATTTCTCTCAAATGCTTAGCCACTACGGCATGCGCGGCGTAGCGATATTTCGCAAGCATCTGCACGAATACTCCAAGGGGCGCGAAAACGCTGCAAGCTTTCGCGAGCAGATCAACCACGTCGCCACCGAGAGCGAAATGACTCGGCTGATCGAGGAATTTTTTAGCTAAATTTAGAATTTTAGGAACTCTGATGATTATTTTAAAAATTATAGCCTGCGCGTTTTCGATGGGTTTTTGCTTGATGAATATTTCGAGCTTGGGCGATTTTGTGGTATGGCGGATTTTTGACACGTCTAGCGTCTGGGATGACGATCCCATAGAATGGCTACAGCAGAAGTGCGTATATTTCATATTTTTGTGGATATCTTTTTGCGGGGTTTGCGCGGTGCTTGCCAAAAAGCTAAAGGATTTTGATAGGCTTGTGAATTTTTTCGTCAATCTGTTTTTGCCGATCGTGGCGATTTGGATACTATCGCCATATTTAGGGATAATAATTGCGGCCGTTTGCATTTCGGATACACACCTTGTTGACTTCTATTCCGCATTGCTTAGCGCATTAATATCTATCGTTCTTTTTATGATCGTCGTAGCTGAGGTCCTAAAGCGGGCTTATCCGTCCAAGTCCTAGCGCGCGAAATTTTAAAATTTAGCGCAGAGCTTTTATCTACCGCTTACAATCACAGCCCGCGCGTTAAAAGGCGAGGGCGTTAAAATTTAAGGAAAAATTATGGAAAATATCTACATCATCGGCGACGTGCACGGCTGCTACAGATCGCTTTTGGCGTTAATAGAACAGCTGCCGCATAAATTTGATAGCAAAATTTGCTTCGTTGGCGATCTGATCGACCGAGGTCCTGCGAGTGCGGATGTGGTTGAGCTAGTGCGCACTCGCGGATATGACGCGGTGATGGGCAATCACGAAAAGCGCTTTGTGGGCAACGCAAAAACTGCACTAAGGTGCGCAAAGACGGGCAAATTTACGAGCTCAAATGACCCTTACGCGTTTTCTAGCCTGGACGAAAGCTGGCTATTTAATAACGGCGGTGAGGCGACGCTAGCGTCGTATTATCGTCACGGAGGCGTGAAGCAATGCAAGGAGCATCTGCGGTTTGTTTCGCGGCTGCCGATTTACCTCGAGTATGATTTGCGCGATGAAAGCGGTCGCGCGCTCGTCGTATCGCATTCCGCAGTGGGTCGCGCGTGGGGGATTAGACACGATGCAGAGCGTGCGAAAAGCTTTGCCGCTCACGTGCTAAGCGGGCGCGGAGATGATAGCGTGAATGATGGAATTTTTAACGTCTACGGGCACACGCCGGTAAAAAAGCCCGTCATTACGGAATTTAGCGCAAATATCGATCTGGGCTGTGTTTATAAAAAGCACTGGGGCGAGAAGGCGAGGCTTTGCGCGCTGGAGTTTCCCTCAAAGAAAATTTTCACGCAGGAATGCATAGATTTTTGAGTTTGTGTCGGGATAGCGCGGATTAAAATTTAAATTTAAGCGGGCTGTTTGAATTACGCAGGCTATTTGAAGGCGAAATTTTAGAATTTAAAGGCGCGTTCTTGCAGCTCCCGTCGCGCAGTCAGGTCGCGCTGAAATTTTAAATAATATCCCTTAGCTTGCGCGCTTCATACATCCACGCCTCAAGCTCGTCCCAGCGCTCGTCACGAATCATCTGCACGCAAATTTCAAGCTCATTTTTAAAAGCATCGATCGCGCCTAAGAGGTTCGTGCGGTTTTGCTTGAAAATATCGACCCACATCTGCGGCGAGCTCTTGGCGATACGGCTCATGCCCGAGAAGCTGCCGCCGGCTAAATTTATGATGTTGCGGCGATTTTCCTCTTTTAGTACGCTGTTTACGAGCGAGTAGCTGATCGCATGCGGCAGGTGTGAGATGAGCGCTACGTGGTGATCGTGGCTTTTTGCGTCCATAAATACGATCTTCATCCCCGCGAACGAAAAAATTTCGACCGCTCGTTTGATATGCACTTCATCCGCACCATGATCGTCGCAGATAACGACTACTGCGCCGTTTAAAAGCTCTTTAAATGCCGCTTGCGGGCCGGAGTTTTCGGTACCAGCCATTGGGTGAGCTGCGATGAAATTTCGTCTGATCTGCGGAGGGCAGTTTTGCAAAATTTTAAATTTCGTGCTTCCCAGATCGATGATCGTCGTCTCGCTTCTGCAGTCGCTTAGTTTTTGCAACGTCTCAATAATTGCCTCCACGGGGATTGCAAGAAAGATCGCGTCGCAGCTTTGCTTCATTTGCTCTAGGCTTAAAATTTCATGCACGAGCCCAAGTTTCAGAGCTTCTTTTTCGTTTTCGCGGCTGATGTCGCAGCCATAGACGGCGCTAATGATTTTGGTGCTTTTTAGACATAGCCCAAGAGAGCCGCCGATGAGACCCAGACCGATAATTCCTATCTTCATAAAATTCCTTTTTGATATATGCAAGTTTTAATTTTAATGTGGTATTATACGCAAATTATTTTCGTTTTTAGGTAAAATTTTATGAAAAAAAGCGTTTTTTTACTCTTAGTAGGCGGGATTTCCGTGGCGTGCGCCGCACAGATCAAATCCATTAAATTTGAAGGTCTTAGGCATCTTTCTCCACAGGTCGCACAGCAAATTTCAGGACTTAAGGTAGGCGATGAGCTTAACGGCGAGAACACCAATGCTGCGATCTCGAAGCTATTTGAGCAGGGCTATTTCAGCGACGTTTATATCAGCGAACAAGGCGGCGCGGTCACTATCAACGTAACCGAAAAACCGACTATCGCTAAGGTCGAGATCAAAAACGTAGTTACCAATGATCGCGATAAGATAAACGAGCTCATCGGCTTGCGTCCGGGTCAGGTTTACGACGAGGTAGCTGCTAAAAAAGCGGAGACCCGCATCAAGCAATACTACGAAGTCAAGGGCTTTTTCGACACCGTGGTGGAATTTTATCCAAAGCCGATAAACGACGATAAATCGGTCATCTTACTAACGATCGAGGTAAATCGCGGCGAAAATATCATCATCGATAAGGTAAATTTAGTAGGCGCAGACAAGCTCGATTATGACGATATAGAGCCATCCGTCGCCAATAAAGAACGCGAGATGCTGGGCTGGATGTGGGGCTTTAACGACGGCAAGGTAAAAACCGCCGAGCTTCCTAACGACGCAAATAGAATTCAAGAAGAATATTATAAAAAAGGCTACTTAGACGCGCAGGTTTCGGCGCCACTACTTAATGCCGATATGGATAATTACACTGCCGATCTTACCTACTACATCAGCGAGGGCGAGCAATACACCGTAAGCTCCGTAGATATCGAGTATCCTGCAGATATAATCAAGCTTGATAAAGAAAAAGTTTTGGACGATTTTAAGCTTCAAAAGGGCGATACAATGAATTCCGAGCGTTTGCGCCGCGATATGAATACGCTAGAGACTTTAGTCGCGGATCAGGGATACGCCTATGTGCGTATTGTGCCTAAGACTAAGCAGGACAAAGAAGCTCGCACGGTTGCTATCACGTATCAGGTTATCCCAGAGGATAAAGTCTATATTAGAAACGTAACGATTTCGGGCAACGATAAGACCGAGGATAAGGTCATCCGCCGCGAGATGTATCTGACCGAGGGAAATTTATATAGCAAAACCGACTACAACGATTCGTTAAATTCTTTAAAACGCACGGGATATTTCGATGAGGTTGAGATTAAAGAAAACCGCGTTTCTAACGATCAGATCGATCTTGAAGTCGCAGTCAAAGAAGCTCCTACAGGCTCTATCACGGGTGGTATCGGATATGGCAGCGAGGATGGAATTTTACTTAGCGGCGGTATCAGTGATCGTAACGTATTCGGCACCGGCCTTCACGGCGCATTTTCGGTCGAAAAGAGCGACGATCAGCTAAGTGGGCGTTTGAGTTTAACCAATCCTAGAGTGTTTGATTCTGAGTATAGCTTGGGCGGATCGATCTTTGCCAACGATTACGACTGGGACGATTACGATGAGAAATCTTACGGATTTTCAATCACGGGCGGTCGCAAGATTGGGCGCAATACCGACGTAAGCCTTACATATTATCTAGAAAAAAGCGAGATTAAGGGCTTAAACGAATATTACGCCAAAGCGGGCTATCTAGATGGCAAGAATTTAAAAAGCTCGATCATCCCGTCTATTACATACAACAGCACCGATGATTATTACTTGCCAAGAAGCGGTATGATCGCAAGTGCTAGCTTAGAATACGCGGGTCTTGGCGGCGATATGGACTACACCAAGGCGCGAGGGTCGTTTAACTACTACTTTGGCTTGCGAGATTATATAGATCACGACATTATCTTTAGATACAAAGCTGCAACGGGCTATATGTGGGAAGGTAATAAAAAAATCCCTATCAACGAAAAGCTATTCTTAGGCGGAATGAAAAGCATTAGAGGCTACGAAGGTCGCAGTATCCCGAAAAAAGAGATCTGCTTAAATGCAAATAATTGCCGCTATATCGAAACGGGCGGTATGCAGAGCTTCAATAACTCCTTTGAGCTAAGCTTTCCGGTAGTTGATAGGCTTAAAATGCGCTTTGTAACGTTTTTTGACTACGGAATGATCGGCGATCATGACTGGAACGAGGAGGAGCGCTATAGCACGGGTGCTGGTATCGAGTGGATGACGCCG